>JAKQCM010000219.1 GCA_029559155.1 Chloroflexota bacterium
TGGGCTGCTGCACCGTCTTGGTGTCTACGTGCCCGTTGGCGCCCACCGTGCCCACCGCCCGGGCCACCCAATCCATCGAGGCCAAAACCACGGCCGTTCGCCAGCGCATCGGCCTGTTCCTGCGTGATGATACCATCGGCAATGGCTTGTTGTACGGCGGCGTCATAAGCAGCTTGCACGGCCGTCGTCAGGTCAGCCTGGGTTAAACCGGCGGCGTCCACCAAATCCTGCACCGTGTGGGCCTGTTTGGCTGCCTGGAATTCTTCCACCGTCACGCCGAGGATGTCGGCCATTATCGCATCTTCGTCAATGGCATCGTGCAAAGCCTGACCGGCGGCCATCAGGTCGGCCTGTTCCTGGGTAATCGTGCCGTCGGCTACGGCTTGCGCCAAACCCGCAGCGCGGGCGGCGTCTTGAGCGGCTTCTAACTCCGCCGTGGTGATGCCTAAGGCGTCGGCCAGATAGGTGTCCATTTCCGCGCCGCCAAACCCATGACGGCCGTCAAAACCCCTGTCGCCTCGGATACCAGCATCGCCGCTAATCAGGGCATCGGCCTGGGCCTGGGTCAGCAGGCCGTCGGCTACGGCTTGTTCGATGGCCGCTGTACGGGCGGCGTCTTGGGCGGTTTGCAGTTCATCCGTGGTAATGCCCAGAGCCTCGGCCAATAAAGCGTCGCCATCGACGCCTAAACCGCCGCGCCCATCGAAACCGCGCGGGTCGCCGGAACGGCCGTCGCGGCCTGGAAAACCGGGCAGCAGGCCATCTTGCGTTGAGTCGCCAGGAACTGGCGTCGCCGTGGTCGTGCCTTCATCGGCCGTTTGTGCATAAACGGCAAACCCGCCAAACACAACTGCCAGAGCAATCAATCCACCCATTACCATATACGATATTCTTTTCAACATTTTGTATCTCCTTATACTGAAACTATTCGCGCCCTTGTGGGCGACGGCCGTTTGCGGCCTCAATTCATCATGGCTATAAGATACCGGTAAGTTATTCAGAAAATGTTAAGAGCGGATTGAGATCCTGTATAGGCCCGATGAGCAGCACATGAGCAGGCGGGTTTATTACCTGGTTTTCAGGACGTGCAGAGTAAACGCCCCTCAGTTATAATCAACCGGGTTTGGCGAGACGGCCGTTTCTCGGCCCACCAGCCATATCCGCAAATCTTCTGCAAGGAATAGGCAAGACATGGGTAATTTATTGTTAATCGTGATGGGAATCGGTCTGCTTATTGCCATTCCGGCCGTCATCATTCTGGCAACGCTCAACCGGGCCAACAGCGGCAAAAAAGCCAGCTTCGATCAATTTGTGATGAAAACCGACGTGACCGAAAAAGGCATTACCGTGCCCGCGTATTTGTTCAAAGACGCCAAAGAGGTAGAAGTTTACCAGGGCGAAGCCGGCGTGTTGATCAAAATTGTCCAGTCTGAATAACCCAAACCCTCATCCTGTCGTCTCCTATTTAAAATCTTTTAAACTCCCAACGGAGCCTGATCATGACCGAAGAAACAACGAGTTCGAACTTTATTTCTAATATCATTGACGAGCATATGCGTAACGGCCGTTTCCACGGCCGTGTCCAAACACGCTTCCCCCCGGAACCCAACGGCTACCTCCACATCGGCCACGCCAAATCCATCCTGCTCAATTACGGCATCGCCCGCAGCTACAATGGCAAATTCAACCTGCGCTTCGATGACACCAACCCGCTCAAAGAAGAACAAGAATTCATCGACGCCATCACCGAAGATGTGCGCTGGTTGGGCGCCGATTGGGAAGACCGCCTCTTTTACGCCTCCGACTACTTCGAGCAGCTTTACCAATGGGCCATCCAGCTCATCAAAGACGGCAAAGCCTACGTCGACGATCTGACAGCCGAAGAAATCCGCCAATATCGCGGCACCCTGACGGAACCGGGCAAAAACAGCCCGTATCGCGACCGATCTGTAGACGAAAATCTCGATTTATTTGAGCGCATGAAAAAAGGGGAATTCCCCGACGGTTCGCGGGTGCTCCGCGCCAAAGTCGATATGGCTTCACCCAACATCAACTTCCGCGACCCGGTGATGTACCGCATCCTGCACGCCGAGCACCCGCGCACGGGCAGCGAATGGTGCATCTACCCCATGTACGACTGGGCGCATGGTCAATCCGACTCCATCGAAGGCATTACCCACTCGATTTGCACGCTGGAATTTGAAGATCACCGCCCGCTGTACGATTGGTTTATTGAAAACCTGGGCATACACGCGCCGCAGCAAATCGAATTTGCCCGCCTGAATCTCACCTACACGGTGATGAGCAAGCGCAAACTGCGCCGTCTGGTAGAAGAAAAGTTCGTCGATGGCTGGGACGACCCGCGCATGCCTACCATTCGCGGCATGCGCCGCCGTGGTTACACGCCAGAAACCATGCAAAAATTTGCCGAACTGATTGGCGTAGCCAAATCGAACAGCACGGTGGAAATCGAAATGCTGGAGCACGTCCTGCGCGACGACTTGAACCAGTTTGCGCCGCGCGCGATGGCGGTGATACGGCCGTTAAAACTCGTCATCACCAACTACCCCGAAAACATGGTGGAAGAATTCGAAGTACCCACCCATCCGCAAGACAAAGAAAACAGCGAAACCCGCGTCGTCCCCTTCTCGCGCGAAATTTACATCGAACAGGAAGATTTCCTGGAAAACCCGCCCAAAAACTTCTTCCGCCTGGGTCCAGGGCGCGAAGTACGCCTGTTAGGCGCTTACCTCATCACCTGCGACGCGGCCGAAAAAGACGCCGACGGCAACATCACCACCCTGCACTGCACTTACGATCCGGAGTCTCGCGGCGGAAATCCGAGCGACGGCCGTAAAGTCAAAGGCACCATCCACTGGGTATCCGCCCAACACGCCGTCAGCGCCGAACTGCGCCTCTACGACCGCCTGTTCACCGACGCCTTCCCCGAAAACACCGCCGACGGCGTCGACTTCACCGCCAACCTGAACCCGGACTCGCTGGAAGTACTCACCGGCTGCCAATTAGAGCCTAACCTGGCCGAAGCCCAGGTTGGCGACCGCTTCCAATTCATGCGTCAGGGATACTTCGTCGTCGACAGCGACAGCACACCAGACAACCTCATCTTCAACCGCACCGTCGGCTTGCGCGACACCTGGGCAAAAGTACAGCAGAACAGTTGATCATTTACGGGTGATGGCGGCTGGTTTCTTCGCCAACCACCATCACCCACCATCCTACTATGACCAAACGCTTCATCCTCGTCGCCGGCAACATCGGGGCCGGCAAAACATCGCTCACCGAGCGCATTGGCGCACGCCTGGGCTGGCGTACCGGCTACGAATCGGTCATGGACAACCCGTATCTGCCAGATTTTTACGGCGATATGGCGCGCTGGTCGTTCCATTTGCAAGTGTTTTTTCTGGGCCATCGCGCCCAGCAGCACATCGAACTCTTCAACAAACCAGAATCAGCCATTGCCGACCGCAGCATCTACGAGGACGCCTACATCTTCGCCCGCGCCTTACTGCACATGGGCAACCTCAAAGAGCGAGATTTTCAAGCATACCGCCAGGTGTATGAATTAGTAGCTGCCAGTTTGCCCGCGCCAAGCCTGCTGCTTTACCTGCAATGCCCGGTGCCTGTGTTGATGGAACGCATCCACAGCCGTGGCCGCGAAATGGAAAGCGGCATCACCGCCGATTACCTGCACCTGTTGGAAACCTTTTACGACGAATGGCTGAACACATTTGATCTTTGCCCCGTCCTCACCATTCCCACGGCCGATCTCAACTTTGTGCAAAAACCACGCCATTTGGACATCGTCGTCGAACGCATTCAGGAAAAATTGGCGGGCAAAGAATCGGTGATTTTCCCGCCCAACGGCGAGTAGCTTTTTCACCTATGACCACTTCTCCCCACCTTTTACAGCAGCGCTTAGAGGAAATCGGGCAGTCGCTTGCCCGCCGCAGCGACGGGCTGGCGCTGCTGGGTCTTGGCTCTGCAGGCGCGGAACTGACGCGCCTGGATGTATATTCCGACCTGGATTTTTTCGCCATTGTGCAGCCAGGCAGCAAAACCCGCTATATCACCGACCTGACCTGGTTATCGGAAATTGCGCCGGTGGCGTATGCTTTCCAAAACACGGCCGATGGCTACAAGCTGTTGTTTGCCGACGGCATTTTTTGTGAATTTGCGGTTTTTGAGCCGGCGGAGTTGGCGCAAGCCAGCTTTACGGCCGTGCGCATCATCTGGCAAACCGCCGAATTTGATAACCGGCTGGTGACGAATGGGGAACGGCCGTCTTCCCCCACCACACCCTCCCCCACCAACGAATGGCTCGTCGGCGAAGCGCTTACCAACTTGTACGTTGGGTTAGGCCGTTTCCGCCGTGGCGAAAAGCTGTCGGCCATGCGATTCATCCAGGGCTATGCCGTCGACCGCCTCGCCGATCTGGCTTCGCGCCTGGAAGCGGCGCAGCCATCTCTGCCCGACCCCTTCGCCCCCGAACGGCGCATCGAGCAGCGCCTGCCCCAATTCAGCCAGCGCCTGCCCGATTTTTTGCCAGGGTACGAGAACAGCCCTGCCGCCGCGCGCGCAATCCTCTCCTTTTTAACCCAACATTTTCCCGTAAACCCGGCCATCGCCGCTGAAATTTTAGGGTTGTGCGCGCAAGAAAATGGAGCGGAGGGGTAACGGCCGTTACCCCCGCCAACAGCCGCCCATACCGCCCGGTCACCCATAACCAGCTACACCCATATTTCGTTAACAAACCTTGCACCTGCCAATTGAGTGTGCTAGTATCCATTCATCCCTGCGATGTGCGTGATGGGCTTCTAAGTTGAGCCAACGCCACTTGATAGGGAATCGGACAATACGCAGAGGGGATGTAGTAGCCTAGCGGCCAGGCAGAGTCCTCGCGAGAACGTTCCCACCTGCATAAGCAGGTTCAAGCATCTGAGGTTCACACGGCATGGCGGGGTGTCTGCTTTTTTCTATAAGCAGACTAACCACTCTTCATGAGCACAGGTTAAAGCCCCTGATTTCGTATCAGGGGTTTTTGTTTCTATCAATCACACAACAAGGGACATTGAATTGGCTTATGATTCGTGAGCGCATCGCTGACGACATCTATGTTTTTACGAGCAAACTTTACGCCCAGGTAACTGCCGGCGCCATCATTACGAAGGAAGGTGTTGTCCTTGTGGATACACTCTACTATCCGGAAGAGACGATGGCCATCAAAGAGTTTCTGGAGGATCGGCTCGGGCATACCATAAAATACGTGATCAATACGCATTATCACGCTGATCATTCGCAAGGAACCTATTTATTCCCTCATGCGCAGGTGATAAGCCATCGATTGTGCCGTCAACTGTTAGACACAGTCGGGCGCGAAGGGCTGGAAGACGCTAAAACGCAGCTGCCCGACCTGGCTGAAGTGGACATTGTGCTGCCCGATTTGGTATACGAAGAAGGCGTGATGAATTTGTATGTTGGCGGAAAGACGCTGTCTTTGCACCATTTGCCCGGACACAGCCCAGATATGACGGCCGTTTACGTCACCAACGACCACATTTTATTTGCCGCCGACAATGCCATGCCCGTGCCAACATTCTTCGATGGCAGCCACGCAAATCTGGTAAATTCTCTGCACAACATTCTGGCTTTAGAACCGGACACAGTGGTTCGGGGACACGGCGAAGTGATTTTACGCGGCGAAGTACAGGCCGTTATCGAAGATGATCTGGCTTATCTGGCCAATATCAAAAAAGCAGTTGCTCAGATTCTAGAGAAAGGGCAGTCCCCGGATGCTCTGGACAAGATAGACATTGAAGCGTGCGGAAAATCGCGTATTCCTCTGAACGGCCTTGTTGTCGATTTGCATCGGGCCAATTTAAACCGCCTCTACCAAGAACTGCAATTAGCCCCTGGTTTACTTTCCTAACAATGTCAGTTTGTCTGGCAAAACTTCATACAAAATATGCTGGGCCGCCTCGCTGAGAATTTCCCCGTCGGCATGGATCGGGGTGCCTGGCTGGCTGTGGATCTCTAACCGCCGCGTCGCGCCGGATATCACTTTGGGGTGTTCTAGATGAGTGCCGCGCAGCAACCGCAGCAGCATCGCCAGGAAGGTCGTTTTTGGCACTTTGGGAGCAAGGACGTAATTCAGCAGCCCATCGTCAAATTTTGCGCCGGGGGACATCATAAAACCGCCGGTACGCGGCCCATTGCAGATAGAGAGCAAAAATGTCGGCCCCTGAAAACGGCCGTCATCCCACACAATATCCATCTCCCACGCCTTCAATTTGATGATACCTTTTACCAAAGCGACGTAATAACGCATTTCGCCGCTGATGCGGGTTATTTTGATGTGCTCTAGCGTAACCATTGGTTCCATAGCCAGGGCGCTGTTATTGTTAAAATAATGGATACGGCCGTCTACATCGAGCCTTCCCACGTCAATCTGGCGCGTTTGGCCGGTGGTCATATATTGCGCAGCGGCATCCAGATTTTCAGGAAATTGAAGCATTTTGGCAAAATCATTGGCGGAGCCGATGGGGAAAATGCCAAGCGGAATGGTTGGCAAAGCGTCTGGCGCCGCAGCCAACAGGCCGTTCGCCACTTCGCTGATAGTCCCGTCGCCGCCAGCGGCGATCACGGCGTCGAACCCTTCAGCGGCCGCAGCCTTGGCCATCGACGTGCCTTCCCCCGGTCCTTGCGTAACATAAATCTCATGGTCTAAACTGGCAGCCTGGCAGGCATTGGTAACGGCCGTTTCCCGCGCCTGCGCCCCCCAACGGTTTGCATAAGGATTCAAGATAACCTTAACGCGCATTGGAACCTCTTGTTTACCGGTTATTCAGACTGTCTCGAATCAACCCCGGTTTATTGGTGATTAGCCCGCGAACGCCCAGCCCAACCAGACGCAAGGCTTCAGCCGGATCATCAACCGTCCAAACGTTTACCCGATAATTTCGCTTTTTAGCCCAGGCCATGTACGCGGCATCGACCAGATTATGATTCGGGTGGTCGGCTTCGCCATCAGCCAGGAAATAGCCGAATTTTAACCAGCCGGTATCTCGAATTAAGGCAATGGGGACACGAGGCGGCAAACAGCGGCGCAAGCGGCGCAGCGCCAACGGGTTAAAAGAGGAAATAAGGACGTTATCTTCCAGGTGATGCGTGGTGATGAGTTGGGCAACGGCCGTTTCCGTTCCTCGTTCCCGCCAACCAAAATCCTTCACCTCGATATTATACAAAAGCTGAGAACCAAAAGTCGCCAGCACCTCAGCCAACGTCGGGATTCTCTCCCCCTGCGCCATCTCCAACGCTTGCAGCGCCGCCAACGGCAAATCGGCCACCCTCCCGCTGCCAGAAGTCATCCGATCCACACGCGCATCATGCATCACCACCGGAACGCCATCCGCCGACAATTGCACATCCAGCTCAATCCCATCAGCCCCGTGCCGCAGCGCCAGAGAAAACGCCGCCATGCTGTTTTCCGGCGCATCCGCACTGGCCCCCCGATGACCGATCACCAACGGCCCAGGTAAATTAAACCAATTTGTCATTGGCTACAAATCCACAAAATAGGCGTCGGCAGCCTGATCAATCAGCTCTTTATTCATTCGAGGTTCAATCCCTAAATAATCAGCTATGTCACTTATCTGATCTAAAATATCGCGCGGATGGCTGGCCCGTAATTTTTGGTTACGCTTAATATAATATTCTTGTAAAAGATAACGCACAGTCTGTTCATCGTAAGGCACATTACGAGATTTACAAACCCGTTTAAAAATTTCCCGATACCCCTCATAAGAAGGGGATGTAATCTCAATTTTGTGCCGAATTCGGCGCAAAAACGCCTCATCCACCAGATCACGCGGCGGAAGATTGGTGGAAAACACAATCAAAACGGCAAATGGCACTTCAATTTTACGGCCGGTATGCAGCGACAAAAAGTCGCTGTTTTTCTCCATCGGCACAATCCATCGATTCAATAAATCACGCGGGCGAACTTGCTGCCGGCCAAAATCATCAATGAGAAACATGCCCCCGTTGGCTTTCATTTGAAATGGCGCTTCGTAATACTTGTTGATGGGATCATACTTCAATTCCAACCCATCTAAAGTCAATTCGCCCCCGACCATGATCACCGGCCGGCGGATATGAATCCAGCGCGCATCCAATTTACGGCCGCTCAACGAGCCGGTGTTCCCCTTGTCCTGTGGGTCTGGCACCAATACATGATTGATCTCATCGTATACTTTGATGATTTGCCCATCCACTTCCACAGCGTATGGGATATACATGTTATCTTTCAAAATCATGCTGCCGATAGCCTCGGCAATCGTGGTTTTGCCATTTCCCGGAGGACCATACAAAAAAATGGATTTCCCCGAATTGGCGGCGGGGCCAATTTTGGCGAAAACAGATTCTTCTAAGACCAGGTGCCCCAACGCCTTTTTCATGGTGATGGGATTGACGGCCAGGCGATGGCCCCGCTGTTTCTGTATCGCCTCGATGTAATCTTCCCAAGGAACCGGAGCTGGGCCAACATAGGTGGTCCGCTCCAGCAATTCGCGGGCGCGGGCCATGCCTTTGGTGGTGATCAGGTATTCGTAAGAGGCTGGTCCCAAGCTGCCAGCGCCTTTAATCTCGCACATTTGCTCGCGCTTCAAGAAATCCAGCGATGGGCTGACTACACCTTGAAATGGCAGATTGATGCTGTCGGCAATGACGCGGCCTGTTAATTGGCCGCGCAAATACATTACTTTTAGGACAAGATCTTGAACAAAACTGGCTGTCAGACCGGTGTCTTCCAGCGAATGAATGACGCCAGGTTCCCAGGCGGTTGAGGCGTAGATTTGCTGTGAATCTTGAGTCATGGGTATGCTCCTTGAATCGGCAAAAACACAATTAGATTATACTGGATTCAGGCAAGAGTTCAGGATATTTCGTGAATTTGGATCAAATTGGTTTGCCCGCTGGCGCCAAAGGGGACGCCGGCGGTGATGACAACTTTATCGCCATTTTCCAGGCCAAACGGCCGTAACACCGCCACCGTCTTCTCAAACAACGTATCCGTATCTTGCACATCATCTACGCGCCAGCAATTCACCCCCCAAACCAGCGCCAGCCGACGCTGCGTCACTGGCGAAGGGGATACCGCCATAATCTGAATCGGTGAACGATGGCGGGCAATCTGTGTCGCCGTATACCCGCTCATCGTCGAACAAACGATTGCCCGCGCCTCAATTTGCTCCGCCACATCACAACTCGCCTCGCTGATCGCTCGCGTAACGCTGGCTTTGGCCGCTCGCCGCCGCCGGGTGCGCCATTCGCTGTATGGGAACCCTTTTTCCGTGATCTCGCCAATCTGCTGCATCATCAAGACCGCTTCCACCGGAAATTTCCCCGTCGCCGTTTCGCCCGATAACATAACGGCGTCCGTGCCATCTAAAATCGCGTTAGCCACATCGCTGGCTTCTGCTCGCGTGGGTCGGGGATGTTCGATCATGGATTGCAGCATTTGCGTTGCCGTAATAACCGGTTTACCTACTTCATTGCAACACCGGATGATGCGTTTTTGCAGCATTGGCACTTCTTGCGGCGGCACTTCGATACCCAAATCACCGCGCGCCACCATCATCCCATCGACGACATCCCGAATGGCTTCCAAATCGGCAATCGCCTCCACTTTTTCAATCTTGGCGATCACCGGGATTTGAACGCCAAAGGAATCCATCATCTCGCGCAAATCCAAGACATCTTGAGCCGTGCGCACAAAAGAAAGGGCCACATAATCGAGCATTAACTTGCAAATCAGGCCCAAATCTTCTTTGTCTTTTTCAGTAATACTGGAAATCGGCAGATCTGTGCCGGGCGCATTGACGCCTTTTCGCGATTCTAAAAGGCCGGCCACGGTAACCACACAGCGCAATGTATCGCTCTTCTTTTCGGCCACGACCATCTCCACCTCGCCATCGCCTAGAACCAGACGGGCGCCTGGTTTGATGACGCGTATCAGGTCAGGATGGGGCAGGTGAATCATGGCCGGCTGTCCACGATGGGGGGTCAGCACAATTTCATCCCCCAGCGCCAGTTGGATACCGTCTGCTTTGACATGTCCCAAGCGAAGTTTGGGGCCTTGTAAATCGCCTAAAATGGCCAGGACTTTCCCTTCGGCTTCGGCTACGCGCCGCAGCATGTTGATGGTTTTGGTGTGGGAATCGTGGTCACCGTGCGAGAAATTGATGCGGGCCACAGTCATGCCGGCCGCCAACATTCGGCGAATGGTTTCCGGATTACTGCTAGCAGGGCCAATGGTTGCGACAATTTTTGTTCTTGCCATAGTTGATCTTACTCTGTGAAAGGAGGAGTTGTGTGCCAAGGGCAACAACCCCAGCAATTATGGATAGTTTCCGTCCCGTAGGGTTGATTTGTACCAAATAAAAAGGGCGTCGCCAAGGACGCCCTTTTTGTAGATGGTATTTTTGGATAGGGGGTGATGGTTGGATACGGCCGTTACTCGGCCACATCACCTAACGGCCGTAACGTAATCTGAATCTCATCATCACCCAACTTACGCGCCGTCACCCGAATCTGGTCCTGTACGGTAAAGTTTTCCTCCAGCCACTCATGCAAAGCCGGACTCAAAACCAGACGCGCCCGATCATTCGGCAGCAGCCGCCAAACCGAACACTCTTTGTCATAAATCCCTTCATAATAAACGGTCACCGGACGGGTTTCTGTGCGTGAATTAATCTGGAAAAACGGCCAATGTTTGGGCGTCAGGTTAATAAACCCTTGCCGCAAATGCAGCGGCTTTAAATCTGCCACATAGGTAAACATCTCCGAAGAATTCGCCTGCAAATCGTCGGGCATGGCAATTTCTTCCACACTCGCTTTTACCCGCGCCCGAGGCTTTGTCTTCTTGCGCGCAACTTTACCCGTTAGGAAGTCCAGAGTAGGCATCAGACGGGCAATTTGTTCGCTCAATACCTGTGTCACCGCCTGCCCCATCGCCGCGACACGCTCAGAATCAAATCGCCGGCTCAAATAAAATGGGGCCAACCAACGCGCTTCACTATTCAAGTAAGCCGCTTTGCTCATCACCGCCACCGAAGCCGACTCATCAAAGACGGCCAGACTATCTTTAAACAAATCCTGGTAGTGAGACGTTTCTTGGGAATCTTCGTCAACCTGCATTTGCTGCACGCGCAGCGACCATTCCGGTCCTAACTCTGTAATCAGCCGGTGGCACAAGGCGGGTTCTTTTTCTGCCTGGCGATAAATTTTATCCAAAACAGCCCGATTCATGATCGTCAACTGCAGTTCCAGACTCATGGGGCGAGCAAAAAAGGAAATCAGCACGTCATCGCCAATTTTTTCGCTGGCGGATAAATAAACTGACTGGTTTTCCTGGCTCAAACCAAAAAAGGGGAACTTTTCCTGGACATTGCGTGGTAATACGCGATGTAGTTCGCCAATAAAACCTTCTAATTGTGAGAGCGCATATTTGATGGCCGTCTCTTCGCCCGCCCAGCCAAAGGCTGTGAAAACAGGCATTGTGAGGCCCGAAAATTGTGTTGAGGATTGCATACTATTTAAACCTTATATGGACATTTTCAACCATTTCATGAGGACGCCGGATGACTTTGGGTAAAGAGTGAGGTCATTGAGGCTATCAATTCCTTCTCAATCCCAATTGCACATGTTTGTTAAACGTCATTCGTGAAGATGAGTTGTTCGTCTGCGATAATGTGAAGGGGGGTAATTAGTTGAGGTTACACCGCCTGTTACCTACTATTAATAACCAACCTTGTCTAAATGTCAAGTCTACAATGGAGTCGATGACCTGCTTTCTAATATGCCGAGCGATGAATCAACGTCTTGGGCCACTTGATTCGTGGGCAATCATAATTTTGGGGAATCATGGTGGCGTGTACGCTTTTCGGGCGACAGAGGTTGCGAGTTCCATGAGGCAAGCTTACAATGCTGCCAGAGGTGTTATGGGGTTTTGTGTGATGATCAGAGTTGTGGCAAGGTTTGGGGTGCGGCGAATGGCAACGGCCGTTATCCCGCTCCTTCTCGTTTTCCTGGCATTAACCAGCTGCCAGGACGAAACCCCGCTGCCCACCCGCCTGGGCGTCGCCCCAACCGTCGCCCTGACGGCCGTTTTGTCACCCGCGCCCACCGTGCCGCCCACATGGACGCCCGTGCCGCAAACCCAGATCATCCTCACGCCCATGCTTACCAGCCCGCCGCGCCCGACAGCCACCGTCACCGCCACTTTTCCCCCAACGCGCACGCCCATTCCCACGGAAACGGCCGTGCCGCCCACCGAAACCCCCACGCCCACGCCAAC
>JAKQCM010000229.1 GCA_029559155.1 Chloroflexota bacterium
GGCCGTTTGCTGTTACGGTTTGACCATAACAGGCATATAGGTGGGCATACCCACAACCAGGACGGAGTGCGTAAAGTCCATCTGTCCGCCAGGGTTGCTGGTGTAAGACCGGACATCGTTCGACAGCGCGCCGAGGACGCCTGCATCCACCGTTACTTGATAGGAAATCTCTACCGGATCTAATTCGTTCACGAAATCGAAGCAAATCATGTCACCGTTGGCCAGGCCGCCCGCGTTGGCGCGGTTCAAGAACGCATTGGCGTAACCGCCAGCGGCATCCTCGACGCCAATGGTGAATGGATCCAGGGACAGATCGCCATTGAGATTGTCGTACGCGAAGACGATTTCGTAATCGCCTGGCGCATTCGAGGGTTGGCGTAAGAGGACGGCCTGGAAGTCAAATTGATCGGCGCTGCCGCCAAACCATTCAACGTTGTCGTACTCAACTATGGCCACATTCGGTCCAGCGGTAGCCAGACTGACGCCCTGGTTCGTCGGTCCATCGTAGAAGAGTTCAAAATCTTGCCACAGGATCGCCGCCACATTGTTTGGCAGAGCCGGGTTCGGCAGGGTTTGTGGTACCCACGGCGAACCGCCATAGTTGTTCGCCCCATCGAAGATGAGGAACCCATCATCGGTAAACGACAAGCCGGTGTAGTCAATGCCGTAGAAATTGAACGGGCTGCCTGTCGTGAAGGCGGTGAATCGTTTGGTGTCGCCTGTAATCCCGGATTGTGGGAGGATGCCAAACCCTTGCAGATTGACATAACCACCGAAGCCGGTGTCGCACAACGGGTCCGTAGCCGGCGTGGAAATGTTGTATTTCGGCTGCGCGTTCAGCGGCGAAATCATATCACCGGTCCAGAAGACCGTATCCAACCCCACCAGCACGCTGCCGTCAGAGGCGGTCGCCGAGCCGGGTACGTAGGTCAGGCCATCGGGAATGGTATCCATGATGTTGTAGGTCAGGTCTTCTCCCAACACATTGGGCTGAATGGTGATGGTGTAGGTGATGGTGTCCCCGGGCATAGCCGTATTGGCGCTCGCCGTCTTGGTCACGTCATCTTCCAGGCGGTGCAGATCAACCGGCACGTAGCCAATGTTGCCGGGATGTGCTGCATCTGTGCCCAGGCTGAAGCCGCCGTACCAACGATCACCGGCCGTCATCGCATCGTCCCAGTAGATACGCAGGTCGAAAGGATCCAGGGCGGCGACGGCGTTGGGGCCATCAACCATCATATTGCCTTCGTCGCCGGCAACAACACCGATGAAGAATTTGATGGCATCGGGCGGTGTAGCAGACGCACTCCAGCTTTGAATAAGAACCCACCAGGTACCGGCAGCCGGATCGGCCACATCACAGTATTCCAAGAAGGAACCGGTGGTGCTGCTGCAAACCTGCGTCGCGGCGCTGGGCGTGCTGCCCTGGCCCACAAACAGGTCCACATCTGGCGCGGCCGACTCGGTGACTTCCGCCACGAGTCGTTTGGCGTCAGCCGGAACGGAGACGGTGGTGTAGAAGATGCCATCGCCATTGATGTCATCAAACGCATCGCCGTTGGTCGGGTCTTCAACCAGAGAGATGTTGTATTCCATACCCTTGGCCAGACCAAAGTTCTCAACCGTCAGGTCTGTAATTTGGATGGCCGTCAGATTGGTAACAACGTCAGAACCGGCGTCGCGGCGTGTTTGTAGGGTTACAGAGGCGGGCAAATCACCCTTGTTGGGCAGAACAGCCAAAGGCATGTGCTGCGCCGGGGTGGCTGCGCCGGCCGGGGTAATTTCCAGAGAGCCAAAGTGCCAGGTTTCATCGAGACCCAACACATCAACCGTTACGGTGAAGGTTTGGGACGCGGCCGGGCCGATGGTGAAGCTGCTGGGCGTCACGTCGCCGGTCATGCCTGCGGGCAAGTCCAGGGTTAAGGTGTAGGTTTCCGCAGCGGCCAGGGTGCTTTCCACGGTGCGGACCCAACTGCAAGACTGCACGCAGTTGGAATTACCCAATTCCGCCAGGTTCAACGCGGTCGGATCGCCGCCGGTGCGCGGATCGGAATTATCAAACTCGGCTGTGGTGACATCCAGAACCAGACCAGCCTGGGCGGCATCTTCGAGGTTAACGCGACCAGCGCCCTGGGCGAATGGCGTGGCGATGTTCACGCCGTCGTCATTGATGACGGTGCGTACGCCGGTGGACATGAGGGCTGATTCGATTTGGGCTGGCGTCCAGGTTGGGTGAACGGCAACCATCAGCGCGCCGGCGCCGGCGACATGCGGGCTGGCCATGGACGTACCGGAAATAACGTTCCAGGTATAGTCGCCATCACCGCCGGGGCCTTGGTGGTAAGCTGCCCAAACGTCGCGGCCGGGGGCCGTAACATTGGGAACGACCAGGTCGGTGAAGAAGCCGCGGTTGGGACCACGGGAGCTGAAAGCGGCCATGATGTCGCCATGAGCATCAGCTACATCAAGGGTAGCGCCGGCGATGGTGCCATTGACGGTACCGGCTGCCGCAGCGACGTAGGCTTTCAGTTGTTGGTAGGTGGTGTAATCAATGTGGATAGCCGGCAAGACATGGGGGTCGGCGCTGAGGGCGCCGGGGCCGCCGCCGACTGCCGAAGGTTGGGCGAGGACGTAACCGCCAGCGCCGCCATCGAGGACGGTTTGGCCTTTGGCGACACGGCCGTAAGTCCCGCGTTCGCAGACAACGATTTCACCGCTAAAGGTTCCAGGCGGGAAAATGCCATCTTTACACAGCCGGGCGTCATCGACGCTGATGGTCGGTGGATTGGCGTAATCGACCGCGAAGACGATGGGCGTGGCCGGTAGACCGGAACTCATGGCCAGACCAGCGAGCGTCACAGGCGCATTTACGCCATCATCCAGAGTAAGTTCTTGCAAGAAGGCGCGGTTATGGCTGGCCGCAGCCACAGTGGTCAACCAGGGCAAGTCGCCGGGGCTGCCAAGGGTGGCATCGCCAGGGCCGGCATTACCGGCGGATGTGGCGACGAAGATGCCAGCATCGCGGATGGCTAACCATTGCAGGGCTTCGGTGTCTGCCCACGGATCGCTGGTGGGGGAGCCAGAGCCGATGGAATAGTTCACGACATCAACGCCGTCCAGGATCAGTTGATCGCGGGCTGCGGAGAGGGACGCGCCGGGGCAGCCGCCGCCATCAATACACCCATCATACATGATGATGTTGGCGTGGGGCGCAACACCGGAGATGGTCGCGGTGTAGACGTCGGTGGGGGTGGTGATGGTGGAGGTGATGATGTGGTTGCCGGCGACTGTGCTGGCGGTGTGAGAGCCATGGCCATCACCATCGCGCGGGTTGGGGTCGGAGGCGGTGTACCCGTACGCACCGACCAGTTTGTCGTTGCAGGGGAAGGTGGGATCGTAGGCCACTTCACCGGCTGGAGGGCTGGTATTGGTGGGATCGCAGACGCCCAGGAAAGTACCCGCGCCAAAAGGATTGGTGTGGGTGTAACCGTCGTCGCCAGTGGCGGCGAACGATGGGTTCCAGGGGTCGATGCCGGTGTCGATAACGCCGACCAGAACGCCTTCACCTTCTGTGCCTACGCCGCCGGTGGCGGTGCCATCCCAAATGGTGGTGGCGCCAATCCAGGCCGGGCCAGCATCGGTTTGTACTTCAAACATGCGTTCCCGTTCAACGAATTTTACATTGCCCAATTTGGCGATGACGGCCGCTTCGGCGGGGGTCATTTCGGCGGCGTAACCGCTGATAGAGGCTTTGTATTCGAACAGGATGTTCAGGGAACGGCCGATTGCGGCATTGGCATCGGCAATCGCGGCCGCGCGACGGCCGTCCAGATATGCCAGATAGGCCTTGCTAGCCGCAGAGTTGGCGTTTACCTTGGAGCTGCCGCTGGCAGACAAATTGGTGGCCGCCAAACCTTCAATGCCGCCACGGTAACTTGCCAGGGGAACATCGTCCAGGATGACCATATAGGTTGCCGGGCCGGCCGCGTCTTTGGGCTGGACCACAACACCTGAGCCTACTGGGGTGGCAATAGCTTCTTCGAAGACCGGTGCATCAGCGTCGGGTTCGGCGGCTATGGCCACAGCATTGGCAACAACTAATGCCATAAGCATCAAGGTTACTAGAAGAATCTTTCGTCTCATTATTGACATTTCCTCCTCAAAATAGGGACAGTAAAATAGGCTGCTTAAGGGTCTTGGGCAGCGTTTGAACAACATGCGATGGGAATTTGTTAGATCGGGCACCTCCTTTGGTTATAGTGGATTTCATTGTTATAACGGTGTGTTGTGTTCTTGACCTGTTCCAGAACAACCAGGGTATGAACTGAACTCAAAACGGCCGTTCCCAGCCATGTGGATAGGAAAACGGCCGTTTGTAGTTGCTAGAATTCATTGCCTATTGTCATGTTTCCCCCAAAGGTGCGGGCGGAAATTTCCAGCGCTGGCGTTACGCCTGAAATTGAACATTTGTAGCTAGAAAATGAGACAGTAAATGGGTTGTTGTACTTCAAAGACAGTTGCTCTTATTTATGCTATGTAGCAGAAATGCCGGTTTATATTGCTATAGTTGCTATAAGATGAAATGATGGTTTAGATGATCCCACTACCCCACAACGAGAACGGGGTCGGTTAGTGTTATGGCCAAACGGAAGAAAAATCCCGTTTTCAGAAGGACTGCCATTGTACACAAAGTTTATGAATTTGCCACCAACAATTGGAGGAAGTTCGACAAATCCGATCAGGGTGGGGTGAGGCGGCGCGGCCAAAGCTGACCGCGCCGCCTTGCAGCATCCGCAGTTGGCAACATTTTTGAACAGGCTCTTGACAATGCAGAGCAATTTAGATATTATTCTAAATAGATGCGCATCTAAATAGAAATTTATCTAAATAGGAGACGGTCATGGACGACCTGCAAAAGCAAACGTTATTGCAATTTTTTAGAGCGGTCGGTCAGGAAACCCGCTTGAAGATTTGGGGGTTATTGGCGAATCGACCGCGCACAGTTCTGGAGTTGGCGGATGTGTTGGAAATGAAGGATACGGCCGTTTCCAATCACCTTCACCGCCTGCTCCAGGCTGGTCTGGTCACAGAAGAAGTATTGGAAACCGGGGCGCGTTACCACCTGAATGCCCGCGCTCTGGCCGAGTGGCAGGCATTGATTTTGCCCGAACCGGAACAGGAAGATTTATCAGAACGGGTGCTGCGGGTGTATGTAGACGGCCGTAAACTGCGTCAATTACCCCAAGACCCGGCAGAACAACAAATCATCCTGCGCTGGCTGGCCGACGACTTTGAGCCAGACAAGCGCTACACCGAAACACAAGTCAATCACATGCTCCAACGCCACTATCAACCACAAGATACGCTGAAACAGCAATTGTTGGCCGGGCGCTATTTGGCGCAAAGCGGCGAAATTTACTGGCGTCCACTGGCGGCGCAGAAGGAGTAACTATGTCTCAAGAACAATTCGATACCCTGCTCCAATTCTTCAAAGTGTTGGGCAACGAAAGCCGGCTTAAAATCTTAGGGCTGCTGGCGACGCAAGAACGCAGCGTGGGCGAATTGGCCGAATACCTGGACCTGCGCGAGCCAACCGTGTCCCATCACCTGTCGGCTATGAAAGACCTGGGTCTAGTCGATGTGCGCGCCGAAGGCAATACGCGCATTTACTGGCTAGACACGCGTATTCTGGAAAAAATGAGCAAGGATGTGTTTTCGCAGGAAAACCTGGCCGCCCTGCTGCCCGGCGACACCGAAGACGCCTGGGAACAAAAAGTCTTTCGCAGCTACGTCGATGGCCAATACCTGAAGCAAATCCCGACCCAACACAAAAAACGTCTGGTCATCCTGCGCTGGCTGGTGCAAGATTTCGAGCCGGGGGTGGAATACACGGAAAAGGAAGTCAGCGAGCGTCTGAAGCGGCACAATCCGGATTATGCTGCTCTGCGGCGCTACATGGTGGAAGACCGCTTGATGCAGCGTGAAAATGGCATCTATTGGCGGATTGATGGCTAAACAAGCGAGCGGGCGATGGGTGATTGGGGCACACGCCTCATACACCCGTCACCCGCCGCGCTTAGGTTTGTGGGTGGTAGGCCAAAATTTCCAGGCGGTTAAAGGCTACGGCCGGCACCTTTTGCACAGGGCGCACATTCATCGCGCGCAAGGGGAAAATAGTCGCGTCAGTTAACATAAAAAACTGAAACTTGTCGTCCAGCAAGTTTTCATTGGGAGTTTCGTTGTTCACATGCAGATCGCCGCGAACGGCAAACCATTCGGTGTAGAACACAACGGCACGCTTGGATTGTAAAAGCTGAACCTGAGCGGCCCGCTGAGGTTCCAAGACGCTAAGAAAAGAAATGGCCCCTCGACTGACATTCATCATGGACTGCTTGACGCCTTTTACCTGAAAATCGGTCCCCAAAGGCAGCATTTCCGCATCGTTGAAATTGAAGCTGGTATAGGTAAGGTTATTCAGAAAGATCATTAAATCGCCGCGCGGTACCAGCGTGGCCCGAACCAAATAATTGGGGATAGCAATTTCGATTTTCCATGATTCAAGTTTGATTCCTTGCATGAGTGGATCCTTCTTCTATGACTATGGTGTCTTAAGAAAAGCGGTTGACCTCTTCGCCATCAGGCGGCGTCGGTCCAAATGTTGGCGGCGTCTGGGAACTGCTGGGCCATGAGCGGCGGCGCAAATTGGGCGTCGTGGGGCCGAAAGCGAGCGAATTTGTTTTCGGTGGGAAAAGAAAAGACGACTAAAATCTCTTCTTCCGGGTTGTAATCGTTTACCGGTCCGGCCAGGCCGGCCTCGTCGGCCAGTTCGCCGTGCCAATAGCGCATGGTATCGGTGACTGCTTGCGGTTGGCAGTCGATAACGAGCACGCCACGGCCGTATGCCTGATACGCGCCATAAGCCGGAGCCGCATAGGTGGGCCAGTTGGCAAATATAAAATCTCGACGTCCTTCGGGGGTTGTAATATCCATGTTACTCCTCGCCGCCTACCTAAATCGGCAAAATCTGGCTCATCGGGCGGCTAAAATTGTTTGTGGAAGTACTGTCTGGATTTTAGCCGATAGGGGGTGAAACGTAAACCGTAGCTGAATAATCTTGCCGCGCCAGAGACGCACCTATAAAATCACTTCCTTATGTTATTGGCTATCGATATTGGCAATACAAATATGACATTGGGTGTGTGGGACGGCCGTTCCTGGTCGCAGCAGTGGCGGTTGCACACGACCCCAGAACTAACCGTAGACGAATTGGGCCTGACGCTCAAATCATTACTGCGTGAATTCCACCTGGAAGGAAAGGTAGATCGGGCGGCCATGTGCAGCGTTGTGCCCTGGCTGACGACCACTTTTCAGGAAGTCGCCTCACGCTATCTCAATCTCCCCATCCTGAATGTGACGCATGAACTGGACACCGGCATTCGCATGGGGCACGATAATCCCGCCGAGGTCGGCGCAGACCGCATCGCCAACACAGTCGCCGCCTATCATCAATTTCCCGGGCCGAGCATTGTGGTGGATATGGGCACGGCGACCAAATTCGAAGTTGTGACGGCCGCCGGTTTGTTTATGGGCGGCGTGATTATGCCCGGCTTGCGGCTGGCCGCCGATGCTCTGACCAGCCGCGCGGCCCAACTGCGCAGTGTGCCGCTGCAAGCGCCGCCGCAAATGATCGGCCGCAACACCGTCCACGCTGTGCAATCCGGCCTCATTTTAGGGTATGCGGCCATGATTGATGCGGTAGTCGCCCGACTGCGCGAAGAACACCCGGACAACGGCCGTTACCCCATTGCAGTCGTTGGTACAGGCGGCAACATTGGTTTGATTGCCAACCACGTTTCCGTATTGGACACGGTGGACCCCTGGCTCACACTCACCGGCCTGCGGTTGGTCAGCGATAGACTGCGAAAGGAAAAACTATGAACTGCTGCCCTACTCCCGGCGCTGACGACCAAACGCCACGAAATGGCCTGCTTTGGCAGTTGAAAAACCAGTTAAAAGCGCCCTGCTTTTGGGTGGCGCTGATTGTGTTGCTGCTGATGGCAACATCTTGCCAGGTGATGGGCGAACCGCCGCGCCTGGCGACCGCTACGGCCCAGGCGCAGCAGACGCCCACACCCACGCTCGAACCACTGACTCTGGACCTGGCTGACGGCACGGCCGTTGCCGCCCCCATCACCACCCGCCCGCCGGCCAAACCCAACCCTTCGCTGACGGTATGGGTGGATGAGACCTCCAAAGCCCACGAAACGGCCGTGCGCCAGATGGCCGACGGATTTAGCCAGGCGGCCGGTGTCGATGTGGTACTACGCTTTATCGCGCCGTCGCAGATGCCGGATTGGGTGGAAACGGCCGTTGTGTCCGACACCTACGATCTGCCCGACATCCTTATCATGCCCCTGGAGTACACCGTGGGGTGGGCCGAACGCGGCGTGTTGAATACCGATCTCGCGGAAACAGCTCTCGACCGGATTGGCCGCGACACGTTCGATCCGGAAGCGGTGGCCCTGGTGCAAACCGGCGGCAAAGCCGCCGCCCTGCCCAGCGATGGGTATCACCAATTCCTCCTCTACCGCCAGGATTGGTTCGACGAGCGCAATCTGGCTGTGCCAGATACTTACGCCGCCATGCTGGCCGCCGCCGAAGCGCTCTACGACCCCGAAACCCTGATCTCCGGCTTTGTCATCCCCACCGAATCCAATCTGGTTACCACCCATCAAGCTTTTGAACACCTGGCTGCGGCCAATGGCTGCCAGCTCGTTGGCGAGAGCGGCGAGGTGCTGTTTTTAGACACTGCCTGCCAGGAAGCGGTTAATTTTTATTACAACATCGTCCATCAATTCAGTCCTGTTGGCGTGCAAACGGATACGAGCGCGCGCAACGCTTACCTGGAAGGGCGTACCGGCATGATCATGGCCTCGCCGCGCATCCTGCCTATGCTGGCCGGTCTGGACGCGGCGCAGCTGCCAACTTGCCCTGAGTGCGCTGCAAATCCTGAGCATTTGGCCGAAAACAGTGGTATCATCACCGAAATTCAGGGGAGTAGTGGCACTTCGGCGGCATTTGGCGCAATCACTTATTTGGGAATTACCAATGAAGCCGACCCAGAAACGGCCGTGGCCTTTGCCGAGTATTGGTTCAACGAAGGATATGAAACCTGGCTGGCGGTGGAATCGGAACGAAAAGTGCCAATGCGCCTGGGAACCACGGCCGATCCCCAAAAATTTATTGAAGCCTGGGCCGACAGCCCGATAGCCGGCAGCAGTCGAAGCCTTGCAGACATTTATGACCCGGAAACCATCACCCAACTGCGTGATGGCATCGCCAGTTCACAACGATGGGGCTTCCGCGAAGGCCAGGGCGGACTGATGGCCAGGGTGTATCAGGAATTAACTTTTTCCGTGGTGCTGCAAGAGATGTTAAGCGGCTATTTCAACGTCGATAAGACGATTTTTGAGGCTTACAATCGCGTGGTAGACCTGATACCCAACTACGCCTTCCCAATTATTGTAGAACCGACATTGGAACCCACACCAGAAAATGAGTAAAGGTCATCGATGAACACGCCTCCTTACGTCGAAGAAAATTTTGGTATCCTCACAGATGACGATTTTTACCTGGACGCCATTTTAGTTAAACCCGCCAATCTGACAGATGAAAAATTGCGCGTCCTGCGGGTTTGGGTGCCCAAATTCCCCCTGACAAAAACCAGTGTGATTACTTGTGCGCGGCAAGAAGTGAAGTCTTATGGGCCAGACGGCCGTATCGCCCACCTGGTATTCGATTTACGCGGCACCGGCGAGAGCGATGGCATCCTGGGCCGGCACAACTTCAAATTAGACCTGGGTGCAGTGGCCGCCTGGGCCGAAGAGCGCTTTGGCAAGATTAATTTCGGCTTTTTAGGCACGCCAACCTTACGCGAAGGCCGCGTAAACATGTGGCCGCTGCGAACCGGCGCGGTGATGGAAACATATTTCTATCCGGCCGTGGGCACGCCAGACATCCTGCCGCCAACCATTGTCTACCTGTCCACATTTGGCCACTTTGGCCAGACAGACGAAAAGCTGTGCCGCCAATTGGCGCAGCAAGGATTTGCCGTCTATGGTCTGGACCCACTGCGTTATTTGCTTCATGCCAGCGCGCAAGAACGGTTAACACCCCAGCTTGTAGGCGAGGATTTGCGCATATTTTTGCAAATGCTGCCACAGAATCCCATCGTCATCGGCCAGCCGATGAGCGCGGGATTGGCTATTTTATGGGGCACGCTTACCGATAAGGTAAAAGGGGTTGTGGCGATTGGCCGCGCGCAGGCTGGTTTGCAGCCGGCGCATATCTTTGTCACCGACAACCCATATACGTTCCTGTTGACAAGGCAGGTGGAGAAATTAGCGTCACGGCCGTTCGTCCTGGTGAAACAAAGCGGGCATGCTCTAGGCGGGGACGACGAAGAAATGACGGCGCTCTATGACAGCAGCCAGGAACCACACCGCTTTGAAGTAGTAGAAACCATCGACGCCCCGTTTCTGACCCAGATGGTGAAGTGGGTCAGAGATGTTAGCTCGGTAAATAAAGCCGCAGATATGTAACCCGACCAGCCAACGATGAATGTCTTGGCGATTTTTGTATTTTGCTAACAAATACCCTTAGACCCTAACGGTTTTGCTCTTGAGAGATCGGAACTTTTGGAAATTAAACCCTTAAGGTCTTCCCAGCTAACCCCAAACTGTTAAAAAAGGTTGAAATAATGATGATCGTAATCATGGATGCCCAGGCAACAATGAAGGAAAAATCGGCCGTTATCGCCCGCGCCGAATCCTTAGGCTTTAAAATTCATCTCTCAGATGGCAAAGAACGCACCATCATCGGCATCATTGGCGATAAGCGTGATTTGGATAAAGAACAAATCGAACGCATGCCCGGCGTGGAGCGCGTCGTGCCGGTGTTGAAACCGTTTAAGGTTGCCAGCCGCGAGTTTAAGCCGGAAGACACAGCGTTTTCCATTGGCGAGCATACCGTTGGCGGTAAGGATTTGATCATCATGGCCGGGCCGTGTTCGGTGGAGAGCCGCAGCCAGATCATTGAGACAGCCCACGCGGTAAAGGAAGCTGGCGCCCATGTCTTGCGCGGCGGGGCGTTTAAACCCCGGTCGTCGCCGTATGCGTTTCAGGGGATGGGCGAAGAAGGGTTGAAGTATTTGGCCGAAGCTCGGGAAGAGACAGGGCTTCCCATCATTACAGAGGTCATGGAGCCGGCGTTGGTGCCGCTGGTCTGCGACTATGCCGATATTTTGCAGATTGGGGCGCGGAATATGCAAAATTATGCGCTGCTGCACGCTGTGGGCAAATCACAGCATCCTGTTTTGCTGAAACGGGGCATGAGCAGCTTTATCGAAGAATGGCTGATGTGCGCCGAATATATTTTGAGCCACGGCAACACACGGGTGATGTTGTGCGAGCGGGGCATCCGCACGTTTGAGAAGTATACGCGCAACACGTTTGACATTAACGCCATTGCTGTGGCCAAACATATGTCCCATCTGCCGGTGATTGCCGATCCCAGCCATGCGACGGGGAAATGGGAGTATGTGGCCCCGGCAGCGAAGGCGGCCGTGGCCGCCGGGGCGGATGGCATCATCGTCGAAGTGCATCCGCGGCCTGATGAGGCGTTGTCGGATGGGCTGCAGTCGTTGAAGCCGGAGAAATTTGCCAAACTGGTGGAAGATTTGAAGCGCATTGCCACGGCCGTTGACCGCCATGTGCCGGAATGAGTTAACGGCCGATACCGGATGAATGATGGAGCCGTCTGGGTGGAAACACTCAGGCGGCTTTTTTGTTGGCGATGGTTTGTATGATGGCCGTGGGTAAGGGGCCGGGGTAAACGGCCGTGTCCGGCACATCGCTCACATTCACCCACTCCAATTCATAGAGATTGTCGGGCGAGTGATGGGGGAATTCCGCCAGGTTCAGCTTGGGCGTGCCGGAAAATTCGGTTATCAGATAAGCGGTTTCGACCTGTTCGAATGTGTCGCCGTTGCTCACCGATGTGGTGATGGGGCGGGTCCAGAGGATTGGGCCGAGGGAAACAGCCAGGCTGGTTTCTTCCAGAGCTTCGCGCATGGCGGCGGCGGTTAGCGTTTCGCCGTCTTCCACGCCGCCGCCCGGCAGGACGGTAAAGGTACGGCCGTCGCGTGTCCGGCGGATCAGCAATAATTTTTCGTCGCGCAGAATGATCAGGGTTACACGTTGGCGAATTTTCATCATAATCTCCCAAATTGGCGCAGGGCGCGGTCCGGATAATCGCTGATCAGGCCATCGACGCCCCAATCGACAAGGCGCTGCATGTCGGCGGGTTCGTTCACCGTCCAGACGTGTATGGCCGTGTCGCTTTGGTGCGCCGCACGAATAAACTGTGGGGTCACAATGCGCCAACGGCCGTGATACTCCGAAGGCTGCACTGCTTTGGCCGGGCTGCGAAACCAGCGTCCCAATCCCAGGCGGCTTTGGGCCAGCAGACGGGCCGTTTCGCGCAGCGAACCGACGCTGGCGGCTTCCGGCAGGACGCGGCGAAACTCGGCGACGGTTTCGCTGTGGAATGAGCCAACCATGACGTTGTGCTCCATGTGACACTGGCGGATGAGGTTGGCAAACGGCCGTACCAGCGACGGCTCCTTCTGCTTCATGTCGATGTTGATCCAATGGTTGGGGAAGGCGGTAAACACCTCTTCCAGAGTGGGAATGGTGAATTGTTGGCCGCGAAAGGGGAAGGTCTGGCCGTTGTCGGGCGTAAAGCGATAACCGGCGTCTAGTTGTTGTAGTTCGGCCAGGGTTTTTTCTTTGATCAGGCCACGGCCGTTCGTGGTGCGTTCCACAAATTCGTCATGACAGACGACGATGACGCCATCGGCCGTCAGGTGAATGTCCAGTTCCAGGCCATCTACGCCCCAATCGGCGGCCTGCCGGAAGGAGGGCATGGTGTTTTCTGGCAAATGGCCGGCGGCTCCGCGATGACCAATGATGATGGGACGGCCGTTACGGGCAAATGGGTGGCTTGGTCCAGATGCGTCTTGCATGTCGTTCAATAGAAATTGGAGATTGGAAAGCAGAGTAGAGATATGCACTCTCCACTCTCCAATCTCCAGTCTCCTATCTTCCTAATATATCCAGCAGCAAATCAGGCCGGTCGGTGATGATGCCATCGACGCCTAAATCGACCAGGCGCTGCATGTCGGCGGGGTCGTTGACAGTCCAGACGTGGACATCCACGTTACGGCCGTGCGCCCCGGCCACAAAACGCGGCGTGACAACGTGTAAATCGCCGGAGTATTCCGGCACCTGGAAGGCTTCGCCCGGCGGTTCGTAGAGGCGGCCCAGAAAAGCCAGATTCAGGCCGAAGAAAAGGCGGATTTCCGGTTCGGTCATGGAAGTGGCGACGCCGGGGCATTTTTCGCGGAATTCCACCATCGTTTCGGGATGGAAAGAGGCGATGAGTACGGTTTGTCGCCGGTCATATTGGTCCAGCAGGTCGCAGAAGGGTTGGACGATGGACGGCTCTTGCTGCTTGATTTCGATGTTCATCAGCATATCGGGGAAGGCGGTGAAGATTTCTTCCAGGGTGGGGACGGTGATGCCTTGCCCGCGATAGGGGTAGGTCTGGCCGTCGTCGTCGGTCCAGTAGTAACCGGCGTCGAGTTGTTTGATCTGGTCGAGGGTAAGGTCGCGGATACGGCCGTTGCCGCCCGTCGTCCTGTCTACTGTGTCGTCGTGCATTACCACCAACACGCCATCTTGCGTGCTGTGAACGTCCATTTCCAGCACGTCCACGCCCAGCGCGACCGCGTTTTCAAATGCGGGCAGCGTATTGCTGGGGCGTAATCCCTCGCCGCCCTGGTGGGCCATCACCATGACGTCTGGTTGGTCAAAAAAGGGGTAATCGGGCGCGGCCTGGGCAAATAGGGCCACCACCACGGCCACCACCGCCAGCAGAGCCAGAAGCCCGGCCAAAAAGAGCAAAATTCGACGCAGCATGTTTGCCTCCGAATGTGTGTTGATCGAATTGTAGTCCGGTGTGGCTGAAAGCCCAAACTGCGCGATGTGGGTTCCTTGCCGCCCTAGGTTCGCGTATAATAAAATTCCTGAACAGGAGGCGACTTGTGGAAATTGCGGAACACACACAATCTGAACTGACTTTGACGAACAGCAGTCCGCAGCCCTGGCTGGCGCTGCTGGCTTTGCTAGGCTTGATGGTGGGGCTGGGTGGCGGTTATCTGCTGCGCCGCTTTCAGATTGGCGAGTTGCTGCCGGAAAGATGGGCCATCATGCTGGCGGCAATGCTGATCAGCGTTATGGTTACGGCCGTTCTCCTCATCTTTTTCACATTCGACCAATCTCGCCGCCACGCGGTGACGTGGTGCCACCTGGACCGCAGCGCGGGCCAACTGCTCCTGGAACGGCGCGTTGTCTGGCGGTTGTGGCGGCCACATTTGCAAACGTATCCGCTGGCTGGCGTTACGGCCGTTTCCCTGCGCCAAGACCGTTATGATGCCCGCCTGGCGCTGCACCTGAATCACCAGCAAACCATCACCTTAGCCAGCGCGCCTCCGGCGGCGGCGGATAACGGCCGTATCGCCCGAGTCCTGGCAGCCTTTTTGGATGTTCCGTTGGACCTGCACCTCGGTTTCGCGCAGCCAATTCGCTACCGCCCGCGCAACGAAATTTAGGCCGGTTCCCCCGACTATTATGTCTACATTCCTACAAACAACGCCGGCTTCCGGGCCGTCCGAAGCGCGGCGCGGTTATCTGACTGCGGTGGCTAGCGCGGCTATTTTGTCTACCACGGCCGTTTTCATTCGTTACCTCACGGAAACTTACCACATTCCGCCGCTGGTATTGGCTTTTTGGCGGGCGGTATTTGTCATTGGCACGTTGACGATTGGGCTGGGAGTGATACGGCCGTCGCTGCTGCGCGCCGGACGTATTCATCTGCCTTATCTGGCTGTCTATGGGGTAGTGTTGGCGATTTTCAATTCTTTGTGGACCCTCTCGGTTGCCCTAAATGGGGCGGCCGTGGCCACGGTGTTGGTCTACTGTTCCGCCGCGTTTACTGCCCTGCTCGGTCGTTGGCTGCTGAAAGAGAAGCTCGATACCACCAAAGTGACGGCCGTCATCTTATGCCTGGGCGGCTGCGTACTGGTGGCGGAAGCGTTTGATCCGGCCGCCTGGACAGCCAATCCGGTAGGCATTCTTACCGGCGTTCTCTCCGGCCTGGGATACGCCGCATACAGCCTGATGGGGCGGTCGGCGGCGCAGCGCGGCCTGAATCCGTGGACCACGTTGTTGTACACCTTTGCTTTTGCGGCTTGTTGTTTGCTGGCGGTGAATTTGCTGCCGGGAACCCACATTCCGGGCACGGCCGTTCAGCCCCGCGATCTTCTTTGGTTGGGCAGCGCCTGGGCGGGCTGGGTGGCGCTGATTTTATTGGCCGCCGGACCCACCGTGGCGGGATTTGGTTTGTATAACGTGAGCCTGAGTCTGCTGCCCTCCAGCGTGGCGAACCTGATTTTGACGTTGGAACCGGCGTTTACGGCCGTGTTGGCTTTTTTCTGGTTGGGCGAGCGGCTAACGGCCGTGGAGATAACCGGCGCGGCGCTGATTTTGAGCGGCGTGGCGCTGCTGCGGCTGCGCAACGGCCGGTCAACCGCCAAGGCCGCTGTCTGAACGAGTTGCCTGAGGGAAAAACAGCGCGAGGGCTATTGCATATTCGGTTTACGGCCCGCATTCCCCAGCGCTGAAGCCGCCGGGCTGCCAAACAACGCCCCGTAAACGGGGCTTTTGCCCTCTTCTAGCCGGTTTCAACCGGCGTCGATGCGCAGACGGGGCGTTTATGCCCCGGCGAAACCTTCCAAGACACTTAAATGGCGCGAGTATGCGATTGCCCTAACCAGCCCAGACCATTTTTGTTTTGGCGGAAATTGGGTAGAATGATACGGCCGTTTTGGGCACACCCGGAGAGTTTCCCAAGAAAATTTTCTTTTACATGCGGCTGACCGGACGAGGCAGCCTTTAAAAAGGAGCAACCAATGATTACAAACCCCAAGTTTCAGATATTTTTAGGCAAAAATGGCGAGCATTATTTTCGGTTAAACGCCCGGAATGGCGAACAGATTTTGGCTAGCGAGGGGTACACTACCAAAACCAGTTGCGCAAATGGCATTGAGTCGGTGAAGAAAAATAGTGTGGAAGACGGCCGTTTCGAGCGCAAAACGGCCAGCGACGGCCGTTACTACTTCCACCTCAAAGCCGCCAACGGGCAAATCATCGGCAGCAGCCAGATGTACAAAAGCGAACAAGGGCGCGATGGCGGCATCCAATCCGTGCAAAATGTCGCCCCAGATGCGCCGGTCGAAGACCTGACCCTCGCCGAATAATTAAGCTGGCGAAAATTGGCCTTCACACAGCGCCAACCACAGGTTAACAAACCCAAAGGGTTTTGCGTCTCGGCACGAAGAGCGCTGAGGTGATAAACCCTTTGGGTTTGCGAAAATTAAAATTTCCCCCCAAAAATATATCGTTTTTTGCGCAGCTAAAGAGGCCATGTTATACTATTAATCATTGAGCTTCAGAGTAGCATATTCTTTGACGGAAAGTGGGCCTCCCCACTTTTTTTGTTTTCTATTCGGGGTACTTGCCTTGTCAAGACCGGGAAAAAATATTATGGGTAAGGTTGAAATCGATGAAAAGTGAATTTGTTTTAGCCTTCAATGAGATTTGTGAAGCGCGTGGCCTGCCAAAAGAGGATGTCTTTGACGCATTAAAGACAGCCTTGGTATCTGCATTTCGGCGGGATTTTAATCTCAGCAATACGCAAGATGTGCGCGTGGAAATCGATCCGCGTACCGGTGAATCGACCATTTACTCTGAGAAAGAAGTCGTCGATTCCATCATGGACAATCGCACAGAGGTGTTGTTGGATGTAGCCCGTCGTGAGCATCCGAATGCCCAGCTCGGTGATGTGTTGTTGGTTGACAGCACCACGGCGCAATTCGGCCGTATTGCCGCGCAGACTGCTAAACAAGTTTTGCTCCAGCGTGTCCGTGAAGCTGAACGCGAACATCTCTTCGAAGACTTTTCTGGCCGAGAAGGAGAATTGGTTAACGGTACTGTTCAGAGCATCAGCGGTCAACATATTACCATTGGTCTGGGTCGTACAGAAGCCACGCTGCCGAAAGGCCAGCAAGTTCATGGCGAACGTTACCGCGCCCATGACAAAATTCGCGTCTATGTTTTGGAAGTTCGACGGACCAATCGTGGGCCGCAAATTTTTGTCAGCCGGAATCATCGCAACCTGCTTCGCCGCCTGTTGGAATTGGAAGTGCCGGAAATTTACAACGGCCAGGTGGAAATCAAGAGCATTGCCCGGGAGGCGGGTCAGCGGTCCAAGGTGGCTGTGTTGGCTTTGCAGCCAGGGGTAGACCCGGTTGGCGCCTGTGTGGGGATGCGCGGCGTGCGTATTCAGAGCATTGTGCGCGAGCTAAATGACGAGAAAATTGACGTCATCGAATGGGATGCGGATCAGCATACGTTTATCGCTAAGGCGTTAAGCCCGGCGCGTGTGTCGCACGTCTTTTTGGAAGAGCATCCTGAGGATGGCAAGACGGCGATTGTGATTGTTCCGGACGATCAGTTATCGCTGGCGATTGGGCGTGAAGGGCAAAATGCCCGCCTGGCGGCGAAACTAACGGGTTGGCGCATCGACATCAAGAGCCTGACAGAAGCGGCCGCTGAATCTTTGGATAATTTGGATCATCCGAAGGCCAATGCAGAGGTGGCCAAGAACAGCACCCTGCATGAGCAGGTGCGGTTGATTTTGGAGAAGAAAGCGGCGAATCGGCCGATTACTTCGGAAGATTACCACACGCTGGATCGTCTGGTAAGCGGTATCTTGGGGACGATTATTACGTCGCGGGCCGAGAACTTCGAGAAGACGCGCAAACGCCGGGCAGAGGCGCGGTTGAAAGTGCCGACGGCCGCCTGGCGCGAATCGTTGGACGAACTGGATTTGCCGGGTCGTATTCACAATTTGCTGCTGGATAATGAAATTGAAACAGTAGGCGACGCTATTTTCCATCTGGAAATGGGCGACGAAGTGATTTTGGGCTTCCGTGGTTTAGGGGAAGCGGCTTTGGAAACGTTGAAAGAGCGGGTGGCTGAATATCGCAGCCGACTGGCCACGGATGAGGCGTCGGAAGCTGCGCCGGAGATGGCGGAAGAGGCTGTGGCGGAAGCTGATATGGAAATGGAAACGGCCGTTCCCGATCTGGAAGCAGAACTTGAAATGGCCGAACCGGAAGCCATCATGGCCGAAGTGGAGCCAGAACCCGTTGTTGCCGAAGTGGCGGAAACGGCCGTGGAAGAAGAACCAGAACCGGTGGCTGTGGCGGAAACGGCCGTGGAAGAAGAACCGGAAGAGTCTATAACCGATCTGGTAGACGATCTCAGCCGCTCATTAATTGACCTGGTTGAAGAAAAGCCGGAACCGCAAAGAAAACCCAAGCCGGGTATTGTCGTCGTTCGACCGGAGGAAAGCGCTACGGAAGATGAAGATGAGGAAGAGCGCAAGCGGCGCGGCCGTAAAGGGCGACAGCTCATCTTTAACGAAGACATTGGCGAGGTGGTTACCAAGCGTAAGCGCAAGGGCAGCCGCAGTCGACCGGAATGGGAAGATATTGATTTAGACGAAATATAAGAAAGGGTTGTGGCAATAGAGGTAGAGAGTTTCTCTATCTTTATTGCTTTATGCCGGTTTAACATGATAAAGAAACAAGGGCGCAAGCCAAAACATGTCCCTCAGCGGACCTGTGTCGTTTGCCGTCAGAAAACGGAGAAACGGCGGCTTATCCGCATTGTGCGTACGCCGGATAATGGCGTGGTCGTTGACATGAGTGGAAAGCAAAACGGCCGTGGCGCTTACGTGTGTGATCGGCCTGAATGTTGGGACAAAATGCTCAACGATCGGGCTGTGTTGGGCCAGGCCCTAAAAGCCGCTGTCGGCGACGAGGAATTGGCCGCCATTGCGGCCCATCGCCCTATCGCCGAGGACGCCGGCGCGTAATAAAATAGATAAGATTTGGCTGGCAAACGGCCGTTAACGATTTTGCATCCTGAATGGTTGCGCGCAGCGTTTGCGTAGTGAGGAAATGGTAAAAGATGACGAAAACAAAAGCATTGATTGAGCTACCTGCTTTCATAACCGTCCGAGAATTGGCTGCCGTTATGGAAGTCAGTCCTATCGACGTGATTAAAGAGTTGATGAGCAATGGCATTATGGCCAACATCAACCAGGACATAGACTTTGACACTGCGGCCATTGTTGCCGGAGAAATGGGCTTTGAAGTTGTGTCCCAGGCCGAAGCCGCGGCCGCCGTCGAGGAAGTCATCGACGAAAAAGACCTGTTGGCCTGGCGGCGAGTCCTGGCAAAAGAAGACGCCGCCAATTTACAAACCCGCCCTCCGGTTGTCACCATGCTGGGTCATGTAGACCATGGCAAAACTTCTTTGCTAGACGTCATTCGTCAGACAAATGTGCAGGCCGGTGAAGCCGGCGGCATTACCCAGCACATCGGCGCCTACCAGGTTGAACAAGATGGCAAGTTGGTTACATTTTTAGACACCCCGGGTCACGCGGCGTTCACCTCCATGCGCGCTCGCGGCGCGCAAGCCACAGATATTGCCATCCTGGTGGTTGCCGCCGACGATGGTGTGATGCCCCAAACCCGCGAAGCGGCCGATCATGCTCGCGCCGCCCATGTGCCGATTATTGTGGCGATGAACAAGATTGATTTGCCCACGGCGAATCCGCCCAAAGTGAAGCAACAGTTAAGTGAAATTGGCCTGATTCCCGATGAATGGGATGGGGATACGATGATTATTCCCGTCTCGGCCAAAGAGCGTTTGGGTATTGAAGATCTGCTGGAAGCGATTTTGTTGGTAGCCGAAGACATTAACCCGCGGGCCAATCCCAAAGCGACGCCTTCTGGCTCTGTTCTGGAAGCCAGTATCGAGCGCGGGCGGGGCGTGATGGCCACGGTACTGGTGCAAAACGGCACGCTGCGCCGTGGCGACACGCTGTTGGTGGGCAATCATTACGGCCGTATCAAATCCATGTACGATTTTCGCGGCCGCCAAATTAAAGAAGCCGGTCCTTCTACTCCTGTGGCCGTTTCTGGCCTGAACGACATTCCCCATGCCGGCGAACAATTTACCGTGGTCAAAACGGAAAAAGAGGCCCGTCGGTTGATTGCTGAGATGCAAGAAGATATGCGCCAGGACGCAGACGGCCGTGGCGCCGGGATGAGCCTGGATGAATTCTTCAGCCGCTTGCAAGAAGGGGACGTAAAAACCCTTAACCTCATCGTGAAGGCCGACGTTCAAGGCTCTTTGGAACCCATCGTCAATTCGCTGGGTAAACTTGGCGACGATGAAGTCTCGTTGGATATTTTGCTGGCCGCTACCGGCAATGTGACCGAAAGCGATGTCATGCTCGCCTCCGCCTCCCATGCCGTTATCCTCGGCTTCAATGTCGAAATAGACGTCGTTGCCCAGGCCGCCGCATCCAGCGAAGGCGTGCAAATCAGCAACTACACCATCATTTACAAATTGATTGAAGATGTAGAAAAAGCCATGAAGGGCATGTTAGATCCGGTCTACGAAGAGGTTCTGATCGGTCGGGCGGAAGTGCGCCAGGTCTTTAAGATCCGTGGCGTTGGGCAAATTGCCGGTTGTTACATGCGCACAGGCGTTGCCCGGCGTAATGCCCAGGCGCGCCTCATTCGCAACACCAGTTTGCTGCACAGCGGCCCGGTAAGCAGCCTGAAACATTTGCAGGAAAGCGTACGCGAAGTGAAGGCTGGTTTTGAATTTGGCGTCAGTCTGGAAAATTGGAATGATTTTCGCCCTGGCGATTACATCGAATTCTTTGTAACTCAGCGCGTGGAAAACACATAACATGAGCAAAATTCGTCAACAACGCACAGCGGAACAAATTCAGATTATCTTGAGCGAGTTGATCTTGCGTGAGATGAACGATCCCCGACTGCAAGAGTTGACCATTACGGATGTGACCATTGATCGGGAGTTGAAGTACGCCGATGTCTACGTTCAAGCGTTAGGCAATGAATCGCGCCGCGAAGAGGTGCTTCAGGCGCTGGATAAAGCGACCGGTTTTTTCCGGCGCGAGCTGGCGCAGCGGATGCGTCTGCGTACAACTCCCGAACTTCGTTTTCATTGGGATCCGACTCTCGCGCAAGCGGCGGAAGTGGATCGCATTCTGGCGAATCTGGTTATTCCTCCCTTATCCGACGAAGAGGAATAAGCGACTGTCTCCAGACCCCGAACTGAGGTGGCTGGTTGATCTGACTTTTGGTTTGCCCTGGTGGTTCGCTTGTAATTACGCTTGGTGTTTCCAAATGGGTCTAATCTCTAAGATTAGGCCCCATGCCCAGGTTAAAAGTATATGAACCTTATGGGCAGGAGCCACCTCCAGATCCAATAGAATTGCAACAAATAAAAGGACAAGAGTAACTGTGTCATTTGCAGCGGAATTCCGCCAGACAATTGAAGCGGCGCGGCGTATTTTGGTTGTGACGCACGTCGGGCCAGATGGGGATGCATTGGGTTCGTTAACGGCCGTTGGCATGGCCCTTTCTCGCCTGGGCAAAGATGTCATCATGGCCTGCGAGAGCGATATGCCCAATCGGTTCAATTACCTTTCGTTTGTCGACCGCGTGGTCAGAAAGACAGATCCTCGCGGCCGTTTTGACGCGTTGATCGCCGTCGATTGCGGCGACCAGCAGCGCATGGGCGATATCTTCACCAGTTTGCCAGACCCCAAACCATTCATCATCAACATCGATCACCACATCACCAACACCTATTTTGGCGATTTGAACTGGGTGGCCGACTGCCCATCTACGGCGGAGATGATCTACAGTTTATACACCGATATGGGTTGGGAAATTAACGCCGATGTGGCTATGAGCCTTCTCACCGGCGTTGTCACGGATACGCTTGGTTTTCGCACACCCAACGTAACCCCCAACACCCTGAAAGTAGCCAGCGTTTTGATGGAAGCCGGGGCCGATTTACCCCTGATCACCATGCAGACCTTAAACTTAAAGCCATTGTCTACGCTGCGCCTGTGGCAGATTGGCCTGAACCAGATGCAAATTGAAGACGGCCTCATGTGGACCACCATCACCAACCGCGACCGGGAAATGATTGGCTACCGCAACGACAGCAGCAGCGGCCTGGTGAATTTGCTGGCCGACGTGAACCGGGTGGCCATTGGCGTGGTGTTGATGGAAATGGAGGACGGGTATATTCGGGTTGGTTTCCGCAGCCGCCCGCCGTATGACGTGGCGCAGTTGGCCCAAAGTCTCGGCGGCGGCGGACACCCTCAAGCTGCGGGCTGTACGATGGAAGGCCCTTTGGCTAAGGCCGAAGCGCAAATTGTGGAAATGTGCAAGCAGGCCATTGCCCAACAAACGCCGGCCTCCGAGCAGCAAAATGGGCATGGGTTGTAGAAACGGCCGTTTGCTCAATGATTTGTGCTGATTATGTCGAATCTTTCGGGAATTTTAGCCGTTGATAAGCCGCTTGGTGTCACCTCTCATGATGTTGTT
>JAKQCM010000231.1 GCA_029559155.1 Chloroflexota bacterium
TCACTCCCTCCTTCTGCCAGACTATTGAGGCCGAACTCGCGGATGATGCGATCAACAATATCCTCAACGCTGTGTTCGACGCTGATGATCATTGTGTTTCGCGGGGATGGCGGTTCCAGGGCGTCAAATTGGCTTTGCAGCATGGCTGGCTTCATGTAATGGGCCGGACGAGCCGCCATGCGTTCCCAGATTAGATTGAGGCTGCCTTGCAAATAGATCAGGCGAACACCCTCATTTCCCTGGCGCAGTTGGTCGCGGTATTTCTTTTTCAGGGCAGAGCAGGCGAGCACGGCCGTTTCCCCCCGCGCCAGATGTTCGGCTAGCAGATCATGCAGCCGGGCCAACCAGGGATAACGGTCATCGTCGTTAAGCGGAGTGCCGCCGGCCATTTTGGCCACATTCTCCGGTGGGTGAAAATCATCCCCATCGTAAAACGTTGCGCCCAGCCGCTGAGCCAGCGCCAAACCCACCGTGCTTTTGCCGCAGCCAGACACGCCCATGATGACAAATACCTGGCTCATACGGCCGTCTCCCGCACGCGATACAACATCTCGCCCGCTTTCGGGACATAAAGAATGCCTTCGTTCTCCCGCCCCAGCCAGTCGTCAAGATCAATGTCGGCCGGGTTTTGATAGCCCAGCGACAGCTTTTTACAATCTTTCGGAGACAATCGTGTGGCCAGGGTTACTGCGGCGCGGGGGAATTCTGTGCCGTTTTGGTAACGGCCGTCGCCCCGCACATGCGTACTGTGGGCCAATACCCCCAGCGGAACATGTTTAAACCTGTCCCACTGGTTCAAAAAATAAGGCAGCACATGATACCCAATTTCGTAGATATATGAGCCATGCACATGGCTGATCACATCAAGATGCGGCGCGAAAATGGTCAATTCGCCGCCTTCGGCTAAGGCCGGTTCTAGTTTGTACATCGCCTTGCCCGCCGTCCACAGTTCGTCATACATCGGCGGCGCTTTAGACAGCACCCTGGTGAACGGCTTGTCCACCCAGATGATGTGTTTCCGCGAAGACAAATCGGCCGCCGCGCTCCAAGCTTCCAAATGGTCGCCGATGAATATCCCGGCCAAGCCATGCCCTTCTACCACCAGGGCGATGAGCGTGATGGGCGTGCGCACATGCGCCGCCGCCGCGTGAATCATGTCGCGCACCGGCGTCTCTTTGAGGCCAATTGTGCCGCGCACTCCGGCCAACGCCCCCAGCCAGTGGGTCACGTTGATCATGTCTGCGCCCGAAATGCCGGGAAAGAGGTATTTCGCGCCGCCGGAGAAGCCAACCACCTCATGAGGGAAGGTTGGCCCAAGAATCAGGAGATGATCGTATTCTTGAATGGCGCGGTTGATCAGGATGTTAACGTCGCCTCCCAGGGTTGGATGCCAGCGCTCACCGGCAATTTCTTGAATTTGCGCTTGCGGCAAAACGCCAATATGCGTGAAGGTTTCAGGCAAATCCCAGCGGTGATTGGTCACCCCCACATGCCTGAATGTGCCCAGCCGGTCTGTTTCCGTGAGGCCCACCAGCGCGTCAAGCTGTGTTTGTGTCAGCGGTGGATGCGTGCCCAGCGCCACCATAAAGTCGAGCTGTTGCGCATCGTGCAAAATGGCGACCAGTTCGCGGAACAAAAAAGGTAGGGGGATTGTGCGGGTATGGTCGGGTATAAGGACCAATATTTTTTGCCCGGCAAACTGCTTTTCCAGACCGGCGTGCAGTGTTTGCCGTACCTGGTCGTCGGTTAACAGCCCTTCGGGTTGAAATGCTTGTGCGATCATGCTTGCCTTAAATCGTCCATAGGAAATTTGATGAGGGGGGTGCAGATGTTGATCCGCGGTCATCTGCGTCCTGTTTTAGGCGCAGTCCCCGCTGTTACACGCCACTGAAGGCGGAAAAGCCGCCATCCACGGGGACGACGATGCCTGTGACGAACTGCGACGCTGGCGATAGGAGCCACAGCACCGTGCCGAGCAGTTCATCGGCGCGGCCAAAGCGGCCCAAGGGGGTGTGGCTTACAATTTGCTGACCGCGCGCCGTCAGGCTGCCATCCTTGTTAAGCAGCAGCGCCTCGTTTTGTTTGCCGATGAAGAAGCCGGGAGCCAGGGCGTTGACTCGAATTTGGGGGTTGTATTCCTGAGCCATATGGACGGCGAGCCATTGGGTGAAGTTGCTGACCCCGGCTTTGGCCGCTGAATAGGCCGGGATGCGTGTCAACGGCCGTAAAGCATTCATCGACGAGATGTTCAGAATCACCCCCGCGCCCTGCTCGGCCATGATTTTGCCGATGACCTGGCTGGGCAGGATGACGCCCATGATGTTCAGATCGAATACAAAGCCCAGCGCTTCCTGGGACAGGTCGAAAAAGGGGTTGTCGACGGCCGTAGTGGCCTGTGGGTGGTTGCCGCCGGCGGCGTTGATGAGGATGTCGATACGGCCGTAAGCCGCCATAATTTGTTGTACGGCCGTTTCCAGCACTTCCCGCTGCAGCACATCGCCCTGCACCACCAGATAACTGCCTGGACCGGAGGCCATGGGTTGTTTGTACGCCGCCGGAATCTCGGTGTTGCGGTCCAGCACGGCGACATTGGCTCCCAGGCCAATGAGCGCGCAGGCCATTTCGCCGCCTAAGACGCCAGCGCCGCCGGTGACGACGGCCGTTTTCCCTGTAAAGTCATACCATTGGGTGAGTGTTTCCAAGTTCATCAGCTGCTCCGACTAACCACGTACATTCCTGATTGCCTGACAAATCTCGGATTTTACCGCAAAGATCGCCGAAGGCGCGAAGATTTTCTTGGGTAAAACCTCCGCGCCCTTGGCGTATTTCGTGGGCAGATAAGTTTTTTGAGGCCGACGGCGTTTGTCAGGGCGTGTTTGGTATTGCCGGCAGGAACAAGGTGGCCGGATCGGTGCTGAAGCGCAGGGGGATTGCGCCCTGATCCGCGCGTGGATTGACGGTGCCGGTTCCGGGATTAAAGAGGACATACCCCTCTGCTTTTACCCCTTTGGGCAGAGAGAGGCTGGCAAAGTAGGTAAAATCGGTGAAGTTGGTGATGATGGGGGCCGGGGTTGCCCAACTGGGCGGCGGCGCAGCGGCAATCGAGTCGCTGGCCAGGCGTATGAAGCTGGTGGCGCCAACGTTTATATTCAGCGAATAAACCAACACGCCATTGTAACTAAACCCGCGTAAAGCAACGATGTGGGCCACGGTATCGGTGTTGTACAGGTATAAAACGGTGGCGGTGGCGTCGTTGTCTGTGGGCACAAAATAGACCAGCGTTTCACCGGGTATGGGTGTTGGCAGGACATTGGGCGATTGCATTCCGGTGGGGAAGTTGGCCGGCGGGGTTTCATCGCCGCCTGTTTCTGGCGCAAGCATAGGCGTGACCACGATGTCGCTGGTCAGATCGGCTGCGGTTCTGGCATTATTCGCCTGCATTGTGTCTGGGACATCGGCCATTAGATTCTGTACTGGGGCAATCCACAGGAGCGGCAGCGTAAAGAATATGCCTATAAGGATGCCTACGACTATCATCCCGGTTTTTTTCATATTTGTCTCCTTGTACCTGTTTGAGGGGTTTCAAAAATAGCGTTTAACGCTGTTGGTAAAGCGATTTGGAGTTGATAGATGGGCAGTTGTGGCCAAGAGCCAAGATGACAAGCTGGCTTGAACTGAATGTGGTGTTAGCGCCTTGCTGCTGGTTGATCATAAATTGTTTCCCCCTGCTCTGCTATAAAAAAGAATACAGGGAGCGATCTTGCCTGCGAAGGGCACATGGAAAACTGCTCTCAATGATAAAGTTCATCGGGAGTAACTATCCAGGCAACCTGGATAGTTACAAAAAGCCCTTGTTCGGAGCCACCTAATTTTAAAATCGGGGCAGCCTGAACCGAGTCTCAGGCGGTTTGAGGATTATGACTGGAAAAGCAGCGCTGCGGCTGCTCTACCAGTTTTTTTTGAATTCAGCTCAGGTCTTTCTTCAAGGCCTCGAGAGGGAAGTTTATAGAGGGGTGAATATAAAAATCACCTTTGGAAGTTGTTTTAATGGCGTCGATTAATTCGGATTCAAG
>JAKQCM010000262.1 GCA_029559155.1 Chloroflexota bacterium
CTTCCCAAAAGGCGCGAAGGTAAAAGCGTGCATGGGGGAACGTGCCCCCCTGGGTGAAATCGAATTGTTTGTTGAGCACGATGATTTGCCAGATGTTGCCCAAGGGCATAAGATCCCGCAACGTGTTCCTACCATCACCACAACTAGCGAGCCTCCAGCGGCGTTTTTCGCATTCGATTGGGGAAAAGAAGTGGAACCGGAGGAAACGGCCGTCTTGCGTCGTTTCTATGATGATGTTTGCCGCCGGGCAGAACACAACCGACGCCGAGCTGCGCGACATACGTTACCTGCAGCAGAAATACGGCCGTGACGTGGTAACACCAGACGGGAAGAAGCGCGGCTCAGGCATGACCGTGCGCGTGAAAATCCCGCAAAAACATAAGGAGTAGCATGAAAGTCTTACTGATTGGCGCCCACCCCGATGACATTGAGCTTGGCGCGGCCGTAGCTATCCAGTGGCACCTGTGGCGTGGCGATGAGGTGTTTTGCGTTACCGCCAACACCGGCGCTTCTGATGGCAGCTATGACCGGAATCGCGTTTTGGAGCAAATCAACGGGCTAATTTTGCTTGGCGTGCCCGCCGACAACGTTCAGGTCAAATTCTTCACGATGGAAGAATTGGCAGAACAATATCGCATGATTCCGATTGTGCGCGATTGGCTTTCCTGGTCCGGCGCTGATGTGGTTTATACCCACTTCCCCCAGGACACCCACCGCGACCATGTTTATTTAGCCCAGGCGGTTATTCCGGCCGCTCGCATGTGCCAGGCGCTCCTGTTCTTCGAGACACCATCCACCCAGCAATTTTCGCCCACTCTCTACCTGCCAGCCCACGACGGGTTAGACGACATGAAGATCGCGGCTATCGCCAAGCACGAGTCGCAGGTTAGCAGGCTTGCTTGTGACTTAAATTTGCTGGATTGGGCCAGGGGTTTGATGACGCACCGTGGCTATGAGTTCCGCACCGGGCCGGTGGAGGCTTATGCGGTCCATAAAATGAATTGGGGGGCATGGCTATCATGAAAATAGTCGCGTCTCATCAGCCGCACTTTAACCCGTACCTCGGTTATTTCGCCAAAATGAAGGCGTCCGACACGTTCATCATCAGCGATGACGTTCAGTTTGTAAAAAACGGCTTTATGCACCGCAACAAAATCCGCAGCTGGCAGCGGGTAGATGGGTGGCGTTGGTTGACCATGCCTGTCACCTATCACAGCGATTCGCTTGTGAAAAATGTCAGGCTGGCTCAGGGCGCGCACCTGGACAAATTGCTTAACATTGTCCGCCATGAATACCAAACCGCGCCCCATTTCCTACAGACCTACGCATACCTGGAAGCCCTGAAAGAGGACAGGCAATCGTTGAGTTTTTTGTATTTTTCCTTTCTGTCGTTGGGCATATTTGGCTACCTGATGGGTATGATTCCCAGCGTGCGCCTCGCTTCCAGCCTGGGCAACGATTGGCAGCGAGGCGACAAAAACGGCCGTCTGATAGCTCTTACCAGGGCCGTTGGCGGCGATGCGTACCTGGCCGGTGCGGAGGCTGCGCGGGTGTATTTGGACCCCAAACGGTTCGCTGACGCTGGCATTACACTGCTGACTATGGAGTATTTGAACCCAGAATACCCCCAGGTGCATGGGGGATTTATGCCTAAGATGGGCATCATTGACGCGCTGATGAATACCGGCAACGATGCCCGGAGATTACTTTCCGCAGAACATTACCGTATTACAGAAATGAGACCTTGATCGATCAAGGCGGAGGAGCGCATGGAATATAGTATTGGTCAGGCAATTATTACAATGGGGCGCGACACAGAAGATGTTCCGGTTGTGGGTGAAGTTCGATCTATCGTTGATTGGGCGACCGGCATTAAGTTGGCATGGTATCGCATTGTCGAGGTGATTCCGCCGTCTGTCGAGGGCTGGATATTCATGATCCATGCGCAGATTTGCGAGGAGCCAAAAGAATGAAAAGGAAAGCACAACTTTGGGGGATCGTTTCCGGCGCTATCGGGCTGCTGGTGTTTTTCTTGCTGCTGCTACGCGCCTGCCAGGAAACGGCCGTAACGCCCACGGCCATGCCGCCATCTATTACCCCCACGGCTACGGCTACGGTTACACCTACATCTACGCCAACCGCAGCGCCGCCTACGGCGACATCACGCCCGACAAGCACGGTCACATCCACGCCCGTTCCGCCATCGGCAACGGCCGTTTCTCCGCCAACACTAACACCTTCGCCGCCGACCATAACGCCCTTGCCGGCCACGGAAACGGCCGTGCCAGACATTGGCCACCATATCATTCAACGTGGCGATACCTATTGGCAGCAAGCGGCCGTGTGGTACGGAAACCCGTACTGCTGGCCAACACTTCAATCCCGCAATGCGTGGGATCGCTTCTTGCTTCCAGTAGGCGGGCTGATGGTTATACCCGAAGATTGCCATGAGTAAAACATCTGATGCCGATGCGCGGGAACAACGGCGATTGCAAGTTTCCGCGCTTCTGGTGGCCGGGGCCAGCCAGCGCGAAATAGCGGAAGAATTAAAAGTCTCTGTCGGCACGGTCAACTCCGACGTGCGTACACTGCGCAAAGAGTGGGCGCGGCAGCAGTCGAAAAACATGACCGATTTGGTCAATATCGACCTGGTGCGCCTGGATGTAGCCATCTCGTCTGTCTGGAATGCCGTGCTAGCCGGGAACCTGGATGCCATCGAAACGTTGATAGGCATCATCCAAACACGCGCCAAGATTATCGGCTATCCCGGCGTCATGCGTGAATTGTATGACGAGGAGAGAGGCAAGCAGGCACAACCAGGCGTCACGGTTAACATGTTTTCTGGCGGCAGCGGTAAGTTGCCGGACACGGACGTGGGTCTTTTACAATCACTGTCTGAACTTCCCCCGGATGGATTACAACTGTTTGTACAAAATATGATGCTTGCTACGCAGAAACAACCGGTAATTGTAGACGGTTCGTATAGTAATGACACGGAAGACGATAATTAGGGGAAATCACTGAACACTACGGAACTGAACGGCAGGCAATGAACGGCAGCAATGGGAGTACAGCAGGGGGAATCGATTTTCACGCGGCTTACGCGGCGACGAAACTAGGGCTAAATGCCCTTCCTGTGGCGCCGCATCGTCGTAAAGACGGCCGTGACCCAATGCCCATGCTGGCGTGGGCGCTGTTGCATCGCTATTACATACGGCCGGAAACCCCCTTCACGCTGCACGACCATCTGTATCTTATTGACATCTACAACTGCACGGCGCGGCAGGTGCGGGTGAAGAAATCTGGGCAATCCGGTTTGTCTGAGCTGCTGGTTAGCCTGGCGTTGCACGCGTGCGACGAGCGCAAACTTGATGTTCTGTACTTGATGCCCACCCACGGCGACATGCGCGATTTCTCTCAACTGCGCTTCGAGCCAGCGGTACAGGCGTCGCCACATCTGAGCCAGCTTTTGGCCGTGAAGGGTAAGGTGCACGGCCGTACTGCCCGTCAGACAGACAACGTTCAGATTAAGGTCATCGGCAGCAACAATCTTGTTTTGCGCGGCGCGTCGGTGCAAGACACAAAAGGCGAACGGCAAAAAGCCAATCGGTTAAAGTCTGTTCCGGCGGATCTCATCATCCTCGACGAATACGACGAAATGAAAGATGATGTTTTGCCGCTGGCGCAAATGCGCCAGGGACATAGCCCTGTCAAACAGGAGTGGTTGGCCTCAACGCCCAGCTACCCGGGCATCGGCATAGATTCTGAGTGGGAGCACACCGACCAGCGGGAATGGTTTGTTGCCTGTCCACACTGCGGCAAAAAGCAGATGCTGAGCCTTCAGCAAATCATTACCGAAGAAGACGACTTTGAACGGCCGGTTGCCTGGCATGGACAATCAGAGGACAGAGCTTATGCGGCCTGCGTCCGCTGCGGCAAGGAACTCGATCACTTGGCGGGCGGGGAGTGGGTGTCGGCCAAGTTTGGCAAAGACATTGTGGGGTTCCATGTTACCAAACTATTTTCGCCGCATACCCCACTGATTGAAATCGTGAAGCGACGGGACACGCTCGACGAGGCTAAACGGCGGCAGGCCATTAACCAGGACATGGGTGAAGCCTACGAGCCGCGCGGTGGGCGTTTGCCATTGGATATACTACGCAACTGCATACGGCCGTATGCCCACAAGCCGCTCGTGGCTGGCGAACGCGCCTACATGGGCGTTGATGTGTCGCCAAACGGGCTGCATGTAGTTATTCGGGGAGCAGACCCGGAACGGCCTGGGGAACGGAGACAGTTATTTTGCGGCGAAGTCTCCAGCCACTACGACGTGGGGCGGCTCATCAGGCTTTACAATGTGGCCTCGTGCGTCATCGATGCCGCGCCGGAAACGACCAAAAACCGTGAACTACAAGCCGATTTCCGGGACGGGTTGGTGTGGCTAGCCTATTTCCCCTGGACAGACACAGGATCGAAAGACCCGGAGGCGATAGTTTGGGACGCGAAGAAAGGCATTGTCAATATGGACCGCACGCGCGTCATAGACGGCATGTACGCCAGGTTCTACGATCAAGAGAACACGCTGCCAGAAAACGCTGAAAGCATCCGCGACTATTTCAACCACTTGCGCGCGCCGGTGCGCATTACAGAAAAAGACCGGCGAGGCAACGAAGTCAGCGTTTACCGCGAGGGCAGCAACCCCGACCACTTCGCGTTAGCTGAAACATACTGCTATGCCGCCAGCAAGCGGGACACCTGGTGGATTGCCTGATTTGTTCACATAAGTATTGTTGTATCTCAGCTTGTACGCCGTTCTAAGCGGCGATTTTGTTTTGAATGGTGACAAATGCGAGTTAATTTAGCGCGCGATTTGCGACTGAAACTGACTATTAACGGCCGTCCGGTCGATTTGCCTATGCAGGCAATCAATTCCCTTAGAACAGACGTGGAACTGGATGGATTGCCCGGCGCGGCGCTAAACCTGGGCGGCCTGGTTCGCCCGCCACAGGTAACAATTAGCGAATTGAGCATCGATCTAGATGCGGCCATGATCCGCGATCTGGTTGACGCGCTTCTGGCATTACTTCTGGACCGTATCAGTACCCCAGCTTGATCCGTTCGTTAACTACCTCATGCTTTTCCACGTACCGACTGGGCGTTTGCATGTTCGACCAGCCGCCCGCGTCTCGCAGATCGAACGGGCTGCTCCCTTTGGCCGCTTCCGTGGCCCAGGTGTGGCGCAGGTCATGGGGGCTGAGGTCGAACAGCCCAAGGACATCGCGCCCCAACAGCTTCACCCTCGCGCCAATGGCCCGTACCGACATCACCTGATCGTTGAGTTCCCCGTTTCGTTCGCTGCCGCGCAGCAGCTTGCCCGATGGGCGCATGTAAGGCCGATACTCTTTAAGCGCCTGAGTCAGATCGTCGGTTAGCTGCATCCTGTCTACTGTGTCGGTTTTTTGGCGGTAGACAATGACGTGGCCTGGGTCGGCGAAATCTTCCACGCGCAGCCCGGATACTTCGCTGGCGCGTAATCCCAGGTCCAAGAACAAACACAGCATGAGCTTGTCGCGCAAGCCCTGAGGGTTGCGCTTGTGCTCGCGCTTTAGTCTGCCGGCTTGAACGGCCGTTAGCACAATAGCCTCGGCTTTCTTATGGCCTACCCGTGTAGACGGCCGTTTGACATCTACCCGCTTGCCCTCGGTTGTTCCGTACCCGCGCACATCGCGGATCATCGAGGATTCACCGGCCGGGATAACCCCAGCCTTCGATGCCAGGCGTGCGTATATCTTGACGGCCGACAAACGGCCGTTGACGCTGGAAATGCTGTAGCCTTGCTGCAGCAGCCACTTCACGAACCCCTCCACCAATCCCCAGGTCACGCCCTCCCAGGCGTTGGGGTCGCTTTGGCAATAGTTGGCGGCCAGAACGACGGGAAGCGATACGGATTGCTCCTCGGCGTATGCCTCCAGGCGCTTGAGTTCACCAGGCGATATGGCAGCGTACGTCCACTCTGCTGCATCTTGCAGCAAAGAGCGGCCAGCGCCCACACGCTCCAAGTATTGCACCCACAGCAGCAGGGCAGCGGTGTGGGTGCGTACGGTTCCGCGCGCGCGACGCTGCTTATAATCCTCGAAGAGGTAATGGGCGGCGGCTTCATTGGCCGCGGCTCCGGCGTTTACGACATCGTTTTGGCGCGAAAGCGCGTCTTGCTTGGTTGTGATGATTGATTTATTGGTCATGGTTCATGCCTCCGTTTTATGATATTTTTAATTATACCAATATGATTAAAATATCGGTACAAATAAAACCGCAAAATAGGAGGTGAAACGGCCGTTTTTGACACCATTGTCCGTATTTTGTCCACCCGCAAAAAACGCATTATTTTCGGCCGTTGACGGCCGTAGAACCAACGTGCTAAACTGTTGTCGTGGCCGATGAATTGGACCCCTTGCAGGTGGGCCAGCAACGGCAACCGAAAGAAGAAAGCACCGTTGAGCGATGGCGGCGGCGGCAAGTAGAGCGCGGCTACAACCTGTATAGGATTAGCGCAAATCGACGCTTACTTGCCACACCCCTACTGAACAACATCATCGCCCGTAGGAATGAACGGCGCGGAATATCTGAGGAAGCCACGCTTGCTGATGAACAGAAAATGCGTTTCCGGCGTCGGAAACGTCAGCAATTCTGAACGGCCGAAAACTATTAACAGCATAAGACCATTTGTGCTACAATACTGCTGATGGAACCTGAACAACTCAATAATCTGAAAGTTGCCGTCATCGGCCCTAGAGGTGATGGGCGCGTCCGCTCATTAAAATCCGTTTCAGATCTGGAGCAATTGATTGCTTCGGAGACGAACGATATGTCTGCCGAAGATTACGCCGCAGCCGTTGGCACGCTTTACCGCTGCGTTAATCTTGTGGCTAGTAGCATCTCCTCGATGCCCAGGCAAATAGAAAGCACGACAACAAATCAGATTATTGCCCAGGCCAACTTCCCCCAACCAGAGTTAGACGAAAACGGCCGTCCCCTCAGTGAAGATAATCTCCCGTTCAAAATAAAATTAAATCGCCTACTGTACCAGACATCCACGTCGTTACAGATCCGCGCCGAGGCGTTTTGGCACAAAGAACGCAACTTGGTGAGACAAACTGCTGTTGTTTGGCAAGACCCAAAACTTATCAGCCCTCGGCACGACGACTATGGCATAGTCGGATTTGAGAAGCGTGTTCGTGGCCGCAATCCCATTCCAATTCCGATCGAGGACATGGCGTATTTCTATATACCAGGTTTGCGCGAGAACAAACCAGGTACAGCACCTGCCAAGGTTGCGTTGCATGATGCTGGTATCATCTATCATCAGAACGAGTTCTTGAAGCGATTCTTCGAGAACGGAGCCATGCCCACCACGCTGTTTTTTATGGAGGGTGCGTCGCCAAACCCCGATGAAACAAATCGCATTAAGCGGTTTTTGTATTCTGCAATGACCGGCCGCCTCCGGGCATGGGGCATAGAATTGCTCAGCCGGAATTTACATTTCGAGCATCTGGTTCCGCCGCTGAAAGAAATGGTGCTGCCGCAATTACGGACAGAGGCGCAGCATGGAATTTGCATAGCCATGGGCGTACCCGTATCCGTTCTGTTTTCTAATGCCAGCCGGAACAGTACCAGCGAGCAAGACGACCTCCATTTTTATACCAAAACGGCCGTGCCACAGGCACGAGACATCGAAGAAACGGCCAATGACGAGATATTCGGGCCGCTTGGGCTGCGCCTGCGCTTCCGGCCTGACAAGCTGGAAGTGTTTGAGCAGCAGGAGCTTTCCAAGCTGCAAGGACTGGCGGTGGTAGCCCCTGACCTTACGAAAGATGAACGCCGCGCCGCCGCCGGATACCCGCCGGAAGGCGGCGAAGCCCATGATAGTCCATCTTCGCCCGATGATGGGGATCAGCCGCCAATGCTGCCGGATGATTCCGATACGGCCGTTACCAAAAGCTACCCACTCGGCCTGACCGAGGCTGAGTATGAGTTACTGCAGCGCGATCTTGCGCTGTGGGAAACGAAGGTCTTAAAGCGCTTTGGTAAAGTTCCTGCTGCCGGCGTGACATTTGAATCAGACTTTATTCCTGCGCCAGTTGCCGAGTTGGTGCGCGGGCAGTTGCTGCACGTACAATCGGCGCAGGAGGTGAAGGCGGCGTTTGCCGCCCCCTTTCGCGTTTTTCCACGAACCACACCGCCACGATTCTCCGCAAACGGCCGTTAAGGCCACAGACCAAGAACGCCAGGAAAACGATCTCATAAATGCCATCGAGAATAGGGCTGTCGGCGAACTGCGCGCGGCGTTGCGCGAGCAGGAGCTTGCGCTGCTGAAGATGGCCGACGAACTGGGCAGTGCTGACCAGGAAACCATTGTCGCTGGAGTCATGAAGGTGATGGAGGCCAATGCCGATCCGCTGCAACTGGCGATGTATCGCATCCTGGTATCTTCTGCCCAGGCTGGCGTTGTCAACGTGTCGCAGGCCCTTCCCTTCAACACCGCCATTGCCGTTGACTGGAAATTGCCCAATCGTGGCGCCGAACAATTTGCACTGAACTATTCCTACGACCTGGTCAGCAGAGTCCAGGAAACCACGCGCAAGGGCATTAGCCAGGCTGTGGCGCGTTGGGTAAAGGATGGGGGCACATTAAGCGATCTGGCTGACAGCATACGGCCGTTGATCGAGCAAGAGCCATCCACCCGCATCATCGAGCAGCTATTCAGTGTGGACCGGGCCACAATGATCGCCGAGACCGAAGCCACCCGCGCCTACGCGCGCGGCAAGGTTGAGGGCTACACCGCCTCTGGCCTGGCGCAGCAAGCCCCGGAAAAGGAACCGCCCGGTCATGTCCGCTGCCGCTGCGACGTGCGTCCTGATTCTGATCTTGACGGATCGTGGTGGTGGATATGGTTGACGGCCAATGATGATAGCGTGTGCGACATCTGCGGGCCCCTGCATAAGCAGCGCGTTGGCCTCGCTCGCCCCGCCCCACTGGCTGACGACGCGAAGGCAATTGCCATTCAGCAGCGTCCTATGGCGTACATAGAACAGTTGTTCGTAAGTCAATCGAAACAGAACATAGCTGTGTATGGAGCAAACGGCCGTCTGCTGCACACGGCCAGCGGCACGGCACGGCAAACACAGGCCAAGGGCATCGCGGCGAGCGACCTTGCCGGCAGCACGGTGATATTTAACCAGCCGGGCGGCCTGGGGTTCTCTCTGGCCGATGTAGGGACGTTGTATGCCAATGGCATCGGTGAGCTTCGGCTGGTGGGAATCACCAGCGAGGGGAAAGCGTGGCGTCATGCTATCAAACCGAACGCGGCGTTTTTCAAGCTGAAAACAGACGAGCTGGAAGATTTGCTAGATCGTGCCAGGCGCAAAGTCAATGCCGAGATGGTGTTGGAGGTAGTGTCTGGCGTGCTGCTGCGTGAGACGGCAAACAATGAATACTGGCATCGTGTCTGGCGTGATGTTGATGCGCGGCTGAAGAACAACGGCCGTGCGCGGCTCAATTACAAACGGACTAAACTCTATGGCTGATCTGACTCTGACCAGCAGCATTATGCGGCTTCCGCCGATATCTCCTATGTGCGTTGATTGTATATTACTGTATAATCATGGGTAGAACGTACGTGCGAGGCATTCCCGAAAGGGATACCCGATGAGATTTGGATTGGAACGGTCAGCCACCGTCGGCCATACTCTGGCGACGGTGGCGTCACTTATTTAAAAAGGCAGAGTGAGTAATGGACTTGAGTGATAATCCTATTTTGTGGCAGCGCACCCCAGCCACGATAGCCCAAGAAATTTCCCCAAATTCTGTAATGCAAGACGCCATTGCCCAGGCCATCGCCGCCGAGCGGTTGGCGGCACGGCCGTATGTGCAATCTTGCACCGACGCGCGATGGGCGGATGATGACGCTCAGCAGCCTCGTATCCACAGCGTCACGCTGAACGGCGTCGATGTGACGCCGGTTTGCGTGGGCTTTAATACCACGGCCGGTTGGGTAGAATTGCTCATCACCGGCGGCAGTCACCCGGACGGCCGTCCGAAGATGATTGTTAACCGTGCGCGTTCTTCGGTGCTGACGGTGCGGGTTAGCGGCGACGTGCAAGTGATAATGACCGGGGCAGTAGCCCAGGCACGGCAACATGCTGCACACGAAGCTGTTAGTTGATCGGGAAGTAGACGCGCTTCTGGAGTCGTTGCAATCGCCGGGATTTTTACGGCCGACGTTTGAGGCGATTGGGGCGCAGCTCAACACTGATCTGGCTGTTTATCCTCCTCCGCCACCAGATTCTACGTACCGCCGCACACAAACGCTGGGACGTTCTTGGACGCACGAGGAGACGGTCGGCTTGATGAGTATCCAAACCGCCCTGGGCAACGTGACGCCTTATGCGCGATTTGTCCAGGATGAGGATTATCAGGCAGAAGTGCACCAGGGCCGGTGGCAAACCACCAAAGATGTGCTGGAAAAACGGGAGCAATGGATCGTCCAACAAATCTTAGACGCTATCCAATCGCACGTAGCAGCATCCCGGTAGCTATACCGGATGATGAATGGATGGAGATCCGTGATGCCTACGGCAATCTCCTGGCCAGGTTCCACCCGCCTACGGGGGTGATGGAATTCAAAGCGCGGGGTGAACGCCTCGCCTACGCCAGCATGGATGAATTCCGTGCGGTGTTTTGGGGGTTTGCATGACGACCACTATCACCAAACGCGGCGGGGAAACGGCCGTTACCACCACAAAAGCAATGTCTATTCAGGCGGCAGCTATTGCTAAAGCAATTTGTCTCAGAACAGCATACCCCCTGGACACTGTTGGCCTCGTGCTTTCGCCAGATGACCTGGGCGCGATTTACGAAGCAATTGTGCAGTATCACGAGGAGAATCAATGACCATCATTGTTGGCTTGATCGATCAAGGCTTTGGGGATGTCTGTATGGGCGCGGACACTGTGCGCAGCAATGGCAACCGGTATGTTGACCGGAACTCAAAGCTCACCAGAATGGCGGTGAAACGGCCGTACTCGAACAAGAACCGTGAGATAGTCAGAGAAACCACGCATATCATCGTGGGCGCATCTGGTTCCGTTCGCGCTGGTCAGATAGTTAGCGCAATGCGCGCGCCAGATTGGTCCATGGGCAAAAGCGCCTATGAATATCTCATTGGCTCGTTTGTAGGCGCCGTGCGCAGCGCCCTGGATGAAGCCGGGCAGATAGGCAAATCTCCAATCCAAAGCGATGAGACGGAGCTAACGCTGCTTGTAGCGATTGACGGGGGACTATTTATTATCTGGCAAGACTTCTCCGTTACGCAACCAGTTGAGCCATATGCAGCGATTGGCAGCGGGACAGACCTTGCGTTGGGGGCGCTGTTCA
>JAKQCM010000273.1 GCA_029559155.1 Chloroflexota bacterium
GTTACTTGATACTGATGGCACGATTGGCCATCGCAATGGCTGTATCACGTTTACCTCCGTGTCGGAACAGCTGGCGAGCGACTTGGCTGCACTGGTGCAATCGTTGGGCGGCGTAGCCAAAACAAGTACCCGAAGAACCAGATACAAGCACAATGGTGTAAAGCGCCTCGGTCGCATATCTCACCGCGTTAGCGTGTCATTGCCAAACGAAATCCAACCATTCCGCCTGAGCCGTAAACTGGAGCGCGTGGTGCCGCGCACAAAATACCAGCCGTCGCGGGCCATTGTGGAAGTGGAGTATGTGGGCAAAAAGGAGGCCCAGTGTATCGCTCTGGATTCCGAAAACCAACTGTATGTCACCGATGATTACATCGTGACGCACAATACGACTATTGGCGCCTCAGTTGCCGCCGGTCGCCATGCCCGGCGCACCATTGTCCTCTGTCCGCCGCACCTGGTAGACAAATGGCAGCGGGAGTTCAAAGCCGTCTGGCCCGGTGTGCGCACAACGCATCTGCAAACGATCAGCGACGTCGATCAATTCTTCGGCAACCAGCCCGATGATGCGCCACTGGTTGGCGTCCTCAAGCAGACCACCGCCCGCAGCGCCTCCGGCTGGGAGCATGCCTACGACTACGGCGGTCCGGCAAGTCACAACTATGGCAGCAAGGGGTACAGCGATATTGAACGGCCGTGGGGCAATGTGATATCTGCGCGAAAATTGATGGACCTGCCCATCGAAGAACGGCCGTTTACCGAGCGCCAAATCCTGGCCCTGCAGCAGCGCGGCATTCGCTGCCCCGTCTGCGGCGAAACCCAGTTCCGCAGCGGACGGCCGTTAACCGTCAACGAACTCAAGACCGCCACGTGGACGTGCAGCAACGAGCAGTGCCGCTCGCCGTTGTACCAGTTCACACGCCGCCGCAGCGATTCCCAATTGCGCGGCAGCTTTAAACTGTACGCCCAGCGGGAGCGCATGATTCGCAGCTACACCTATAAAGGTGAGCCGGTGCCGTTTCATGAACTTGAGAAATGGCACGGTACGGCCGTGCGCGATACCTTCGGCTATGGCAAGGTGCCGCTGGCCGGATACATCAAGAAACGGGGCAAGGGGAAGCTGGATCTGCTGCTCGTGGATGAGGTGCATCAGTATAAAGGATTTGACAGCGACCAGGGATACGCCATGCACCACCTGGCTCAGGCGGCCGAGAAAGTGGTGGCCCTCACCGGCACCATCTACGGCGGCAAAGCGTCCAGCCTGTTCTACCTGCTTTTCCGACTGGCCCCAGAAATGGGCAGAGCCTACGTGGACCCGGAGGCCACCGGCCAGCGCCGCCTGCGCAGCCGGGATTGGGTTTCAGCCTACGGCATTCTGCAGCGGATTGAAACCATCACCCTTGACGAAGACGGCCGGCAAACAGCTAACAGCCGTTCCAACGTGCGCTTCAAAGAGCTGCCCGGCGGCAGCCCGGCGATGCTGCCCTGGCTGCTGAACCGGTCGGTCTTCCTGTCATTGGGGGATATGGGTTTCCCCCTACCCGACTACACCGAAATCCCGGTCTCTGTGCCCATGGCTCCAGAGCAGGCGGTGCGGTACGAGTCCCTTAAAGACCAGCTCAAGGAAGAACTCAAGGAGCGGCTCATTCGCGGCGACAAGTCGCTACTGGCCGGGTATCTCTACGCCCTGCTCTTCTGGCCCGATTCGCCGCGCCGGGCCAAGGTGGTGGAGTGCCCACGCACTGGTAACGTCGTCGCCTCGGTGCCTGGACTCCCGGATGATTTTATCGGTCCCAAAGAGGAAGAAATTATCGATCTGTGTCTCCAGGAGAAAGCCCAGGGCCGACGTGTCCTGCTGCTGTGCCAGCAGACGGATACGCTGGACATCCAGCCGGAGTGGAAAGCGATGCTGGAAGCGGCCGGACTGAAAGCCGCCATCCTTCGCGCCGCGCCCAACAAGCGCGAAAAGTGGGTGGAAAAGCAGGTCAAAGCCGGCGTTGATGTGGTTTTGACCCATCCGCGCAAGGTGGAGACCGGTATTGATCTCCTTGATTTCCCCACCATCGTCTGGATGGCCATTGACTACAGTGTTTACACCGTCTTGCAGGCCAGCCGCCGCTCCTGGCGCATCGGCCAGACGGAGCCGGTAAAGGTCTACTTCTTTGCCTATGAAGAGACCATTCAGGAAGATGCCTTACGTCTGGTGGCCGCCAAAGTGGCCGCCGCTTTGCGCGTCAATGGAGATACCGTCGGCGATGACAGTCTGGCGGAGCTGGATGACCTCACCTCCGGCGACCTGGTGGCCACGCTGGCCAAGATTATCACCGGTGACGTGCAGATTGAGGCCCACAGCTTGCAGCAGGCCTTTGCCGAAGCCAATGCCAGCCTGCGCCAGGCCAATACCATTATTGGCGATTACCAGATGATGGAAGAAGAGCCGGAGGAGGCAGAGGCTGTTGTAGCGGGCGAAAATGGGCACCTGAATGGTGCTGGTCAACGGCCGTTATTGGACTCAGTTCACCTGGCCGTGACCAATGGCCACAACGGCCGTTCTCCCCAGCAGGCATCGCTTTTCACCAATGGCCACGGGCAGGAAAAGCCTAATGGTGCTACGGTCATCAGTACGCATTTGAACGGAAAGCAGGCGAAGCATGATGAGAGCGATGAAGCACACGATCCTGCTGACTTGCATAAACCCGCGCCGCCGCCCGTGCCGCGGCCGCGGCTGTTGTTGAGTCAACTATCCGCGTAACAGTTGAGCATGGCTGAGCGTATGCTGGCAAAGCGTTCGTTGTTTTGTGGACGCTTTGAGGTGAACGGTCGTTTTGCCTAGCATTCGCCGCAGTTTGAAACCTATCCTCATTTTCCGGACGTGCCTATGATGATGATCGAATCTATCGTTTCACAACCCGTTTTCTCCCCTCTTGTCGTTGCCCCCGACAAGTTGTGGCCGCTTGTGCTTGCCGATCTGCGTCAGCAGATGACCAAAGCGACCTTTAATACCTGGCTGGTAGACAGCCGCATCTTGATTGCTCCCAGCACCCCTACTTTCTGGGTGGTGGTGGTGCGCAATGAGTATGCGTATGAGTGGTTAACAAATCGTCTTTCGCCCGTCATCGAGCGCACCCTTATCGGTTTGGTCGGCAGCAAGGTGATAATTTGTTTTGTTCCCAGAACTATGCGAAATGAACGATATGAACCCTTTAGAAGACCGCCTGCACGAATATCTCGCGCAGATAGAAGCAGAACCCAGACCAGGGGCCAACTTGCATCATGTAAGCGGGTTGGCTCAAAAATTCCACACCCAGAAATTCACATTATCAGGAGACTCCCTCATGAATAACCAACCCTCCCCCACCCCTACCCGTGTTCGCCTGTACAGCCATGTGACTCAATCACGGTTTTTGCACGTCGAGGATGCGCTGGCTATTGGGAAGCTAAGGCTATTTGCCGGCAATTACGTTAAAGGACAGGGCATGAATAAACAAGGATTTGCCAATGCCTTCATCGATGTTGAAGATGCGCGGGTTATTTTTGGCGCCCTGGCGCGTGGCGAGCAAAGCTTCAGTCACAGAGAATACAAGGGAACGCCGCCAAAAAATGGTCAACCTGCTACCAGCCGGGTGTTATCCATTGCCGTCAAAGGCGAAAATGTGTACGTGGAACTGAAAAGCGGGCCGGGCAAATTGACCCCCACCGGGGCGATCACGCCAAACGGCCCGGCAAAAGTGGAAGTCAACGTCACGTTTAAGCTGTACGAAGCGCGGCGGATGGGCACGGCCGTTTTAGCCTATCTCCATGCCTGGGACGTGCTGCGCATGATGTACCATCATGGAATGATGGGCCATCAGCAATCCGTTGGACAGCCTGCTCCCTACCTGTTGGTAGCGACAGCAAGTGAGCAGAACGGCGCGCCAAACGGAACTGCCAAGCCCAAGACCGGCCCTGTCCAGAACAATGGGATTCATCCGCAGCAGGCTGCTGTGGCGAACGGCCGTCCCGTGACGCGCAAAAGCAACGGTCAAGCCAATGGCAAAGCAGCCAGCCCGACCAACGACAGCACGGCGGCTAAACAACCGCTGCAATATGGCAATGGGACCCTGGTTGACGGGAAAAATATGACGGAGGTGCAGACATATCGACAGTATCTGGCCGAGAAACAGTCTGCGCCGGCGTCCAAAACGGCGCTCCTGGATTTTTACCGGCAGCGGACGCAGGTGGTTGCGGGGTAACAATTTGCTGCTTTGTCGCGTTTGAACTGTCTGTCATTTACAGACAGTGTGCTTATAAGTAAACGGCAGTTTAGACCAAAAGGTATCAGTATAGATGCGATTTTAGCACAAATGAAACCGGGCGTACGTGTTACACGAACACCCGGAAAAGGTGCTCGGCAGATCCCAACGTGTTTCCGGTCTAGTAACTATCCATTGTTTAGCCACACCCCACCTTTTGTTGCCGTTAAGGCAACAAAGGGTCAAATATTTTGCGGACAATAACTGATCACGCAGGAGACATGCGGGTGTTTGCCTCAACTAGCGACCTGGACTGTCGACAATTTGTCGACGGTGATTTTATTGTTAGCGTAATGGCCGTTTACGGCACGTTGATTTCCCCCTCCGCAGGCATCCTGGGCGATACAAGTTAAGGGGACTGCATTGGCTCCGAAGAGTGCTTTCATGGCTGGTTTGATACAAGGTGAACATATGTACTATAATTTTGGTAATTGAAAGTTACTGATCGCAAAGGGGTTGTTTAATGAGCGAAGAGACAGGCCTTGAGCTAATTGAGTTTGAAGGATTTCATATCCGCCGAGTATGGGATGAAGAGACAGAACGGTGGTGGTTTGCAGTTGTGGATGTTGTCAATGCATTAACCGATAGTAAAGATCCCAATAAATACTGGTATGACATGAAGCGTCGCGAAAAAGAGGTAGAACTTTCGGCAACCTGCCGAAAGTTCAGGATGAAAGCAGCTAACGGCCGTCATTATCAAACCGAGTGTGCTGACACGGAAGGCATGTTACGGATCATACAGTCTATACCTTCTCCTGAAGCGGAACCCTTTAAGCGCTGGTTGGCTAAAGTTGGTTATGAACGCATTCAGGAGGTTGAAAACCCAGAATTAGCAGCACAACGCGCCAAAGCACTGTACAAGGCCAAAGGGTATTCTGATGAGTGGATAGAAGCACGACTGCGAAGTATCGATGTTCGCAAAGAATTAACAGATGAATGGAAACAGCGAGGCGTAAAAGAAGGAAGAGAGTATGCCTTTCTGACAGCTGAAATATCACGCGGAACCTTTGGCCTGAATCCCAATGAACACAAAGAATTGAAAACCCTACGAAAGAAAGATAATCTGCGGGATCATATGACGAATGCCGAGCTGGTATTTACCATGCTGGGCGAATTGTCGACAACGGAAGTGGCTCGCCACGAAGATGCTCAAGGGTATGAGGAAAACGAACAGGCTGCTCGTAAAGGTGGGCGAATTGCCGGTAATGCGCGCCGGGAGCTGGAAGCTGAAACAGGCCGTCCGGTCGTTTCGTCTACAAATTATCTGGAACGGCCGCAAGTGGAGCAAGAACACTTACCATCTGGCGAAGAAGAAAACGATGAGGCAACGTCTTGAGAGAGTGGATGTTCTAGCCCTGCGTGGTTGTTACAACCATGCAGGGGAAGCAGGTAGTATCGGTATGATGTTGAAGATTTGTTGGGTAGCTTCAGTTCTGCCAGCACTTGAATGAGATACGAACCTGGTCGGAGGATAAAATTGGAAAGCAACCTAAAACAAGAGCTAACAGCAGAATTGGCACGTGGTGGACAAGCTTACATTCGCAATCTGGCAGTTGCCGAACGAGCAATCCTGCAAGGGCAATTCAACCTCGCGAAAGTTCTGCGGGCAGCGGCCCATTCTCAACGTGTCATGGCGATGGAAGCGGCTCGATTACTTGAAGATGATCTTGACGCGCAAGTGTTGCTCAATACTATCCTCGCGGAAATTGGTGAAGACAAAGATTTAGATAGGTTTGTTGTCGAAGAGTCAAAAAATTACAGCCGTCTGAAACAATCTACAGATGCACGCGCCAGCCTGCGCGATATCGTCCAGCGATCACTCACCAGTTTGGAGAATAATCCAGATATATCGGAAAACGATGTCGCCCAATTCTTACGTGGCTGCTATGGATGTGGCATGATTCTGGAAGGCGATCCGCCACACGCCTGTCCGGTTTGTGGAGCATTAAGCGTTGAGTTTGAAGGATTTGGGCCATTCTATTCCGCAACGCCTGAGCACCTGGGTCAACTAAAGCCCGAGAGCATCATCAAAATATTATCGAACATACCAGATGAAGTAGAGGCAGTGATTAGTCATGTTAGCTCAGATTTTTTGTATCAGAAGCCGTCACCCGATGAATGGTGTATTGCCGAGACCATTGGACACATGTTAGAGACAGACCTTCTCTTTGTAACGCGCGCGCAGACGCTTCTCTCCGCGCAGGGGGTTGAACTTCCATGGCCGATGCCTCCCTGGAAATTACAAGAAGGAAAAGGCTATGAATTCATGCCACATTCTGACCTGATCGCTCATTTACGGGCAGCCCGCAAACAAAGCCTGGAACTGGTAAACGGCATGGCCCCAGAAGATTGGCTCCGAAAGGGAACGAGTTTTGGTTCTAAAATCAGCATGCTAGATTTGGCAACTTGGCTAGCAAATCATGATCGTGGACACCTCGCGCAAATCAAGAGGCTTTGTATATCGTAGGATCAACTAAATAATGAGAATGGCCTACAAAAACGGCCGTTTCGCCAACGTGAAATCCTATTCGCTCGTGATTTTTCATCACGGGCAAACTGGCATGAAATAGAGCAGCACCCTCTTTTTGCTACCCAGAATGGCCTGCGGCCATGGGCTTTGTGAAGGGCTTTATAAGGCTTAAAAGGCCGGTTGTAGACAGTACGTCTGCAACCGGCCTTTTTGTTTACCCATATTCAAGCAAAGGAGGTTTGCTCAAGATGAATCAAGTTTTTCTGTACACAGACGGTTCCTGTAAAGGGAATCCCGGCCCCGGTGGATATGCGGCTATTTTGCAGAGCGGCGCCCATGAAAAGACGCTGACGGGCAGCGAGGCACAGGCCACCAATAATCGTATGGAGCTGCAAGCGGTCATTGCCGGTTTGGCCGCCCTCAAACGCCGCTGTCAGGTGACAGTGGTCACAGACAGCCAGTATGTGGCCACCATTCTGAACGGCGGTAAAGCCAGAGCCAATCGTGCTCTGGTGCAGCAGGTGCGTGCATTGGCCGCCGGACATCACCTGCGCGTGCAGCTTGTCGCCGGGCACAGTGGCCATGCCATGAATGAGCGGTGCGACGCGTTAGCCCAGGCAGCGGCGCGGCAGTTGGTGGCGTGAATCATGGGGTGCACCATGTGCAATGTGATCAACTTCAAACAATATGGTTCTGCCGCAGCATTGAATCAGGCTTTTGGCGACCGGTGGATCTACATCGGGCGCGCCAACCGCACGACCAATCTGCCACAGTCTCCCCTGGCAAATCCGTTTAGGGTCCGCGACTTCGGCGGCCGGGGGCAGACCCTGCCCCATTATCGCCGCTGGTTGTGGGGGCGCATTCAGGCCGGCGACGAAGCTGTGTTGGCTGCGCTGCGGGCTATTGACCCATTATCGGCGCTTGTGTGCTGGTGTAAGCCCGGCCCCTGCCACGGCGACGTGGTGAAAGCGGCTGCTGCGTGGGTGCAGCGCCAATCCGTTTAATTGTTCAATCAACAAATCGCCTAGCAACGGCCGTACTCGACACAGGGTACGGCCGTTTTGCGTTGTGGATCACGATGATTTTCCCAATCAAAAAAGGAGTGTTTGATGTCCCGATATTGGTTTCAGAAACAAACGGCAAACGGCGAAATGACCGTTTCATATGGATATGACCACGCCCTGGGCTACTTCTATCAGGAAGAAGGCTCAGATGGCGCGCTGCTCACGGACCTGGATTCCCTCTTCGGCGGGCTGACGGGGGTGCAGCTGGCAGAACGATTATGCGGCGGTGAAGACGCCCTGATCGCCTGCATGGCAGCGACGACATACCCGATCGGTGTCAATCCGCAGCATGTCAATGCCATGATGCTGGACTTGCCGTTTTAGATTTGTTCATCCCCAAATCCTTCCGGCCCGCAACGGCCGTTTCACATTTTCCCCCAATCAAAAAAGGAGCATTTGTTTCAATGTTTACCCAACGTGTATTTAACCTGGTTTCCCGTCTCGTCTTCAGCCGCTGGGCGCGTGGCTACGAAGAACATCATGGAGCCTGTGAATGACGCCGGCATTGCGAGCAATGCTTGGCCGCTTTCTTCGGGCCGCTGCATTTGGAAATCAACCAGTGTTTCGTAAGCGACCTCCTGGTCGCCCATGATGATGCCTTCATCAGTATCCGCGTTCCCACGCCCTGGGGCAAGCTGCACCTGGGCTATGTGATTTGTCTGGGTGCGGATGAGATTCGCCGGCCGGGTTTTTACAGCCACTGGCAGAAGCGGCTGCCCAAAGTGGTTTACGGCCAGGCGCGTCCACCGGCCGAAGACGAATATTTCCCCTTCTAATGCCTTTTGGGGGGCGGCGCATCCGTGTCCGCCCCCTTTTCTAATCCATTCAACCCCAATTCAAACAGGAGAAAGTATGATGGCGCATAACATGCGTAACGTTTTACGTTTTGATGACAACCGTGGTGGTTTAGCTTATCCGTTTCTGCCCAACGACTTACAGTGGCAGATTGTCTCCCGCCCCTTTGGCGACGAAGCGGCGCTGGCCCAGATTTTCCAGGCCGATCCCCCCACCCTGCGCTGGGTGAAGGACGATAAGGTGCTGGATTTGCATGTGCCCGGTACAGATGCCGAGACCTTCCTGGCTCGCTCTGGCTTGCAGCTATCCTTGCACAAGGGCGGCTATGTGCTTTCTAAGCGGCTCTCCCGCGTGATGCGGCCGTTTCGCTACTGGCGCTTCTTCGATGAGGCCGAGGTCACCATTGACTACAATGACCTGCTCGACGAGAAGCTGTGGGACGGCAGCGGCCAGGTCAGCCACGGCTTCATCCAACGCCTGGCCGACAGCCTGGATTTGGATGATCGCCACCGCCGCGAACTGCTGCACACGGACCGGTTTGAGGTGACGACGCTGCACGCCGGTGGGCAGGACAAGGGGCATGTGCTGGTGGTGGATGATTTAGCAGTAGATTTCATGTTCCCGGCCAATAGCGCCAAGCAGGAACTCGCCCTTACCGACGGCCGTGTTTTCATCGGCCTGCATCCCATCCACAGCGAAGACCAGATGTGCCTGGACATCCAGAGCCTCATCAACCTGCACCCGTTCTTCCAGCCGGAACATCTACTGGCCTGGGCGGGGATGGAAAGCGCGCTGTTTCTGGAGGGGATTGGCAACGGCCGTTTGGCCGGCATCCTCAACCGCCTCTACGATGTGGACTCTGTCAGTGACCTGGATTCTCTGTCCGACTGGCACGTGGGTGAGTATATCGCCAGCGGCGGCAGCCTGATGTGGTTTGCCGGGATGGTGAAAGCGGTGGCCAGGCAGCATCTCAAACGGCTGGGCAGCCGCGCCAGCAAACTGCGCTGCCCTGCTCCGGGCGGCCGTTACTACATCTTCCCGATGGCCGTCGGCAACCGTCAGGTGCCGGAAGGGCATATCGAGCTGGACCCCACCTGCGCAACGGCCTGGGTCAATGACCAGGATTGGCTGACCTTCATCGTTGATGTGCTGGGCGGCTGTGACGGGGATGACGCCGTGTGGGTGATGCCTTTTAGCGATGTGTCAGACGCTGGTCGCCGCAAAATGCTCATCTGGCGTAGTCCCAACCAGTTGGGCGAGTACGTGGTGCTGCAGCCCACAGACGCCAGCCACATCATCGAGTGGGAAACGCCCGGCGACCGCCAGCTCTCCTACCCCAAAATGCAAAGCCGCCTGCTCCCGAACCGCATTGATAGTGTCAGCTATCAGTACGGCGAATTAACGGAAGCAAGCGACTCGTTTAGAACAAATGTATCATACTCCGTCGCGGCGATGGCGTCAACCATTCAGCGGGCAGCGGCCAACCAGGGCGTGCTGGGGGCGCACTGCAATGCACTGATGATGTGCAAGGCCATTTACGGCCGTTTACCGGACCATCTGCCGGCGACGCTGGAAGCGGTCATCGACGGCTCGGTGAAGACCGGGTTGAACCTGGCGCCCGTCAAACAGTGGAACCAGATGGCCATCACGCGCATGGTTAAGCATGGACAGGCGAATGCCAACCGCGCCATGCCGGCCGCGCTGCGGGACCGGCTGCCGGAATGGCTGCGGCCGCAGGCGAACGGAGTGGAAAGCGGTGGGCTGGCCGCTGGTGACCAGACAAGCAATCGCCAGATTGCCCATTGGCTGGATACGCTGGCCAATGCGCTGGAGATGCACAAGGCGCAGTATTGGGCCGACGTGGAAGCGCTGGCGGTTGAAGCGTGCCCACCTCTGACTCTCTTTGAACACGGCCGTGACTGGCTGCATGTGGGCAAGGAGCTGCGCCAGGCTTACAGCCAGGTGATGCGCCAGGCTATTGGCGCCAGCGGTGACGTGGACGACTCAGATTTCGATGCTGCCCGTGCCGCCAGTGACCGGTTTCTGCAGCAGTGGCCGGAGGCGAAACGGCCGTTTGTGCTGTTGGGTGCGGCGGCTTACCTGTACGCGCAGGGGCCACAGAACGGCGAGCCGGTGCGCGATGCGCTTGTCTGGCAGTTGGGTGCACAGCGTGAGGAAGGCGGCCGGGAATCTGGCATTGCCCACCAGATGCTGGGCGCGCTGCGCCACATTGGTCTGTTGGGCGAACCGGTGTGGACGGCTGCCGGCGCTGTTCTGTATTACGACGATGCGCCTGCTGTGCGGTCTGCCGGGGTGCCGGTCAGGCTGAATGGGGTATGGCTGAATTGGCTGAATTCACGAAACGGCCGTCAATACACCCGCATGAGCGACGTGCCGCCCGCCGAGCGTGACCAGGCCAAGGCCCGCATTGCTGACTTTGTGCAGGACCGGTTTCGGGGCATGATGCTGACCACCGAAGTCACTGACAACGACCGCGTGGTGACGCGCACGCCCCATGGCAACCTGTTCGGTTACGTGCAGCGTGATCACGAGCTGGCTGCCATCCGCTACGACCAGTGGCGTATCGCCTGGGCGCACGTGGTAGACGGCAACGTTCACGCCATCCTCGAACCGGCCGCAGCGTAGCGGCGCAGCGTTGCGATTGTTGTTGGGTATTCAGCAAGACGGTTATCGGCCCGAAAGGGCTGGTAGCCGTCTTTTTCTTTTTCCGGTGGGGCAAAGGGGCTGGTAGGGCTGACGCTGGGCGCTATCGCGCCGGATAAAGCGAAGTTTTTTATCCACCCTATCACTTTTGAAGGAGACAAACCATGTATCAGAAACTCTTGATTGTTGGCAATTTGGGACAGGACCCGGAAATGCGCTACATGCCCGATGGGCAGGCCGTGACCAACTTTTCGCTGGCGTGCAATCGGCGCTGGAACGACCGCACCACCGGCGAGCAGCAGGAAGAAGTGACCTGGTATCGCGTGTCGGTCTGGGGCCGCCAGGCTGAGGCCGCGAACCAGTACCTGAGCAAAGGCCGCCAGGTGTTGGTTGAAGGGCGGCTGCGCCCGGACCCGAATACCGGCGGGCCGCGCCTGTGGACGCGCAACGATGGCTCTATCGGCGCATCTTTTGAAGTCGTGGCCGACCGGGTGCAGTTCCTGGGCGGTAACGGCAATGGCACCAATGGGGCCGATGGCCACGCCAACGGTGCCGCCGAGCCGGTTTACACCGAGGATGATGTACCGTTCTAGTTCAGGCGTCACACAGGATCAAGAGAGCAGTCACCCAACCGGGTGGCTGCTCTTTTTTTATTTACCTTGCCCGTAAATTAACCGGAGGTCTCATGCTCGAAGCGCTTATTCTCATCTCTCTTGTCGTCATCCTGCTCATCCTGTTTTGGCCGCGGCGCAGCCCGTATGTACGGGATGTGACCAAATCCTACAACGGACGGCCGTATGGCGTTGACCGCGAATAACCCCGATAGCTGCCCGGCCTGACCACTGAGAGAGCCGGGCCGCGATTCACCCTGTTGTTAACCGATAACGCCGGGCTGTTGACCGGCGATTTCTACGCCTGGTTCTGGAGGTCATTGGCGCTTTCAGGCCGGGCGCTGTGCTTTTTGCCTGGAGGAGTGCCATGGACAGTTATCAAGACTTACCTGCCGGCGATGGCCTGACCCCTGCCCCGCTCACCGCTGACGTGCTATTGGCAGAGTTGCAGGCGCGCGCCGGAGCGCTGGCCCGCGAATTGGGGCGGCAGTATCACTTTAACGGCCGTGAATGGCAGGTCCATTGGGCCGATATGAAACAGACCGCTCTGCTGGCGTTTCTGGAAAACCAACACCAACCACTGACCTATGCGTATGCCTGCGCCCGCACGGCTTTGAAAGACTATGCCTGGGTCCACGTGCGGGGCCTGAACGGCGGCTGGAAATCCCTCGTGGCGCGCAACTACACGCTGGTAGACACAGCCGACAGCCTTGATTTTGATGACGAGAACGGCGAGGATAATCTCGCCTGGCGGCTGCCGCAGGTGCGGTCCTTTGACTTGGTTCCCCGGCCGGTGGAATGGACGGTGCTGCGGCGCGAGGCCGAACCGCCGCCGGACACGGCCGACTTGTTCCGTGACCTGCTGACCATCCTGGTCGGCGTCAGCAGTGAGCGCTGGTATCCGGAGCAGATGTTTCGCGGCGCGCTTATCCTGGCCATGCGCCTGACGGGCTATACCTGGGCGGATGTGTCGGCGGCCGTCGGTGACCTGGAAAGGGAGTCGCTGGTGAACATCTACCAAGAATACCGGCAGAAGTACCTGCTGCCCTACGCCGAACTGGCGCCGCTGGGCCAGGAGATGGTCCGGCTGCGCGGTGAGATGCGTGTGCAGTGGTTTGAGACGTTGCGCGAAGGCTGGCTGCAGCGGCCGGAGCGTAAAATCGTGGTCCTGCCGCACGGTATTTACACCCTGACTTATCGGCAGGACAAGCGCCGCTCTGGGAAGATGCTGGCCAGCTTGCAGAAGGGGCGGCGGGTGAACGGCCGTATCCGCACCAGGCAGGTGTTCCTGGGACCGGCCAGTTCGGTGACCAAAGAGATGCTCTGGGAAAAATCGCTGGAACTGGAACGCCGTCTGGCAGTGTTCCTGGCAGAGGCCACGGGCAACTTGGGGCGCATCAACCAGTCGCGCCAGGTGATGTTTGGCGTGATTTAGGTTGAGGCCGGCGCCGGCTGAGGGGCGGACGTTCCGCCCCCGCTCGCGCCTCGCTAAAACAGCACCGCCGGACAGGCGGATATATTGCCCTGTGTCAAAGGTTCTGGACGGCGCAAGCGAATGCCCACCCGCCCACCCTCGTCGGCGAGCAGGCTCGCTCACAGAGAGACCACCCGCTGAAGAACCACCGGTGTCCACCAAGGCTGCCTATCACGCTTTAGTGAACAGCAACCGGAGAAGGTGCCTTAATATATATCGGATAGGCTATACTATTTGTTATCCGATACCAATATGTGGAGCGTGTAGTGCTAGAAACCCGTTTGCAAGAGCGAATTCAGGCTAAAAAAGCGCAGATGGATGCGTTACGGCCGTTACCAATTGCCGCCGTGCACCGCCTCAACGAGCAGTTGACTATCGAGTGGATTTTCAATTCCAATGCTATCGAGGGCAGCACCCTGAGCCTGCACGAAACTCAGTTAATTCTGGAGCAGGGCATCACCATTGGCGGCAAAAGTTTGCGCGAGCATTTTGAGGTGGTGAACCATCAAGAGGCGATTCAGATGGTCGAATCGTTAGCTGCACGAGAGGAGCCATTAACCGTTTTTCAAGTGCGCCAGATACAGGCCCTGGTTCTGGCCAAAATTGATGACGAGAATGCCGGACAGTATCGACAGGTGGCCATCCGCATCGTCGGCGCGGCGCATGAACCACCGCCAGCCTGGGACATCCCGGCACAAATGGACGATTGGGCCGATTGGCTGCAAGCGCAAGAGGGCATGATGGAACCGGTAGCTTTGGCGGCGTTAGCCCATCATCGGCTGGCGGCCATTCATCCGTTTATTGATGGCAACGGCCGTACCGCCCGCCTGATTATGAACCTGGTGCTGCTGCGTGCGGGGTATCCACCGGCCGTCATTGCCCGCGTCAACCGGCGGCAGTATTACCGCGTGTTGGCTCAGGCAGATGGGGGTAAACCGGCGCCGTTGGTGAACTTCGTTGGCCACGCTGTGGAGCGCAGCCTGACGCTGTACCTGGAGGCCTGCACGCCGCAGACCGCGCCGCCGGCCCAGGAAGATGAATGGATTCCCTTACGTGAAGCGGCTGAACTTGTGCCTTACAGCCAGGATTACCTCAGCTTGCTGGCGCGGACGGGTAAACTGGAGGCGAAGAAGCAGGGGCGCAATTGGGTAACGACGCAGCGGGCGTTGGAAAACTATATTCGGTCAGTTGGCAAAGTATGAGTCTGCCTTTGTCACATCTACATTAACAAATATAGGGGCTTCCCGTGAGTGGAGGCCCCTTTTCCATGACAGCTGGTGGTGAAATGTAAACCTCTTGGCGGGCCAGCACGAGCTTTCTGGCAAAGCTTCCCGTGAACCTGAAACGCCCTGGTTGGCGCAAGGTGATACCCGCCCACCCACCCTCATTGAAGTCTAGGGACTTCAATCTGAAGGGGTATCGCCTTCAGGAACCGTGCCCGCTCTCGTATTACTTATACTTCATGCGCTTTACAGCGTGACTACAAGGGTGTTTCTCATATTCGCCGCTGGATACATAGAAGTTGGTCAGCGTTGTTATTTTTGATAATTCGTTAACTGTACGGGCGTTCCCACAAAAACAAGATTGGACAAAGAACAAGAGACGTACAGTAAACAAAGGGAAGTACAGTTGATTCCCGTTCCAGCGCAACATGCGGAGAATTTCAAAATCAACCGCGCGTGCTGTTCATCAGCCAGATGTAGCCGTCTTCCAGGCCGGGTTCGGCGGGCACGGCCGTATAGTCTGGACCCGGATCACCCAAAATCCGGTACTGCACCCCATCTTGATACTGCACTGTAGAGACAATAGTGGCGTTGGCAAACGGCCGTTCCCGGTACCCCCGTTCCCCATTCGTCATCACCGTCCATACCTGGCCGCGCGCCGCGCCGATGAGGTCGCGAGGGCTGCCGCGAAAGAGCACGCGCCCCTCATGCAGCACGGCCAGATCATCGCAGCTCTGGCTGATGTCCTCGACGATGTGGGTCGATAGAATGACAGTACAGTGGTTGGCCGTGTCCGCCAGCAGGTTGCGCAATCGCACTCGTTCTTCGGGGTCCAGACCGGCCGTTGGTTCGTCTACAATCAGCAGCCGGGGCTGGCCGATCAGCGCCTGAGCGATGCCAACCCGCCGCTTCATGCCGCCGGAGAACTGCTTTAACTTGCGCCCGGCCTGATCCGTCAGGCGCACCATCGCCAGAACGCTCTCTACCTGCCGCTGCCGCTCGGTGCGGTGGCGAATGCCTTTGAGGATGGCAATGTAATCTAGGAACTGGGCGGCTGTGAGGTCGGGATAGAAGCCAAACTCCTGCGGCAGATAGCCTAGCCCCCGTTTGGCGGCCAGTTTTCTTTTGGCCGTAGCCAGATCGGACCCAAAGAGGCTGATACGGCCGTCGGTCGGTCGCAGCAGCCCGGCAATCAGGCGCATGAGGGTGGTTTTCCCGGCCCCATTTGGCCCCACCAGGCCAAACATGCCGGGTCCAATTTCCAGGTCTATGCCGCGCAAAGCCTGTACATCGCGGTTATACTGCTTCGTTAGATTTTGAATTGTAACCATTGTTATCACCATGTTGTTTGTCGGTTTGTTGGTTTGTTCTCATTTACATGGCAACCAACTATCCAACCAACCAACTAACCCATTTCAAGCGCGTCGCCAGCGCCACCAGCCCACCATCAACAACCAGGCAAAAAATAGCTGTAATGCAGTAGCCACAGCCGTTTGCCGCACAAAAGCCATCGGCACGTCGGCCATCGGCAGCAGCGGCGCGGGCAGTTCGACCGTCTCCGCCATGTACTGAAAGGCAGTCCGCATCGCCACTGTGAACCAGGCCGAGGGCATGGCCGCGTGAAGCCAATCGTAGACGCGATTTACGGTAAACACGATCGTCACCATGCTGTACAGGGCGACCATCCCGCCCACCAGCGTGGCCCGTTTGCGCGAGGGCTGCGCCGCCGCCAACAAAACACTCATGCCGGACACAAACAAACCGGCTGGTAAAATGGTCGTCAACCAGATACGGGCATAGGGGACAACGTGCAGCGGTCCCAGGCGCACCCAGGCAAACAGAGCGGATAACAGCGCCACCATCCCTACCATCAGGCCAACCCCCAACCACACGCCGCCTACCTTACCTGCCAGATACAGCCCCGGCGAGATGGGCAGCGTGTCGCGCAGTTCATCCAGCCCAAATTGCTGGTCGCGGGCGACGGTTTCGGCCAGGACAGGCGGCAGGGCCAACAGCACCAGCAGCAAGCTGACGGGGGTAACGCCTAAAATCAGACTGAAGGTGACGGCCGTTTTCTTTATCTCCTCCCCAGCCTCTGGCGCCTGTTCCAGTTCGCCGGTAACCAGAAACAGGAACAGGAGCAAAATCAGGGCAAAACAGACGCCCATGATAGGCAGACTACGCCGGACCCATTGCAGCCGCAGTTCATACCACACAACGCCCCACAACTGACTTAAACTCCCTCTCACAATGACACCTCCCGAATGCCTAACAGGTGCGCTTCGTTTCGACTGAGCCGAAGCGCCAGTCCCGCCAGCGCCAGGCCGCCCACTACCAGGGTAACGCGGTTCAGCGTATACAACTCGGCGCTAACGTTAGCTGCGCCGGACTGTAAATAGGGCAGCAGCGGCGCGGCCCAGCGCAGTTGGGCGGGTAAACCGCCGCTGCCTACCAACGACGCGCCCCACACAACCAGGACAACCAGCGCCCCAAACGTTCCCTGCCGCGTCAACAGTGCCAGGTAAAGGCCCAGGCCGATAAACCAGACCAACGGCGGCAGCCAGCGCAGCAGCAAAGAACCCAAGGTCGCTTCGCTGCCGGTCACCAGAGTCAGGAACACGCCTGCCGCCCCTAGGACCAGATAAATGAGCAGCAGCAGCCCGACACGCTCCAAAAGCGTCCAGATGATAGGTCGGGGCGCGGCGAGCATGAGTTCTAACGGCCGTTCATCATCTGGCGAAAAAGCATAAGCCGCCTGCCAGCCGGCAAATAGAGGCACGACATATGCCACCACCTGGCTGGTCGGGAATGGTCCAATTTGCCCTTCCCAAACGGCCGTTGCTAGCACCAGCAGCAGCGCCATCAGCCCGCCACACAGCACAAAAAATACCCACCCCAGGTGGCGAAAAGATTGTTTCCAGGCAATCGGCCAGCTCGTCTGCATAGTTCCCCTTTTTCGTTATCCGTAGCCGGTAGTCTGTCGTCCGTATAGGGCTCACGGCTCATGGCTCACGGCCTCTCGCCCACCAAGCCACAGTGCCCCGCTGAGGATGAGCAATGCCAGCGCCCAAAGCCAGGGACGGCTGGTCGGGCTGAATAAATCAGGCCAATACAAAACAAAGTTTCCCAAACGATCCCCTGTCAGGCGGATAGCTTGCAACGTCCACAGGCCGAGACTGACCAGCATCCCCATTTCCACCGCCCCGGCAATCACGGTAATGAGGAAAGCCAGGGCCGCTAGAAACGTCATCGGCGCGAGCCACGTTGAGACCAGCAGCCACAAGCCCGCCTGGGGCGTGAACAGGGCCAGAGCCAGACTGCCCAGCACCGCCAGCGCCAGGTCAAAACCAAACACAAGCAGCAGGCGGGCCAGCAAAAGCAGACGGGGCGGCACGGCCGTCGTCCGCTCCAGTTCCCAGACGCCATCGGTCGGGCTGTAGAGCGTGGCAATGCCCATAGCCGCCACGACAGGAGCCAGCAGCGCCAGCGGCAGCCCGGTTGCGCTGTCACCGCCCTGCCACACCACCGACACGACGACGCCCAGCGCCATCACCAGGGCGGAGGCGGCCCAAATTTCACGCCGCACCACACGTGCCTGAGCCACCAACAGCAGCCACAGCCACGACTGAGCCACGGCCTCTCGCCAGTTGGGTGGTGGGTCGGCGGTGGGCATGTCTTCTAGCAGGTGCGCCAGTAGGGCGGCGCTTTCGGCCGCAGTAGGCGGTGCGGGCGGGGTCGCCAGTTGGGAGAAGGTGGGCAGCAGCAAGGCCATTTCCTCTTCGTTAACACCATCTTCTTGTAGCCGGGTGCGTAAATCGGTTTCGTGCATAGGTTGCTCCCTACGTTTTCACCGTCAGCTGCTCGCGCAGCCGTTTCAAGGCCAGTGATAAACGTGATTTGACAGTGCCGACCGGCACGTCGAGCACATCGGCAATTTCGGCCAGTGACAAGCCTTCGGCGTAGCGCAGCAGCAGCGCTTCACGCTGGTGGGGCGGCAAATGGGCCATGGCCGTCAGCGCTTCCTGCATCGTTTCCTGATGGATAACGGCCGTTTCCAGGCGCTGCGGCCCAGCAACCAGGGCAATTTCGCCGTTTTCCGAGGCTGTGTAGCGGGTATCGGCGCGTTTGTAATGGTCACGGGTGGTGTTGACGGCTATTTGGTACAACCAGGGCTTGAACGGCCGTTGGCCATCATAAGAGCCGATTCCCCGCAGCAGACGCACCATCGTCTCCTGCACCAGGTCCTCTGCTAGCGCACGGTCGCCGCCGGTTAGCCGATACAAAAAGCCAAACAAGGGTGCATGGTGACGCATTACCAACCTGTGCAGAGCCGTCTGGCTGCCCTGCTGTACGGCCTGAGCGAGGGCCTCATCGGTTGCTGCATCTGCGCCGGATTGAAGAGCACCAAGGGTCATGTTTTTCCCGATTCGTCATGGTCGTCCAACAATGTTTGTATGGTAATACCTGATACGAGGAATAAGGCAAGAGGTTCACGCCTGTGTCTTGAGGCTGCTGCCCGCCTGCCTCCCAGAGTGGACAAAGAACAAGAAACGTATAGTAAGCCCAGGGACGACCAGTTGGTTTTTGTTCCAGCACAACAGTCATTGACAAACCCGCCGGCTGTGCGTAGAATGGCCCCGTAATCGCATGGGTGCACTCACTGGAGTGCATTCATTGACAACGGCAAAAACACACCCCCAACATTTTTCAATAACCCAAACGCAACCGGCGTGGTCTTGCGCTGGTCAATATGTCTACCCTTGCGGGCGGCTGTTGGCCGCGTATAGCCTGCGCCGGTTTTTGCGTTTGGGTGTCCTCCTTCCTTCGAGGACTCAGTGCCTGCACCGAGCCTGTCGAGGTGACAAGCTTTCTTTCCCTAAACATTCAGGCCATCCCCTCACGGTGGCTGCAATCTATATCAAGGAGATGATCCATGGCTGAGCTATTTACCCCAGCGGATGATGCCCGCCCGCGCCGGCCGGACAAGACGTACTCCAAGCACATCATGCTGACCGAATTCGGCCGCGAGAAGATTGAAGCGTGGGCCAAAGCCAACGGCCTCAACTTCAGCGCCGCTATCGAAACCTTGGCCCTGATGGGGCTGGATGATGAACGCAGCGCCTACGCCATTCCCGCCCTGCGGGCCACGACGCTGCAGGGCATCCGCCTGTCCTTCAACCGCATTAGATCGG
>JAKQCM010000302.1 GCA_029559155.1 Chloroflexota bacterium
CCACGCTGCTCAACGTGCTTTCCAGCTTTATTCCCGATGGCGACCGCATTGTCACCATTGAAGACGCCGCCGAGTTGAACCTATCGCAGCGGCATGTGGTGCGCCTGGAAACCAAAAAACCCACCCGCCGCGGCGACACCGAGGTTTCCATTCGTGATCTGGTCATCAACTCGCTGCGTATGCGCCCCGAACGCATTGTCGTAGGCGAATGCCGCGGCGGCGAAGCGCTGGATATGCTGCAAGCCATGAACACCGGCCACGATGGCAGCCTGACGACTGTTCATGCCAACAGCCCGCGCGACACCATCTCCCGCCTGGAAACATTGGTCTTGATGGCCGGGATGGATTTGCCGCTGTCGGTGGTGCGCAAGCAAATTGTGTCGGCCATCAACCTGATTGTGCAGCAAGAACGCCTGCGCGACGGCAGCCGCAAAGTGACGGCCATCACCGAAATCAGCGGCATGGAAGGCGAAACGCCCGTAATGCAAGATATTTTCAAGTTTGCAGAATTGGGCGAGCGTGATGGAAAAGTCGTGGGCGAATTTGTTCCTGGCGGCGGCCGGCCGATGATTGAGCATCGCTTAAAGACGTATGGCTTTAATCTTCCCGCCTCCATGTTTTTGACATCCAGCAGCCGCGCTGCCCAACAGCGGCGGCGTTAACTCCCCTTCGAGCGCCTGCCAGGAGTGGACCGATCTGCAAAATGGGTCTACTCCTGGCCAATTCATTCCTTAACGCAAGCAAAACGTTTTTCATAACCGGTTGTGGCCATTGTTGCTCTATTGGCATCTGCGCTACAATTCCGTCGCCATGATACGACGCAACTGGATTATTTTTGGATTGCTGGCGAGCCTGCTTCTGATTGGCTGCCAGCCGACAACTACTGTTGGGGGAACGGCCGTTCCCCCAACCACCGTTTCTCCTACCGTGACGGCCGTGCCACCTTTGCCGCCTACCGCCACCATTAGAACGGAAACGGCCGTTGAACCCAGCGCCAAAGCCGCGCCGGCCAATGCCGCGCCAGCCACTCCCACGCCCATCCCCACCAGCACGCCGACGCCCACCCCACAAATCACCAACACGCCATCAGCGACGCCCACCGCCACACCCATCCCATCCTGCACCCAACGATTGCCCCAAGACGATCTGCTCACGCTGGTCACTCTTACGTATGGCCTCAGCCGCGATTATGCCCCACAAGACCTCGTGGCCCTGGCAGACTATTTCCCGGTTGACGTCACACTTGGGTATCCGACTGAAATCCGCCAGGTAGCGATTGATCAACTGGTGGACATGGTTACGGCGATGCAGGCCGCCGGCCTAAAACCGCAGATCATCTCCGGTTATCGCAGTTACTATGCGCAAAGTGTCGCCTTTAGCAAATGGCTGGAACAAAACCCAGACAGCGCGACCATTGTCAGCGCGCCGCCGGGACACAGCGAGCATCAATTGGGCACGGCCGTTGACTTTGGTTCGCCAGAATTGGCCGACGTTGTGGGTCAGCCGGATATTGAATTTCACACCTATTTCTTCAAAACGAGCGAAGGCGCGTGGCTGCTGGAGAATGCTCACCGGTTCGGGTTTACGCTAAGCTATACGCGGGAAACGTTTGAACTGACCGGCCTCTATTATGAACCCTGGCACTACCGCTACGTGGGCGTGGAAACGGCCACACGTCTCAAAGAACTGGGCCAGACGCTTACTGAGTACCAGCTTGCCAACCAACCTGAACCTTGCATTCCGGAGCAGCAATGAACGAATTTTGGACACGGCAAAACGCGAAAAAACCTGATGTTTATCGGCTGCCTTCGCGCGCGCAAGGTTTCTTTCTCGTCCTGTTTTTGCTGGTGATAGCGGGCTGTGGGCCGGCCGCCGCGCCGTCTACGCCAACGCTTGCGCCGCTGGCCACGGCCGTTAGCGAACCTGCCGCCCTCGGCAAACCCAACTCACCGACAGACACGCCAGCTCCAACGGCCGTTCCGCCCACTGCTACCGCAGAAGCAACGGCCGTTCCAACGGCAACACCAACGGCCACTGCCCTACCATCGCCCACACCCAAACCGGCTGTCACCCTCAGCCTGCCCGCCGAATGGCTGGAAAGCGTAACGCCAGCGCTGGCGCAGGCTGAATCGGCCTGGGAGTGGCAAATTTTGGACGCCGACGCACCCGAAGCGGCCAACGCCGCCATCACGCTAACCCACAGCGCCGATGGCCTGATTGTGTCCCGCGAGCCGCTGGTCTTGACCGTGCCATTCAACCACA
>JAKQCM010000305.1 GCA_029559155.1 Chloroflexota bacterium
TGTGTTTGGGAGAGGCGTCTCGGCTGGGGCGCACGCTCCGCCGCCGCTCAGGCCGCCCGCAGGCGGCGGCTGCATGAGGTCGGGGTCGAAGCCCAACGGCCGTGTCGGCAGCGGGATGAGGCCGTGCGTATCGGGCTGGCAGGCTCCGGCCGGCAGCGGCGCTGGGGCCGCGCAGCCGGCCAGGCTGATGAACAAAGCCAGAATGAGGCTTAGTTGTGTGGAGACGTGCTTGTTTGTTTTCATACGGGACCGAGTTTAGAAAACAAAGCAAGCCCTGGCAGTGTACCTTCGGGCCAGGCGTTGACCCGTTAGGGACAAAAGATGACCCCTTCCTATGTGATCGACCAAACAAACGTGGCTTAAAGAAACGCTTGTTGACCCTGGCGAAGCCTAACGCCCCAAATGCGACCTGTTTCATCGGCCGGGTGTCTGGTGAACGTCAAGAATGCAAAGTTGTTCGCTTGCATTCTGGGCGTTCTTCACGCAGTTCAATCCATTCGTAGAATGACTCGCTTTTGGGTTTCGGCGACGCTTTTGTTAGAATTGCTCTATCCACACCATTTCAAGGGAAATCAGGAACTATGTCAGAGGATAAAGCGCTAGTACCCGTTGAGCAACGACAGGTTGAGTTCTATGAAGATGAGATTACGGCCGTGCGTCTACCCGACGGTCGCGTGTTTGTCCCCGTGCGTCCCCTGGTAGAATCGCTTGGTTTGTCCTGGTCCAGCCAGCTGCAGCGCATTCGACGGGATTCAGTACTGAAAGGCGAACTGGTTTCTGTGTTTGTAACAAACACGGAAAGCGAGCGAGGGGGGCGTGATGTACAGTGCCTGCCATTGGATTACATCAGTGGCTTTTTATTTGGCATCAATGCCGAGCGCGTACGAGACGATTTACGTGAGCGAGTCATCCGGTATCAGCGCGAATGCTACAGGGTGTTGGCCGAAGCATTTACAGAAGGTCGGTTGACGACGGACGATGATCTTTTCGATTTACTCGACAATGAGACCAGCGAGGCGGTGCAAGCCTACAAGATGCTGCAAGCGCTGGTGAAACTGGCCCGGAACCAGATCGTGATAGAAGCGCGACTCGAGAAGCATGGACAAACGCTGGAAGACCACGGTCGGCGTTTGGAAACCATTGAGGCTGACTTACATCAGGCGAATCGGACAGTGACAGAGGCGCAGGCGACCCAAATAAGCCAATCCGTCAGAGCCATAGCCATTGTGTTGGGTAACAAGACCAATCGTAACGAATTTGGCGCTGTATGGGGCGAGTTTTACCGGAAATTTGGCGTCAGCAAATATCGTTACCTGCCAGCAGCGAGATTTGATGAAGCGTTAGCCTGGCTAAATGAATTCTACCAATCCGTTACGTCGGAACTTCCGTTTTGATCACGGCCGAGCAGCAGACGAGGATTGACATTGTTTCGATACTTCGGTCTATTTGCCTGCTGACCGGAAACCTAGACAATAGACGCAGAGAAGGTGAAACCTATGCCCAACCCTGCATCCGACAGCGAAACGACAGTCGAAACGGCCGCCAACGACATCGCCGCCCAACTCCAGGAGACTCATCCCCCGGCCATCCTACAAATCCGGCGCATCATTGAGCAAATCGGCATCGAAGCCACGTATACCCACTTACAAAAAACATTAGAGGTCGAAGCGCAGGGCGGGATGCTGACCGCGAACAAAAAGGAGCGCCGCGCGCCCGGCGGGACTTTCTTCTACATCGTGCGCGGCCAGTTGACGCGGGAGCAACTCAAGATTCTCTGGCCGCGGGCTAAACAACCGGCTCGCCCCTCGTCCAACGACAACGCCAACCGCAAAGCCAAATCCACCCGCTCCCACCCCACTCTGCCGTGGAATGAGCGCGAAACGCTGGCCGCGCCAGCCTTACGCGAAAAAGGAACTGCTACGACTGTGAAAATCACCCTCGTTGGTCGCCCCGGTAAAGTCATTGAACGTAACGACGCGGTTATCATCACCTTGACCGGCCCGAAACCCCCCGCCTTACCCAAAGGGCTGCCGGTCCTGCCCGCCGACGCCGTGACCGTCTATCTGGTTTATATCGCCAGTAAACAGTGGAACAAGATCGCCGCCGCTATCCAGAATCCCGAAGATAAGCTGATCATCGAGGGGTATCCTTTTATGGACGCCAAACTCCAGGTCATCGGCGTGTTGACGCAGAACGTGACGACGGTGCTAACCCAACGCGCCCAGCGCACGGGCGGCTGATACCCACCCGACAAGAATTTTTTGTGAACTGCCAGCGCACCGCCTACGGGAATCATCCCGGAGCGGCAGATCGTGCTGGTCAACACCGATGTCACCCAATAAAAATGGGTCTGGTTGAGGCGTTTGGCCTGGAGCGGCCAGGTCTCAAATAAACATGACCGACGACAGCAGATGGCAATTCCGCTCCAGCGTCGCCGTCTGTCATCCGGCGTCAGGGAATTGGAGGATGATCTGATGGATATTCTGCAAAAAGCGGAACACTTCTTTCAAAGCAACGGCCGTGATATTGACCGGGCTATTTTTCACCATCACTTTGGCGACCTGGATCAGGCGGGGCTGCTGGCAGTTTTAGGCCGTTATCAAAATGAAGATGGCGGCTTTTGGGGGCTTGAAGTAGACATTGCCGCCCCAGAAAGCAATCCGTTTGCCACCGAGTTAGCCCTGCACCTTTGCCTTCAGGCGAACGTGCCTGGCGGACATCCGCTGCTGCAAAAGACGGCCCTTTATCTGGAAAATACGCAGTCAGAAGATGGTGACTGGCATTTTAGCGACGCTATTTACCAGGCCGACCTGGCCCCCTGGTTTCAGGGCTGGCGCTGGCCGACGCTCAATCCGGCCTGCACGACTGCCGGACTGCTGCGGGAGTTGGGCTTAGGCTCCGAACGGCTGCACCAACGGGTAGAGCAGCTTTTTCAACAGATGGCAAACGTCGCCGACTTGACGAGCGATCAATTTTACGCGGTACGGCCGTATGCTTTCTACTTTTTGCCGGAGTGGGATCATCCGCAACGGCCGTTTTACCTCTCCGGTCTGGTCTGGTGGCTCATCCGGCAGCATGTAGACGGCAAGCTGTCCGATTCCGGTCACTTTTTTGAGTATGTGCGTCGCCCGCAAACGGCCGTTGGACGGCAGTTACCGTCTGACATTCTTGAAACACGCCTCTCCGCTTTAGCATCTGAACAGATGGCAGACGGCGGCTGGCCCTCGCCCTACGGCGATGGCTGGCGCGGCTGGATTACGGCACAGAATTTGGTCACACTGCGTCTGTTTGGGCGCATTTAACGCGGCGGCGGCGGTTACCGGACCGTCAATGTCCCTCGAAAAAACGTTGCAGATGCTGCGCGTCTGCGGATCAAAGCCAGCGACAGTAGCCCGATGGCAAAATGTGAAACGGTCAATTTCACCCATAGGCTGCTCCTTAAATCACCTGACCGCAAGAGCTTTGCGCACTCCTGCCGCAATCTCATTCATTGCCGTCTCACTTATTCTTTCTTCTTCAGCAACGCCAAGATAGCCAAAGACGCCTGGGCCACGTTTTTCCGCTGGCAGGTCAGCCGCTACAGGGATGACATGAACATGAACGTGCGGATGTTCTGGATGCTCGGCAAACTGAACTGCGTAAGTTTTTTGGCAGCCGGCCACTTCTTGTAACGCCTGCGACACAACCGGCAACAACTTGCCCAGTTCAACCGCTTCATCGGGGGTCAGCTCGGCGATGGTGGCTATATGTCTACGCGCCACCAGGACCAGCCAACCAGGCAAAGATGTGTTGTAGCTGTGAACCAGGTCCCAATAAGCTGTCCTGTAAATGCTGTCCCACAGCGGCGCATCGCCTGAATCACGTTTGGCAATCAGCTGGCAAGTTTTACAGTTGTTCATCCCATTACCAAATCTTGTTTGTGTGTGATTTCTAACGGCCATAAAGGGCCGCCAAAGCCAGAAATTCAGTTACAACCTGGCGGAACTCCTCTGGGTGATCCATATCAGATAAGCTGACCGGCTTTTGTTGTCAGGGGAGTGATGATTTGCCTGATCCCCTGATCATGGAGAAAGTGGGTCAGGGTACCGGCCGTTTCATCAAAAACGCCGCTTCTCAGTTTCAGAAAATAGGGGATTTCGTCGTCGGTTTCGATCCGGTAAACGGCCGTGTTCTGGTCTGCGCCCAAAGGTAGAAACGTGATCTGGACGGCCGTTATTTCATAAGCGGCCTGCAAACAGGCGGCAATCTTTTCCACTGGAATGTCAGGTTTCTCAAGCATGGAGGATAGTCACCTCTTCTTGTGTTCGGCAAAGCGCGCCCTAAGATGCTGCTGATTAGAGTGGCGTCGCTAACATAAAACCGCCCGGCAATTGCCGGGCGATTTTGTATTTTGACCTTGCACCAGGAGGGCGACGCAAGGTCAGAGGGGTCGGGGCAATACGCATACGAGAAAGGAGTGTATTAACCCTGAGTACAGCCGGAGGTTCCAGTCGCGTTTCTTACATGCCAGTTTTTGGGGGGAGGAATTCTTTCTCGTATGTCCCCAGCTGCACCTGTCCATAGTATACATGATGGACGGGCAAGTTTCACACGCGACTTCTTTCCTAATTGGGCTACGGCCGTCGCCAATCTCTGCCTGCCTTGCCAGCCCGCGCCGGTCACAGATTAGCGCTCTGTTTGTGACCCGCTGCTGCCCAGCGCCACATTCCCGCCGACGCTGCCGCCAATCACTATGCTGCCACCCGTCGCTACCTGGTTGCCGCTCCCCTGCACAACCGTGCCAGAGCCGTGAACCGTCGCCTGATAGGTCGTTTGTGACCGGGCCATTTCGCCCGGTTCCCCCTCTATGACCGGTTCCCCGGCAAACGGCCGTCCCTTCGGCGTCACCTCCCCACCGGCATAGTAGGCCAATACGAAGTTGTCGGCCTGGGTGAAGTTGAGGATGGGGTGCTGCCGGTTGTGCGTGCGCTGCGGCACTTTCTCGCGGGTATGCAGGGCGATGTCCGCTACGCGCACGAAGCCATCCTTTTCGGCCACGCCCTCCCCGGTCAGGCTTTCGATGAGCGCCAGCGTGAAGGCGCTATATGGCTTGCCGGCGAACGACTTCTCGTCGGCGCGGGAGGAAGCGATGACCACCCGGCCACTGCCTTGCCCAAACTGCTCGATGACGGGCTGCGGGATGGGCGCTTTAGTGAACGTCAATCCGGGTGTTTTCATGTCGTCCAGGCCACCGGCGTGGCAGCAGTCGAGCAGCAGCAGCAGCCGTTGGTGGGGGATCGCCAGCAGCGCGGCGGCCAGTTCTTGCCCGCTCACGGCCGTGTCGCTCAGTTGGTTCACGTCGTAGCCATGGGGGATCAGGTAGTAGACCTGGCCGATAGAGGCTTTGACCTGGTAGCCATGCCCGGAGAAGTAGACCAGGACGGTGGATGCCGCGTCCGTTTCTTGCGCCAGCTGCGCCAGCGCCGCCAGTATTGCCGGCCGGGTGGCCTGCGCCCCGGTCAGTACCTTGACCTGGTCAGGCGGATAGGCGCAGCGGCCGGCGTCTTGCAGGATACCGGCCAGACCGGTGGCGTCATCTATGGTACAGGGTATGTCGCTGCCGCCGACGCCGATGAGAAGGGCGTGGCCGTGGGTAAACAGGTTGCTCATCCGAATCTCCTTGTTATCTTGTTGAGACGCACTGCGCCAGGAGGCAGCGCGGACAAGACCACCTCTGGGAAATTTTTAAAAATTTTAAAGAGATCAGAGTTCCAGAGTCTCCAGAGTCCAGAGTTACCAGAGTCCAGAGTCGAAAAATGGGGACAGCGCCAGACGAAAACCGTCGCGGTCGATGACGTCGAGCGGGTAGAGGTCGCCGCTGCGGGCCGAGCAGCGCACGAGGCTATCCTTTCCGTCATTGTACGCCCCACCCCGTACCATCCTCCAGACTTCATTCCCTCCAGCCAGTTCTTCACGGCCGTCATTCTCTTGATAAGGCAGCAGGTAATTCTTTTTATTTTCATCACGCTTGCGAGTCTGGCACCATTCATTCACATTGCCGCCCAGGTCCAGCGCCCCACACACGGCCGTATCTATCGGGAAGACGCCTACGGCCGTTGTCCGCCCTAACGCCGCCTCTTGGGTATTGGCAATGCCATCCTGCCACCCTTCACCCCAGGGATAGGTACGGCCGTCGGTATGCCGCGCCGCCCGCTCCCATTCCGCTTCGGTGGGCAGTCGGTACGGTTTGCCCGTTTTGGCCGCCAGCCACCGGCTGTAAGCCACTGCCTCGTACCAGGTCACGGCCACCATCGGCTTGTTAGCCCCGGCAAACCGTTGGCCTGCATCCCCCGGCCCTATCCTGCTGCTTTTCTCCCGCCACTGCCAGCCATTTTCCGTCCAGCAGCGTCGCCACTGCTCGGTGTAGCCGCCGTCGTCCACAAACATCTGGAAT
>JAKQCM010000351.1 GCA_029559155.1 Chloroflexota bacterium
CCGAGTTGAATCTTGTGGTCAACGAAGCATTGGCTGCCGGAAATTTGCATTATGAACCAGGTTCGCTGCAGGTGCGGCATTTGTTAGACGTTATTGTGAACGATGTGGGTCTGGAGGCGATTCGGGCGCGGGTGACACGGCCGTTAACCAACCTCCGCATCGCCCCCTACTACGGCTGCATGGTCGTCCGCCCAGACCTCGACGACCATTTCCGCAGCGAAGAATACCCCATGAGCATGGACAGACTGCTCAAGGCATTGGGCGCGGAAGTCATCGACTTCCCGCTTAAAACCCACTGCTGCGGCGGTCACATGACCCAGATTAGCCAGCCGGTCGCCTTCGAGATGATTCGTCGGCTGGTCTACGGGGCCACCCAGTACAAGGCCGACCTGATGGTAACATTGTGTCCCATGTGCCAGCTCAACCTCGACGCCTACCAGGGCGAGGTGAACCAACATTTTAAGGTGAAATACCACATGCCGGTGTTGTATTTTACCCAACTGATGGGTTTGGCCTTCGGCCACGAACCCGAAGAATTGGGCATCGGCAAGGAATTTGTCAGCGCGAGGGATGCATTGGCCAGGATAGGGGTGGATGTGCCGGAAGAAACGGCCGTCAAACGGCCGTCACACCGCGCCAAAGATGATCCCAGCCTGCCCATGCCTTACATGCCGGAGGAAAACCAATGAGCGCAGACCCAACCAAAGACAAAGAACGCATCGGCGTCTACGTGTGCCACTGCGGCACCAACATCTCCGCTACGGTAGATGTGGAAAATGTCGCCGTTTGGGCAAAAGATAAACTTGCTGACGATGGCGTCGTTGTCGCCCGCGATTATAAATTTATGTGCTCCAGTTTAGGGCAGGAACTTATCGAACGGGATATCGAACGTGAAGGGCTGACCCGTGTTGTGGTCGCCGCCTGTTCGCCCCACCTGCACGAAAACACCTTTCGCGGAGCGTGCAATCGCGCCGGGTTGAATGGCTACCTGTGCGAAATGGTGTCTATTCGGGAGCAAGTTTCCTGGGTTCACACCGACAAAATCGCGGCAACGGCCAAAGCCAAAGCCATGATCGCTGGCGGCGTGGAACGTGTCATCGAGAACGAACCGTTGGAATCTCTGCATGTGCCCATTCACCCAGACACGCTGGTGGTCGGCGGCGGCATCGCCGGCATCCAGGCCGCTCTGGAAATCGCCGACTCCGGCAACAAAGTATATTTAGTGGAACGCGAGCCTTCCATTGGCGGCCACATGGCCCAATTCGACAAAACATTCCCCACGCTGGACTGCGCCGCCTGCATTCTGACGCCCAAGATGGTTTCCGCCGGCACCCATCCCAATATCGAACTACTAACCTGGAGTGAGGTGGAGCGTGTGGATGGGTTTGTCGGCAATTTCACCGTCACCATCAAGAAAAAGCCGCGCTACGTGATTGAAGATTTGTGTACGGGCTGCGGCATTTGTTGGGAAAAGTGCCCCAAGCATGTTGTGGATGATGTGTTTGAGGCGGGATTGGGGTATCGTGCGGCCGTGTATACGCCGTTTGCCCAGGCCGTGCCCAAATATCCGGTCATCGACACGGAAAATTGCACGTACTTCCAGCGGGGCAAATGTAGGGCGTGTGAAAAGTTTTGTCCCACCAACGCCATTGATTTCACCCAGACTGAAAAATACATTTCCGTGACGGTGGGCAACATCATTTTAGCGACCGGGTATGATTTGTTTGACGCGCGGCGGGTGGTGCAGTATGGATACGGCCGTCTCGCCAACGTCTTCACCAGCATCGAATTCGAACGTATGTGCAACGCCGCCGGCCCCACCAACGGCGAAATCGTCCTGCGCGATGGCGTTACGCAGCCCAAATCGGTAGGCATTATCCACTGTGTTGGCAGCCGCGACCGCAACTACAACAACTACTGTTCCGTCATCTGCTGCATGTCTAGCCTGAAGTTCGCCCATCTGGTGAAAGAACGCACCGGGGCGGAAGTTTACAACTTCTACATCGACATGCGTACCGCCTACAAAGATTACGACGAGTTTTACCAGCGTGTGTTAGAGGAGGGCACGCTCTTCGTCCGCGGACGAGTGGCCGAAGTAACCGACGCCGCCCGCGGTCCCGGCGAGGAAGGCAAAATCATCATCCAGGCAGAAGATACGCTGATAGGCAAACAACGGCGCATCCCGGTCGATATGGTCCTCCTGGCCGCCGGTCTTGAACCGCGCAAAGACGCCAAAGAAGTCGCCCAAAAATTTGGAATCTCTTGCAGCGCCAATGGTTGGTACACCGAAAAGCACCCCAAATTGGACCCGGTGGCCACAATGACTGAAGGCATTTTCATTGCCGGCGCTGCTCAGGGACCCAAAGATATCCCCAGCAGTGTCTCTCAGGGCGCGGCGGCAGCGGGGCGGGTATTGAATCGTATTGGCCGGGGCGAAATCGAGCTGGAGCCGGTGCGCGCTACGGTCGATGCGCAAAAATGTTCCGGCTGTCGCATTTGCAACAACCTTTGCCCGTTTGGCGCGATCATTTTCCACGAAGATATGATGGTGTCGGAGGTCAAACACGCGCTTTGCCAGGGCTGCGGCACGTGTGTGGCGGCCTGTCCGGCAGGCGCCATTAGCGGCTCCGGCTTCAGCAACGACCAGATTCTGGCGCAAATCGAAGGGATGTTGATGTTCGACCAACCGGCGAATTTGCTCAATTTGGCCGAAATGGCCTTAGCATAGGAGGCAAGCAACGATGAGCGAACCATTTGAACCTGTGATCATCGGTTTCACCTGTAACTGGTGCAGCTATCGGGCTGCCGACCTGGCCGGGACGGCGCGGGTGAAATACCCGCCTAACGTGCGCCTGATTCGCCTGATGTGTTCTGGCCGTTTGGATCCAACTTTTGTATTGAAGGCATTGTCCCAGGGGGCAGACGGCGTCATGATTACCGGTTGCCATCCGGGTGAATGCCACTACATCGAGCAAAATTACAAGGCAATGCGGCGTTTCCTCTTGCTGCGGCGCACGTTGGCGCAGATGGGTATTGAACCGGGGCGGGTGAAGTTGGTGTGGGCCAGCGCCGCCGAAGGCGTGAAATTGGCCAAAGAGATTTCGACTCTGGTAGAGGAGATTCGGGCGTTGGGACCGTTGAACTGGCCAGGGCGGGTGAAGGTGGCGGCGGAAGGAAACGGCACGGCCGTTTCCGCGCACATCATCGAGGAGGTGACAGCATGAGCGACAACGGCAGCAGCAAACCCAAATTTGCCATGTACTGGGCCGCCTCCTGCGGCGGCTGCGAAATCGCCGTCCTCAACATTGGCGAAAAGATTCTCGACGTAGACGCGGCTTTCGACGTGGTGTTTTGGCCGGTGGCCATGGACGCCAAATACCACGATGTGGAAGCCATGCCGGACAAATCCATCACCCTGACGCTGTTCAACGGCAGCATCCGCAACCAGGAAAATGAACACCTGGCCCGGCTGCTGCGGCAAAAATCGGCCATTTTGGTCGCCTTTGGCTCCTGCGCCACGGAGGGCTGCATCCCGGGCATGGCCAACTTTAGCAGCACAGAGGAGATTTTTACGGCCGTCTACGACACCATCTCCACCGACAACCCCGAAGGCATTCGGCCTAAAACCGAGTGGGTAACGCCCGAAGGGCTTGTGTTAACCATTCCGCAGTTTTACCCCATGATCAAGACCCTGGATCAGGTGGTGGATGTGGATTATTTCATGCCGGGCTGCCCACCGGAGTCGCACCAAATTGCCGCCGTAGTAGATCTGGTGATTCAGGCCTTGGCCGGCAAGGCGACGCTGCCGCCGAAAGGCAGCGTGATTGGCGCGGGTGGTTCGACAGTTTGTGATGATTGCTCGCGGGCGCGCAATGTGAAGAAGATCGATAAATTTGTGCGTATTCACGAGGTGGCCGAAGTGGACCCGACGTTGTGTTTGCTGGAACAGGGGATTTTGTGCAACGGGTTGGCAACGCGCAGCGGTTGTGGCGCGCTCTGCCCCAGCGTGGGCGCAGCCTGTATCGGTTGTTATGGCCCGGCGGCGGATGTGGTGGATTATGGGGCGAGATTGATGACGGCCGTAGCCTCCGTCATCGACAGCCGGGATCCCGACGAAATCGAAGCCATTCTCGACGGCATTCCCGATCCGGCCGGCTCGTTCTACCGCTTTAACCTGGCCCACTCCCTACTGCGCGCCGGCAAACCGGCCGTTAGCGGCGACTAGAAAAGGAGAATAAACCATGCAGCGCATAACCATAGATCCCATCACCCGCCTGGAAGGACATGGCAAAATCGAGATTCTTCTGGACGATGTTGGCGAAGTCGCCAACACCTATTTCCAAATACCCGAGCTGCGCGGCTTTGAACGCTTCTGCGTCGGCCGGCCGGTAGAAGAAATGCCCGTGCTGACCAACCGCATCTGCGGCGTCTGCCCGGAAGCCCACCACATGGCCGCCGCCAAAGCCGGCGACGCCGTCTACGGCGTCGAGCCAACCTCTACCGCCAAAAAACTGCGCGAACTGCTCTATATGGGCTTCTACTTCACTGACCACACCACCCATTTCTACGCACTAGGCGGACCAGATTTTGTGATGGGGCCAGATGCGCCCGTCGCCGAGCGCAACATCCTGGGCGTCATCCACAAAGTCGGGTTGGAAATTGGCGGCAAGGTCATCCAGGCGCGCAAATACGGCCACACCGTCGTCGAAATGTTGGGCGGGCGCAAAGTCCATCCCTGCACCTCCATTCCCGGCGGCGTTACCAAAGGCTTAACCGAAGAAGAACGGCAGCAGATCGAAGCCATGGGCCGATGGGGCGTCGAATTCGCCCAGTTTAGCTTGCAGTTGTTTAACGATCTGGTGCTGGGCAACCAGGGCTACGTTGACCTGATTTTGGGCGACGTCTACACTCACCGCACCCACTACATCGGGCTGGTGGACGAGCAAAATCGCGTCAATTTTTATGACGGCAACGTGAGCGTCGTAGACCCGGACGGCAAGCGCCTGGGCAAATACGCGCCGGCCGAATATACCGATTGGATTGCGGAACACGTAGAACCCTGGACCTATCTCAAATTCCCCTACCTGAAGCAGGTAGGCTGGAAGGGGTTTGTGGACGGCAACGATTCGGGCGTGTACATGGCCACACCGCTCTCGCGCCTGAATGCCGCCGACGGCATGGCCACGCCATTGGCCCAGGCCGAATATGAAAAATTCTATACCACTCTGGGGGGTAAACCGGTTCACCAGCGTTTGGCCACGCATTGGGCGCGTTTGATCGAGCTGCTTTACGCGGCCGAACGCCTGGTGGAACTGGCTACCGACGAGGAAATCACCTCACCGCACCTGCACACAGTCCCAACCAAGACACCGACGGAGGGCGTGGGCATTGTGGAAGCGCCGCGCGGCACCCTGACACACCATTACTGGACCGACGAACGGGGCATTTTGACTAAAGTGAACCTGATCGTGGGCACGACCAATAATTACGCACCGATCAGCATGTCGATTAAGAAGGCCGCGCAAAATCTGATTCATGGCGGCACCGTGATCTCTGAAGGGCTGCTGAACATGGTCGAGATGGCTTTCCGGGCTTACGATCCCTGTTTCGGCTGCGCGACCCATTCGCTGCCGGGGCAAATGCCGCTGGAAGTCACCATCCGTGATGCCGCGGGTGACGTGGTGGATGTGCTGAGCCAGTATTGCGGTATTTCGTGAGGTTGTTGGATGCTGGCCCAGGCTAAAACGCTGGTTGTGGGATTGGGAAACCCCATCCTGGGAGATGATGGCGTTGGTTGGCGGGTAGCTGAGGAGGTTGCCCGCCAGTTGGCTGACCCGGCGGTGGAGGTGGACAGGTTGGCGCTGGGCGGTTTGAGTTTGATGGAACGCCTGATTGGTTATGATCGGGTAATCATTGTGGACGCCATACAAACGCCGGGCGGGATAGTGGGCGACGTTTATCAGCTCGATCTGCGTGATTTACCGGATCGATCGGCAGGGCACACCACGGCCGTTCACGACACCTCTCTACAAACGGCCCTACAGCTTGGCCGGCAAATGGGCGCATCGCTGCCCGACGACGTGCAAATTGTGGGCATCGAAGCGGACCGGGTTTACGAGTTTTCGGAGGCGCTGACGCCGGCGGTGGCCACGGCCGTACCCCAGGCCGTTCAGGTGGTGCTGGATTTATTGCAACTAGAATATGGAGGGAAAGGATGATTTCGCCTGAATTATTGCGACGTTACCCATTTTTTTCGTTTTTAACGCCAGATGCGCTGCGCGAAGTAGCCATGATCACCGATGAACTGACGGTTGACGATGGCGCGATCTTATTCGAGATGGGCGCCAAAGCTGAAGCGCTTTACTTCCTGATCGCTGGCAGCGTGGAGCTGCATTTCGTTGTTGTGGATGAACATGAACCGGATTTACGCAAGGATTTTTTGGTGGGAACCATCAGTCCCGGGGAGATATTTGGTATTTCGTCGGTCATTGAACCGTATGCGCTGACGGCCACGGCCGTTACGGTTGAGCCAAGCCGCCTGCTGCAAATCACGGCCGTTGCCCTGCGCCAACTGCTGGACCACGATCAGGCGCTGGCCATTCGCTTCTTGCAAAAAGTGAACAAGGCCACGATGGAACGCCTGCAGAAAACGCGCATAGAGTTGGCGGCGGCGACTGGCTAACTGGTAGGAAGAAGGAGAGGAAGAAGAAAAAAACGGCCGTTCCGAAGGGAACGGCCGTTTTGGATCTCATCGAAACAATCAGAAAGGTTAACGATTATCCATCGCCACGTAATCCCGCGTGCCTTCGCCCAAATAAATCTGGCGCGGGCGGGCAATCTTCTGCTCGTCGTCACGAAGCATTTCATCCCACTGCGCCAACCAGCCCACCGTGCGCGGGATGGCAATCAACACCGGGAACATCGAAATCGGGAAACGCATCGCCTGGTAAATAATGCCCGAATAAAAATCAACGTTCGGGTACAAATTACGGGTTACAAAGTAATCGTCTTCAAGCGCAATCCGTTCCAATTCCAGCGCAATGTCCAGCAGCGGGTTCTTACCCGTTACTTCGAATACCTCATCGGCAATTTGTTTGATGATTCGCGCGCGCGGATCGTAATTCTTATACACGCGGTGACCAAAGCCCATCAACAGGCGTTCGCGGTTTTTGACGCCTTTCACAAATTCTGGCACATTCTTCAGGTCGCCAATCTCCAATAACATGCGCAGCACGGCTTCATTCGCGCCGCCATGCAGTGGCCCATACAAGGCTGCCGCTGCGCCGGCCATCGAGGTATAGGGGTCGGTGTGGCTGGAGCCGATAACGCGCATCGCCGCCGTACCACAGTTTTGTTCATGATCTGCATGCAAGATAAACAACACGTCCAACGCCCGTTCCAAAACCGGGTTTGGCGTATATTTAACTTGCGTCATCTTGTCTAACATATTCAGGAAATTGCCCGAGTAACTCAGGTCGTTGTCCGGATAAACATAGGGCAGGCCGCGCATATGGCGGTAAGAGAAAGCTGCGACCGTGGGCACCTTGGCAATCAGGCGCATAATCTGGATCAGGCGGTTGTGCGGATCTTCGATGTTGCGGCCTTCGGGGTAAAAAGTGGACATGGCCGAAATCGTGGCAATGAACATCCCCATCGGGTGCGCATCGTAACGAAAATGCTGCATCAGGCGTTTGATGTTTTCGTGAACAAACGTGTGGTGCAAGATTTCGTATTCCCACTCTGTGTATTCTTCTTTGGTGGGCAATTCGCCGTTCAAAATAAGGTAGGCAACTTCCAAATAATTCGACTTTTCCGCCAGCTGTTCAATCGGATACCCCCGATAGCGCAAAATGCCTTTTGCGCCGTCGATGTAGGTGATTGTGCTTTTGGTGGAAGCGGTGTTTTTGAACGCCGGATCATAGCTCATCATCCCGAAATCTTCGGGGTTGACCTTGATCTGACGCAAGGCCATGGCGTCGATGGTATCGTGTGTGATCGGGATCTCATACGTCTGGCCTGTCCGATTATCGGTAACGCTTAAAGTGTCCTTTGTCATATTTTTGCCTCCAGTTGCTGCTCCCAGGGTTTGTATGGGTTCAAAGTGTTGATTTTTGCTCTGAGGAGAAAAAACCAGGAAATAGGAATGAGATGCGGACCATTATAACCAATTTCTTTACTTCAAGCACCGATAATTTATCCTACTTTTAGGCCAGCTTACAGAGGGTTGGGACGGGTGTGTGGGAGACGGCCGTTTCTCCCACCCCGCAATTCACCGCAGCCGCCAGGTTGGATGCTATAATTACAGCCTGTACCTCGAACAATGGAGCATATAATGAACCACGACGAACTGGAACAAGCCATTCACACAATCTTGCAAGCCATCGGCGAAAACCCGCACCGGCCCGGCCTGCGCCGCACGCCCACCCGCGTTGCCCAAATGTTTACCGAAATTTTAGACGGCTACGAGCTGGACGCAGCTGAATTAACGGCCGAATCGCTGTTCGATGTTGAATACGACGAAATGATTTTGGTGAAAGATATCGAATTTTTCAGCATGTGTGAGCATCACCTGCTCCCCTTTTTTGGTCGCGCCCATGTTGCCTACGTGCCGCAAGATAAAATCATTGGCCTATCCAAAATCCCTCGGACGGTGGACATGTTTGCCCACCGCTTGCAGGTGCAAGAGCGCATGACCCAACAAATCGCCTACGCGCTGGCCGACGTTTTGTCGCCGCAAGGGCTTGGGGTTATTGTGGAAGGGACGCATTTATGCGCCATGATGCGAGGCGTAAAAAAAGAACAGGCTCGATTGGTTACCAGCACGATGTTGGGGTCGTTCAAGAGCAACCCGGCTACGCGTCAGGAGTTTCTGGACTTACTCAAACTCCATCAGTAACGATCAACAGGAACAGTTGGTTGGCTACTTTTCAGGCGCTGCTTTGTTGGGCAAATGCCAGGGCTTCTTCGCGGCTGTGGATTTCGCCGGCGGCCTGTGCTTCTTCAATGAGGCGCAGCAAACGGCCGATTTCTGGCCCGGGGCGAAGGCGCAAATGTTGAATGAGATCGTGCCCATCCAACAGGGCCGGCGGCGCGACTGTATCAGCATGATGATCGAAGTAATGGGCGAACAGACGCGCCACTGTGGCCACCAATTGCCGCCAAATATCCGCCGGACCAGGACCGCCATAGGTTGCCAGATGGTCGGCCAGACTGAGCAGGCCAATATCTAATCCGGCCGTTTGCGTGGCCTGAAAATAGCGGTAAATGGCCCGCCGCGAGGGCAAACTGCCGGTTGTGGCCAGATTGAGTGGGCGCATATGGCCGGCGACAATGGTTTCGACTTGTTTGATGGCCTGATTGCTCAGCGTAAGCTGGCGCAGACGATTGGTCGTCAGGACTGCGCCCACGGCATCATGACCCAGGAAGCGAATACGGCCGTCATCCCCCACCGTTTGTGTTTCCCGTTTACCTACGTCGTGGAACAATGCGCCCAGCCGCAGCAGCACACGGCCGTCTAATCCCCCATCTACCACGCGCGCCAAATGCGCGTCGAGTTGTTTCGTATAGGCCGCCAGGGCTTGTTGAGCGAGTTGCAGGCTTGTATCGCTTGTCGGGCTTTGGGCGACAACGGCCGTTTCCACCGCCGCCAGCCAGGTTAAGACATCCACCGTATGCGCCAGCACCGGTTTGGTATGCGGCGCCGATTGGGCGACTGGCTCCAGAGCTGCAATTTCCGGCAGCACTTCGGCCAATAAACCCAACTGCCACATCTCGGTTACGGCTTCGGCGGGCGCGGCTGTGCTGAGGAGTTTGAGCAATTCGTCGCGGATACGTTCGATGGAAGCGACCGCCAACAGAGGCGCGGCTGCGCGTACGGCCGTGCGCGTTTCCGGCGTTAGCGTAAAGTCCAGCGACGCCGCCTGACGCACGGCGCGCAGCGCCCGTACCGGGTCGCGCTGCAGCGCATCCGGATGAACCAGGCGCAGACTGCGCCCGGCCAGGTCTGCCTGTCCGCCATACGGGTCGATGATGCTGGCGCTGGTAACGGCCGTGGCCGGCAACGCCATGGCGTTCACGGTAAAATCGCGGTCTTGCAAATCCGCTGCCAGGTCTGGCCCGCGAAAACGAGAAAAATCCAGAGTGGTGTTCGCTTCGCGCAGCACCACGCGCCCGGCGTCGCGCTCCTGGTCCAGCACATAGGCCGGCATCTTCAAAAAATCGGCCGTTTTGAAGGTGAGACGAATGGCCTGATCGGGCACGATGAAGTCGAGATCGTGCCCGGGACGGTTCATGAGCGCGTCGCGCACAGCTCCGCCAACGAGATAAATGGGGATCTCTTGCTCGGCGAGAAACGGCCGTATCTCACCCATCAACTCTGGCAGCGCCAGCGGTTCGCCATCCGGCGCTTCCACATAAAGAAGCGTCAGCTTCTCTTTGTGGCGGTTGCGCTGCGCCAGACGCCGCGCAGCCTGCGGCGTTTCGCCAACGCCAACAACCTGGCCCTGAATAAGCGCCACCCAACGGCCGGCATAAGGAGAAAGGTTCAGATTTGCAGACACAGGCCTTCCGCTTTTAATGGATCAGGTGGGCGAAAATTGCCGGTTTTAAGACGGCAATACAAGGCAAATTGCGGTAAAGTTCGTCAAAATCCAGGCCATATCCCACGACAAATTCATCCGGAATATCGAAGCCGATATATTCCACATGCACGTCAATCTCGCGGCGCGATGGTTTATTGAGCAGCGAGCAGATGCGCAAAGAGGCGGGCGAGCGCGCCAGCAAATTGCGGCGCATATAGTCCAGGGTGCGCCCGCTGTCGATAATATCTTCGACTATCAAGACGTGCCGTCCGGTGATGGGCTGCTTCAGGTCCATGATGATTTGCACCGCGCCGCTGCTTTTTGTGCCAGAACCGTAGCTAGAGATGCCCATGAAGTCGATGGTATGCGGCCGTTTGAGGGCGCGGCTAAGATCAGATAAAAACATGTAGCCGCCTTTTAGCACGCATATCATCAATAAATCCGGAATGCCATCGTAATCGGCCGTAATTTCTTCGGCGATTGCCTGGATGCGCGTTTGCAGGTCGGCTTCGTCAATCAGAACGTGGTCAATGTCGTCATACAGATCGCGGACAATTTCATGACTCATGGTGGTTTGCTCCGTTACGAGAGGGGAGAACAGCATGGCACTGTCGGCAGCGCGCCTCGTACGCTTCTGCCGCGCCAACCAGTACGATGGGATCGTCGTAAGCGGCCGGCTGCCCTTCAACCAGGCGCTGTGTGCGGCTGGCCTCTTCGCCGCAAACGACACAGATGGCGTGTAATTTGGTGACTTGTTCGGCGCGTGACAGCAGGGCGGGAATGGGACCGAATGGTTCGCCGCGGAAATCCATGTCCAGTCCGGCGCAAATCACCCGGATGCCCTGGTGGGCCAGGTTTTCGCAGATGTCTACCACTTCCGGCTCGAAGAATTGGACTTCGTCTATGGCCACGACGGTGGTGGCCGGGTCGAGCTGGTCTAAAATGGCGCCAGCGCTGCTGACCGGATGCGCTTCAAAGGCGTTACCAACGTGGGAGGTCACTTTTTCGGCGTGAAAGCGGTCGTCGATAACCGGCTTAAAGACCTGAACTTGCTGTTGGGCGATGACCGCGCGGCGTAACAGGCGCAAGAGTTCTTCGGTTTTGCCGCTGAACATGCTGCCGCAGATGACTTCTATTTTTCCTCGTGTATGTTTTACCATCGGGTTCTGGCTACCTTAAACAAAGAAGGGCAGATACGTTACCGCATCTGCCCTTAAATTGTTACCGGAGTGCAACGGCCGTTACTTACTCAATCAGGCCCTCGGCACGCAAGAAGCGCTTAATGTCGATGAGCGCTTTCTGGCCAATGCCTGGCAGAGCTAATAGGGCGTCGTCGCCTTCTTGCAGCAGGGCTAACACATCGCCAACCGTACTGACATTGGCTTCTTCCAGGGCTTTTTCAGCGCGCGTGCCAAGAGCCATGGCGGAAACTTCCAGGTTGGTGGGGACGGATTTCTGCTCTTCGGATACTTGTTCGGCGATGAAGGCTTCGCGGCGCTGCAAACGGCGCATGAAGCGATCAACCTGCCCTTCAGTGTCCAGCAGGCGCTGTGTGCCTGTGTAGAAGGGGTGGGTGCCTGACCAGATTTCCACGCGGAGTTCTGGGCGGGTAGCGCCTACGGTCATCACGACTTCACCATCAACGATGACTTTGGCATCGGGATACCATTTTGGATGGATGTCTTCTTTCATGATGACTAGGCCTCTTGCTGCTTGGGGGGATAAACACTGACGTATTTACGGCCGTGTTTCATCTCAAATGTCACCTGACCTTCGATCAGGGAATAAATCGTGTAATCTTTGCCCAGGCCGACGTAGCTGCCGGGGCGAATTTTGGTGCCGCGCTGGCGCAAAATGATGTTGCCGGGAATGACGTGTTCGCCGCCATATCGTTTGACACCCAGGCGTTTTGCATTGCTGTCACGGCCGTTACGTGTTGAACCGCCACCTTTCTTATGTGCCATGATACTTTCTCCTTAACCTGCAACGATCTCATCGATGCGCAAACGGGTATAACTTTGCCGATGTCCTGCCCGATGGCGATACCGCTTCTTGGGCTTGTATTTCCAGACAAAAATCTTCTCACCACGATATTGTTCTACGACCGTTGCTTTTACCGAAACGCCTGCCAGTGTTGGCTGTCCAATTTTTACCCCGTCGCCATTGGCCAGGAGTAAAACATTTTCCAGCACGATTTGGTCACCGACTTCGTAGGGCAGTTTTTCGACTGAAAAACCATGACCCTCTTCGGCGCGGTATTGCCGGCCGCCACTTTCTACGATTGCGTACACAACATACCTCCAAAAAGAACCGGCATTCAGGATGCCGGCTGCGTCTGATTATAAAATTGTACGGGCAGTGGACGGAAGCCCGTACAGACGAAGGGGAATTATAACCAGCCCGCTCCGCATTGTCAAAGAAAGCCAGCGGGAAATCAGGGCGATTGCATACTCAACTTTGCGGTCGTTCCGCCAGATGCTAAAGCATCTGGCTACCAAACAACGCCCCGTAAACGGAGCTTTAAGCCGGTTTTAACCGGCGTTGTTATCTAGCAGGGGCGTTTACGCCCTGGCGAGGCCGTTTGAGACATCTGAAATTGGCGAGTATGCAATCGCCCTAAGCGGGAAACGGTCCTGTAGGGCGATCACCGGGCCTGAACTGTTATCACGGCCGGCAGCAGGCTAAACGCGGGGATTTCTACGGCCGTTTCTCCCGCCAACATCATTCCCGTCGAAGGGCCGCCATCCAGGTTGAAGGCGATGTCCAATTCCAGGTCGGAATCGACCAGGAAGGCGCTCAGTTCGTGCAGGGTCAGGCTGCCCCAGGGGGCGAAGATGAAGAGGATACGGCCGTTTCCATCCTGTCCAATCGCCGTGCGCCGCGCGGTCAGCCCATCATCATTTGGAAACCCCAGCGCGCCGCCGGGTTTCACCAGCATGGGGAAGGATTGCAGGGCGTACAGGAGCGATTCGCCGGGGGTATACGGCCGTTCCGCCAACCAGCGCAGTTCCGGGCCGCGTTCGTCAACCGCCAACATCCCGGCAAAGTCGCCATAACTGCTGCCGCTGGCCTGCCCATCAACGATGATCAGGCCGGTGGCGATGTTTTCGGGGGTGAAATAGCCGCCATTCACGACCAGCAGCGCGCCGGTTTCTGCCTGCCATTGAGGGATGGATTGCGGCGCGCCCGGTTTGTAGGCAATGCGGAAGGTAAACTGCGCCGGGTCCAGGCGCAGGAAAGTCATGCGTTCGCGGGCTGTTCCGGCGTCGTTGTACAGGTGGATGGCGCGCAGTTCCAGACCTGGCTGGATGGTTTGCCAGCCGGTATCGGGGATGGGTGTGGGGGCGGGAGTGGCGGTTTGCGAGGGGTCAGCGGGGGGAACGGCCGTTTCCGTTGCCGGCTGCATGAGTGTGGCTTGGGGCATGATGGGCGTGGGCGCAAGGGGTGTAGCGGGAACGGCCGTGCCACTGCACCCCACCAACAAACCAACCACCAAACCAGCCCACAAGCCCTTGGCCCGCCTCAATCAGCCTTCCTCTGGCAGCGGGGACAATGAAATGGCTGTGCGATGCACCCGCGCCGCCAGCGGATCAAACGCCAGGGCGTCGAGCACCTCATCCGGCCGGCCGGTCATGCCTTCGCGCAGCATCAGGCGCATCGAAAGCTGCGTTAGTTCGCCAGTTGGCGGCAGCAGCGTCAGGTCCAGCAGCAAGGGGCGCAAATCATATGGCTTGTCGCGCCGCTCGCGCAGCAGCGATTCCGCCGCCAGCAGATCGGCGATTTTGGCTTGCAGGTGGTCTCTGTCCACCGGGTCGAGCAGAGTCACTTCGTAGGTGGAATCGGCCGTGCGCGTTTGCAGCGCCGGTTCTTTAAGCCCTACTTCCGCCACCTGCCACACATCAATGCCGGGGGCCATACGAACCATCATTTGCTGCCGCGCGGTTTCCGGTTCCATGGCTTCTTTCAGCCAGATGTCGGCCAGTTCGCAGGCGCTGGTGTAACCCAATGGTAGGGCTGCGGCCATTTGCATACGCGGCCGTTGGTTAAATCCCTGGCTGTAAGACATGGGAATTCGCGCCCGATTGAGCGAGCGTTCCATCGTCCGCGCCAGATCCAAATGGCCGATAAAACGCGTCGGCCCTTCTTTTTTAAATGTCAGTCGGAGTCGTTGTACATAATTTGCTTGCATACCATCCATTTTCCCTTAATATCCTGGCTGGTACAAACACGTTTATTTTGGCCTTCAAGATTGAGCATGGGCGGGTAGAGATTGGAAGTTGTGCTTTAGCAACAGGGCGTCAAAGCCAGGTTATTTGTCCTGGATTGCAAGGGAGAGGTTTTATGTCAATTGATGAATCAATACGCGGCCATCGCTCTATTCGGCGTTACCGGGCGGATGCGGTGCCCGATGATTTGTTAGACGAGATTTTGGCGGCGGGGATTCGGGTTTCGTCGTCTGGCAATATGCAGTCCTATTCCATTATCGTCACCCGCGACCGGGCGCTGCGCGAGGCGCTGTTTGTGCCGCACATGGAGCAAGAAATGGTGCTAGAGGCGCCGGTCTTGTTAACATTTTGCGCCGATTTTCACCGAATGCGCCAATGGCTGCGCGTGAGTGACGCGCCGGACAACTTTGATAATTTTATGAGTTTTATGATTGGGGCGATTGACGCGACATTGGTATCGCAAAATGTGGCTTTGGCGGCCGAAGCGCGCGGTTTGGGAATTTGTTACATGGGCAGTACTCTGGCCAATTGTGACGAAATCGGCCGTATTTTGCGTTTGCCGCGCAATGTGATTCCGGTGGTGGGCTTTTCGTTGGGCTACCCGGACGAAGATCCGGCGCTGCGCGACCGGCTGCCATTGGACGGATTGGTGCATCATGAGACTTACCAGGATTACAGCGACGAGCGCATTCGGGAGATTTACCGCGAGCGTGAAGTGAAGGGCTGGCAGCGGTACATGAGCTTTCCTAATTTGCGCGAGCTGATTGAGACGTCTGGGGTGGAGAATCTGGCGCAGATTTATACGACGGTAAAATACAGCCGTGAATCGCATCATGAATTTTCGCAGACGGTGTTGGATTATTTGGCGGCGCAGGATTTTATGCACAACGGCCGTTAAGGCCCTTGCTCCACAGCCGCATTTTGTTGCAGATTGAAGACCATCCAATTTCCAATCTTCGGTCTCTGAAACTACGAGGGACTTATGAAAGATAACCTTTTTGTCGGCATAGGCAGGGTGGCAACGGCCGTTCCCCTGTGCGCGCTCCTTTTATTGTCCCTGCTGCTGGCGGCCTGTGAGCGGCCGGATCCGGCTGTGCCCGGCGGCGGCGAAGCCCAGCCGACGCTGGCCGGCGCGGCGTCTATTCCGGCGCAGTCCGGCGATGACGTGCCCACTCCCATCATCCCGGAAATGGTTTTGCCCACCCTGCCGGCTTACACCGGCACACCCACGCCGGATTCGCCTCATGCAACGGCCGTTGGCGGCGGACCTGTGGCCACTCATTTTGTGGGCGCGGGCGAGACACTGAGCTATATCGCCCAACTCTACGGGGCCACTGTGGAAGAATTGTTGGCGCTCAACCAGATCAATCCCGACGATATGCTGCTGGTGGGGCAAGAAGTGCTGGTTCCCAGCGTCATCGAAGCCACCGGCCCCAGTTTCAAAATTATTCCCGACAGCGAGCTGGTGTATGGTCCGGCGGCCAAAGATTTTGACGTGCGCGCCTTTGCAGCGCCGTTTGGCGGTTATTTGCTCACGTTTAGCGAGGATGTAGAAGGCACATCCATGTCTGGCCCAGAAATCGTGCAGTTGATAGCCGACCGGTTCAGCGTTAATCCGCGTCTGCTGCTGGCGATTTTGGAGCATCGCGCGGGGTGGGTGACGAAAACGGCCGTTTCCGGCGCCAACACCTCCGCTTTCCCAATGGGTTACGAGGAAGAGTATCTCACCGGACTGTATCAACAACTAAGCCGCGCGGCCAACCTGCTCAATTGGGGCTATTACGGCCGTGCCGAAGGCGGCATCACCGCCACAACCCTGGCCGACGGAACCCGCCTGGCCTACGCCGCCGACATCAATGATGGCACGGCCGGAGTGCAAAATGCGCTCGGTTCCTTCCCCGGCGTCACCTACGAAAGCTGGCAGCAAGACGTGGGCGCAAATGGCTTTTTTGCCACCTTCAACCGTTTGTTTGGCAGCCCATTCGCCTATACCGTGGACCCGCTGTGGCCGGCCGATTTGCGCCAGCCGCCCTTGCAGCTTCCCTGGGGCGGCGGCGAGACCTGGTATTTTACCGGCGGGCCGCATGGCGGCTGGGCTTCAGGCTCAGCCTGGGCGGCGATTGATTTTGCTCCCCCGGCGGACGAACTGGGTTGTGTGCAATCCGACGCCTGGGTGACGGCGATGGCCGATGGCCTGGTGGTGCGCAGCGACAAAGGCGCGGTGGTGGTCGATCTGGATGAGGATGGCTTTGCGGGGACCGGTTGGGCGCTTTTGTACATGCACCTGGAAACCCGCGACAGGATTGCGGAAGGCGCGTTTGTGCAAACGGGCGATCGGCTGGGGCATCCGTCGTGCGAGGGTGGGTTTTCTAATGGCACGCATGTGCATGTGGCGCGGTTGTATAACGGCCGTTGGGTTTCCGCCGATGGTGTAATGCCGTTGGAATTGGCCGGTTGGGTGACGCAGGGCTTGGGACGCGAATACGACGGGCTGCTCAGCCGAGGCGGCGTCGACAAAGAAGCCTGCGCCTGCCGTGAAGATGGCAACGCGGTCACGAGCGAGCCGTGAGAAAACCCGACAGGTCATCGTGCGCCTGTCGGGTTAGGATTATTTTTGATGGTAGAGCATGGGGCCTAACGGCCGTCCCCCCACCAGGTGCATATGCAAGTGAAACACCTCCTGCCCGCCATGCCCATTGCAGTTAATGATCAGACGGTAGCCGCTTTCGGCAATGCCTTCCTCTTCGGCCAACTTTTTGGCCACGGTCATCATACGGCCGGTAATTTTCTCATCATCTTCCGTTAGATCATTCACGGTAGGGATGATTTTGTTGCTCACAATTAAAATATGAGTCGGAGCAATCGGGTTGATGTCCCGAAACGCCGTCACCAACTCATCCTGATAAACCATCTTTGAGGGCAGTTCCCCACTTACAATTTTGGCAAAAATTGTTGTCATGCCATCCTCCTCTGAAAAGAATTTAACGCAAAGGCGCAAAGGCGCAGAGGTGCAGAGAAGAATCTGCGTCATCGGCGAAATCTGCGGATTTTCATTCATGGTGTTGAGCCTGCGCTCATGTCGTCTCCTCTGAAAATGGGACACGGATTGACGCGGATAAACACGGATAATAAAACTGCGCAATCTGTTGCTCTTCTGTAGCGATCAAGGGTTGGTTGGGAGACCACTTACGAAACTTTTTAGGTCGAATCAATGTGCGTGTGTGGTATGTAAGATGTCGGTAAGGTAAAAAATCTTACCTTTGAACGGCCGTCGGGTAAAGAGAGAAGGTGGGCATAATTACCTCGCGTTAAACTAAATTTCGTGAAATTGCTAACATTAGGTAAACTTATTGGCTGAGTAAACCAAGGGTTACTTGAGAGGATCCCTCAAATTTATATGGCGCACGAGGCTCATTTTGCTTTTTTAATTCTTGCGCGACAATTGATCCGATATGAATAAAGTATTAGTGATTGGCGGTAATGGCTTTTTAGGCAGACATCTCGTTCAGGCTTTGTATCAGCGAGGGCTGTCGGTACGGATATTTGATCTGAAAACGCCGTCTACCAGGTTGGTGGAAAGCGTGGTGGGCGATATTCGGGACGCCGAGGCCGTTGCTCAGGCCTGTGATGGCTGCGACACGGTGTTTAATACCGCCGCGCTTATTGATTGGGGACCACGCAGCCGTCAACGCCTGATAGACATCAACATTCAAGGCAACCGCAACGTCATCCAGGCTTGTTACCAGGCCGGCGTGAAGCGGTTGGTCTACACCAGTTCCATTGATGTTGTTTTTGATGGTTCGCCTATTGCCGGCCAGGACGAATCGCTGCCCTATCCAGACAAACATCTGGACGATTATGGTTGGACAAAAAGCGTGGCGGAACGGGAAACATTGGCGGCAAACGGCCAACAAGGGCTGTTGACTTGCGCTTTGCGGACGGCCGGCATTTATGGACCGGGCGATACGACGCGATTCCCCCAAATTCTGCAGAGTGTCAAAAATGGGCAGTGGATTCACCTGGGTGATGGGTCGGCGCGGTTTGGGCATGTGTATGTGGCCAATGCAGCAGCGGCCCACGTCCTGGCGGCCGAGTCGCTCGTGGATGGCTCGCCGGTTGCCGGGCAATGTTATTTCATTGGCGATCATGCGCCGTCTAATTTCTACACTTTTTTTGACCCCTTCCTGGCTGCTCTTGGTTTTCCTCCGACTACCCGGCGGCTTTCTTTTCGGATGGCGTATGGTTTGGCGGCGGTTTCTGAGCGTTTGGCGAAATGGGGGGTTGGTCCTTCCCGACCCAGACTTACCCGGTACACGGTGGCTTCGACATGTGTTGACTTTTTCTTCTCTCATGCCAAGGCGAAGCGGGATTTTGGTTATGAGCCTGTGGTGCCTGCGGAAACCGCTTTTACGGAGACCTGCGCCTGGCTTCGCAACGCCGGTTACGCCAAGTGAGAGGAATAGAATTGGCTCGCTGAAATAGTTTTTTGGACAGCCATCAGCCTTAATTCCCCACGAAACGCTAAAATCTGATTTGTTTGCCAGCCGAATCTCATGGGATGCGACACGGCCGTTTCCCCCTTCATCCATCACCTGACCAACGCGCCGGCCTTTATTTGCACGCTGCCGGATTATCCGAACAGGCGCGCATCGATGGAGGGCAAGTTCGTGTATAATGAGGTGGTGCGTGGGAGCCACTTCTTGATCGTGCGCTCATTAACAAGGTTGGTATTTGGGGTGATGAGAAACGGCCGTTTTTATACACGCACACCCTTCCTGGCCAATCTAACCACCGTAACGGCTTACCTGGCGCGAGTAAAGTTTGCGTAATTGATACCGCAAGAGATTTTCTTAGCCGTGTCTACCATCCCGTCACTTTTCGCAAGAGAATTTCATAGAACCATTTGCGCAATTGGGGAAACGATATTTGCTCCGGTGGGAAAAGGCGGAATGGGGCGTGCCATCAAACCATTTGCAACAAGCAGATTGATGCCTGATGAACCGTGGGATCAAGAAAGTGTCCATGCCGAGCAAAATCATGAATGAAAAAGATTCAAATCCTGATGATATGTCCCAACCCCTGCCGGTAAGATGGGCGGCGCAAGCGCCTGATTCGCCGGAGAGGATACCGCCTGAAGCCGTGCAAGAAGCATTCTCTCGATTGCAGGCTTGCCAGATTGAGTTGGAGACAAAAAACGAAGAACTTCGCCAGGCGCGGGCGGAATTAAAAGCGGCGCAGGCGCGGTATGCAGACCTTTACGATCTGGCGCCGGTTGGTCATGCAACCATCGACGAGAGCAGAAGGATTGTGGCCGCCAATCAGACGTTGGCGGGTTTTGTGGGGGAGGCAAAAGAAGCTCTGGTAAACCAGCCGATCGATCGCTATATCTCGCCCGACGACCGGGATACGTTTGCCCACCATTGCCAGCAGTTGTTTGACACGGGCGCGTCGCACGCTTGTGAATTGCGGTTGTTACAGGGGAACGGCCGTTTCCTTTGGGTGCAATCAGAAGGGGTGGTAAGCCAGCCAGAGGCCGACGGCTCGCCGATTTGCTATCTTGTCATCAGCAATATCACCAGACAAAAACAAACAGAACAGGCTCTGCGTGAAAGCGAAGAGATATTTAACCAGTTCATGGAGCACAGCCCGATTTATGTGTTCTTCAAGGACAAAGACACCAGAAGCATCAGACTGAGCCGGAATTATGAGAGGATGCTTGGCCGACCTGTTTCAGAGCTGTTGGGAAAAACGATGGACGATCTTTTCCCCTCAGATCTGGCTAAAAACATGATGGCCGACGATTTGCGGGTTTTGCACGAAGGGAAGCAAATCGAAATTGAGGAAGAACTCGACGGACGGTTTTATCTCACGACCAAATTCCCCATCATCAGTGAAGGTCAGGCGCACTATCTGGCCGGTTTCACCATCGATATTACCGAACGTAAACAGGCGGAGTTGTTTGCCCAGTACAAAGAGCGGCGGTTGAAAGAGGCCGAAGCGATTGCCCATTTTGGCTATTATGAATTAGATATTCAAACCGGCGAGGTGATCTGGTCGGATGAAACGTTTCGTATCTTTGGCCTGAATTTGGCCGATGGCATGCCGACAGGCGATCAATTTGTTGCGCTCATTCATCCCGAAGATATGGCCGAAGTATTAGGGATGTTTGCGGATGCCATTCAAAGTGGACGGCCGTTCGACCACATTTATCGCATTCGCCATGCCAGCGGCGAGGTTCGCACGGTGCACAGCATGGGCAGCCTGGACACCGACCCTGTCAGCGGCAGTGTCAAAATGTTTGGCACACTGCATGACATCACCGAACAAAAGCGCAGTGAAATCGCCTTGCAGCAAAGCGAAAATCGTTTTCGCGCGCTCATCGAAAACGCCCCGGATGCCATAAATCTGATCGACGCCGAAGGAAGGTTGACGTATGTCAGCCCTTCGGCTTTGCGGCTTCTGGGCTACACAATAGCAGACATTCAAAACACAAATATGGCCGCCTTGACGCACCCGGATGATGTCACGGCCGTTATCACCCTGCTGATCGACTTGATCCAAGAACCGGGCAAAGTCGCCACCACCCAGTACCGCTTCCGGCACAAAGACGGGAGCTGGCGTTGGTTAGAAAGCACCATTTCCAATTTACTCACCGAACCCGGCGTCGAAGGCATCCTCTTCAATTTCCGTGATATTACACAACAAAAACAGGCTGAAGAATCAGCCCGGCGGCAAAGCGAACAAATCAGGCTTCTCTATGATGCCAGCCAACGGCTCAATCGCACGCTGGACATAAATGAAATTTATCAAACAATTTTTGAATTCCTGTCGGCAATTTTGCCGTGCGATGGCCTGATCATCTCCGCCTTCGACCCATCGACGGAGCTAATTACCTGCCAGGCCCATTGGGTCGGGAGGGGTGAAGCCCAGGATGTCAGCGCGTACCCGCCGATACCTCTGGAGCCGGAAGGGCGTGGGACCCAAAGCCTGGCCATTCGGACTGGCAAACCTCTCTTGCTGAACGATTACGTAGCCCAGCGAAAAACCACCCAAACCATCTACTTTATCGACGACGAAACGAACGAAGTGGTGCTAGAGGATGAACTCCCCGAAGACGGAGATATAACCAGGTCGGCGCTCATTGTGCCCCTTAAAACCGGCGAACAGGTGAATGGCGTCATTCAGGTGATGAGTTATCAGCTCAACGCCTATACCGAAAACCACTTAAAGCTGCTGGAGGCGCTGGCTCTGCACATCAATTCGGCGCAGACAAATGCCCGGCTGTTTGCCCAGGTGCAAAGCGAGTTGAACGAGCGTAAATTGGCGGAAGCGGCGCTGCGCGAGAACGCGGAAAAGTTCCGCACGGTGGCCGAATTTACGTATGATTGGGAGTATTGGGTAGGGCTAGACGGCCGTTACCGCTACATCTCTCCCGCCTGCGAACGCATAACCGGCTACTCGGTCCAGGAATTCTTAGAAGATGACACGCTTCTGAACAAACTCGTCCATCCTGACGACCTGGAAAAAGTAACAAGCCATCTCCACGATATACAAACCGCCGCCGCCGCCGTCATGGATTTCCGTATTTTGACACGTCAAGGTGAAGTTCGGTGGATCAACCATGTTTGTCAGCCTGTTTACGCCGACGATGGAACCTGGTTGGGGCGGCGAGCCAGCAACCGTGATGTCACCGACAGCAAAAAAGCGGCAGAAGCGCTGCGCGAAAGCGAAGAAAAACTGCGGCTGCTGTTCGACATATTGCCGGTAGGGGTTGCCATTTTAGACAAGTCGCGCAACCTGGTATATATGAATCCGGCGTTGGCCGACATCATGGTTATTTCTGATGTCGAAATGCGGAAGGGCGATTACCGCAACAGAGTCTATCTTCAGGCGGATGGCTCTCCCATGCCGCCTGAAGCATTAGCCAGCAGGCGCGCGGTCAGGACTCAGCAATCTGTTCAGCATGTGGAGACGGGCGTTGTCATAGAAGATGGCACTGTTATTTGGACAGACGTTAGCGCCGTTCCCGTCGCCTTTCCCGATTGGAACGTGGTTATCGTAACCATGAATATAACCGAGCGCAAGCGGGCAGAAGAGGCGCTGCGCGAAAACCACCGCCATCTGGAAGCGGCGTTGGCCGAATTACAGCAGACGCAGACACAGCTCATTCAACAGGAACGACTGGCGGCCGTGGGGCAGTTGGCGGCCGGCATTGCCCACGATTTTAACAACATCCTGGCCATCATCATGTTGTACGCCGAAATGAGCCTGACCGCGCCGAATCTGCCAGCCGAATTGTACACTCGTATGGGCACAATCGTGCGCCAGACCGAACGCGCCGCTTATTTGGTGCAGCAAATTTTAGATTTTGGCCGACGGGCTATCCTTCAGCCCCACTCGTTGGATCTGGCATCGTTTCTGAGGGAGCAGGTTGAGTTGTGGCAGCGCACCATACCAGAGTTCATTCGCATTCGTCTGAATATGGCCGCCGGCGAGTACTTCATCCACGCCGATCCGACGCGTATTCAACAGGTGTTCATTAACCTGGTTTTGAATGCGCGAGACGCCATGCCGGATGGCGGCGAGCTGCGCCTGAGCCTGGAAGGCTTGCATTTGGACGAGGCGATGACGCCGCCCATGGCCGAGATGCAGGCCGGGGATTGGGTGAAAATCGTTGTGCAGGACACCGGCATCGGAATTTCGCAGGAGGCGCTGCCCCACATCTACGAGCCATTTTTTACGACAAAAGAGCCGGGTAAAGGCAGCGGGTTGGGCCTGGCCCAGGTTTACGGGATTATTAAACAGCACAATGGGCACATCGACGTGTGGAGCGAGAGCGGCCGGGGGACTTCGTTTATTATTTACCTGCCGGCGGTTCGCGTGACGCCAGCGGCAGACACGGCCGTCGCCGCTCCGGATGTGCGCCTGGGAAATGGGGAAACTGTGTTGATCGTGGAAGATAACGCCACATTACGCGAAGCTCTGGCCAGTATGTTAAGCATGTTGAATTATAACCCGTTGACGGCCGCAAACGGCCGTGAAGCCCTGGCGCTGCTTCGGCAGCAGGCAGACAACGCCCAAACAGGCGCGCCGACAACCGACCACGACATTGCCCTGGTTTTAAGCGACCTGGTCATGCCGGAAATTGGCGGCAAGGAATTGCTAGAGACCATCCAACAATGGGGATTAAGGCTCCCGGTCGTAATCCTGAGTGGTCATCCCATGGAAGCTGAAGCGCAGATGGTAAAGAGCCATTATGCGGCCGGTTGGCTGTTGAAGCCGTTTGATTTTCAGCAACTGGCCAATATGTTGGCGCAGGTACTCAGTAGCCATTGACTTTAACTCTGAAATTGGACCAATCTTTAAAAATTGGTCCAATCTGAAACCTTGCCGTATCTGCCCGATTGATGTGGCATGCCGCGTTGGACCATTTATTATCATGATATTGCTGCGCAGCGGCAGCGGAATAGTGAGCCTGGAAATGTTTCGTTTTCTACCCAGCCATTAAGCATTCACCTGACTTTATGCCCTCAGAGGATATTGATGTCGCGCAAAAAAACCCTCTCCCCTGATACTTTCTCTAAATTTTGCTTACCAATCGCGGACTTTTTAACTCGGCCATCGGCTTTGTTGGTTGATTTGGAAGCGCGGCGGCGATCTCGGCTGCTCCTGATCATTTTGCTATTGTTTACCTTGTTTGGCAGCCTGATTTTAATTTACGAAGCTCTGAAAAAACCTGAAATTCCTCATCCTCGGATTTGGTGGATGTTGGGCGTGATTTGGCTGGCCGGTTCTTTGTTGTATGTTTTGGCCCGGCGCGGGTATACGGAGATGGTGACGGCCGTTTTTATCGTCATCTTGTTTTTGTTTAGTGTGGTCTTGCCGCTGGCTCCCCACACCCTCAGCCCATTGCCATACTTCATCGTCTTTCCGCTGCTGTTGAGCGCTTTGTTTTTCTCGCCGCGATGGACCATTGGGCTGACTCTTTTCTCGTTTTTGACCACGGCCGTTTTGTATCTATTCGTCGCCCCGGAGAGCGCCGGCGAACGGCCGTTGCTCCTGGAAACCATC
>JAKQCM010000362.1 GCA_029559155.1 Chloroflexota bacterium
CGCGTCTGGGTGGAGCCGGCCGACGGCCACAACGGCACGGCCGAAACCCTGGCGCTGGCCCGGCGCATCCACGCCCTGGATATGGCCCTGCTGCTGGACCTCCATTACTCCGACACCTGGGCCGACCCCGGCCACCAGGCAAAACCGGCGGCCTGGATGGATATGGACGGGGCTGAATTGGAAACGGCCGTTTACGCCTACACCCTCAACCTCATCACCGCGCTGAAAGCGCAGGGAACCTTGCCCCACATGGTGCAAATCGGCAACGAGATCAGCCCCGGCTTTCTTTGGGATGAGGGGCGCGTCGGCGGTGATTATGATGGGAACTGGCCGCAATTTGCCGCCCTGCTGCAAGCCGGCATCGCCGGGGTTCAGGATGCCCTGGAGCCTGACGACCAGGTACAAATCATGCTGCATTTGGACGCCGGGGCCAATAATGTCGTCTGCCGCTGGTTCCTCGACAACCTTCAGGCGCAGGGCGTCGCATTTGACGTTTTAGGGCTGACGTACTATCCCTGGTGGCAGGGCAGCCTGGAAGACCTGGCGGCCAATCTGCAAGACCTGAGCCGACGTTACCCGCAAGAGATTGTCCTGGTGGAAACGGCTTACCCCTGGACCCTGGATTGGCAGGACGACACCCATAATCTGGTGGGCCAGACTCAGCAGCTGCTGCCGGTCTATCCGGCCACGCCTGCCGGGCAGGCGGCTTTTTTGCGCGATGTGCTGGCGCTGGTGCAGGCTGCGCCGCAGGGTAGGGGGGTGTATTACTGGGCGCCGGAAGCTGTGGCGACCCCCGGCTTTGGCTCGTTCTGGGAGAACGTGGCTCTTTTCGATTTCAATGGTCGGGCTTTGCCTGCCCTGTCGGTTTTGGCCGAACGGCCGTAAGCCGCCTGTAAACGGCGCCCTTTGCGCCGTTGGGAAGCCACCCCACACTCAAATCGTTATTGCCCTCAAGCGAGGGACAGCGTCACACCCAGGGGGCGGCAAGTATCTTTACCGGATAACTGACCGGGAAAACCAGCACGTTGTGGTCTGGACCCGAAACCCGACGGACTGGGCAGTACGCAGCATCGGCTCATTATCGCTGCCTGTGCCCAATACGGCCGTGTCTATCCCTCGTTCTTGTAACTTGCGCAGCCCAGTAAGTAAAAGCGCCCGCGCCAATCCCCGACGCTGGAAATCCGGATGCGTCGCCACAGGGTCCGTGAACCCTTCCCGTCGTCCGGTGCGCTCATTTTCTTCCTGACTAATTCCACAGAGGCAATAAGCCGCCAATTGTCCGCTGGGAGGCGCAACGACAACCAGGTCCAATTCCGCCTCATACTCCGGCACGCGCATCATCGCCAAACGTTCTTCAGGCGTCATGTACTCTGTGCCAAATGCGGCGCGGTGCAGCGCCACAAGCGCCGTCACCTCTTGCTCCCCCTGGACGTGACGGATGGTAAATCCGTCGGGCAACTGAGGGGCAGGAACAGATTCAAGGAGGGAGCGGACCAGATGAAGCGAGCGGGTGTCTTGCCGTATAAAACCGTGCCGCTGGAGAAAGGCGATTTGCTCGACATCATCTTCGCGGCAGCTGGCGTCGAGGGTGCGCGTCTTGTCTTCTGCCCCCATGGCGCGTCGCAGGCAGGCCACGCCCCAATCGACGATCTCCGCCTCCAGATCCGGCTGCGGAGTTTGTAGGTTTATGGCAAACCGCAGATTATCGTACTGGTCCACAAAGGCATAGGCCACGAGAGGGCCGTCGCCGGCAAA
>JAKQCM010000363.1 GCA_029559155.1 Chloroflexota bacterium
CCGTGCGTGCAGTCCGCGCAGATTGGGCAGTCTCAAGGTGGCCGCCACCTGCTGGATGAAGGCGGCTTTCTTGGCCACCGTGTCGACGCAGGTTACGGTCACTTCCGGACAACAGATCGCAAGCACCACGCCGGGCAGCCCTGCGCCGGAGCCGACATCGAGCAGGCGGACGGGCGCGTCGCCACCTGGTTGGCGCCGGGCCAGCTGTCCGCGCAGCGGCGCAACCACGGCCAAGCTGTCGAGCAGGTGGTGGGTCAGCATGGCGCCGGGTTCGCGCACCGCCGTGAGGTTGTAGACCTTGTTCCATTTGCGGATCAGATCCAGGTAGCCCATCAGGAGGTCGATCTCGCGGTCGGACAAAGCCAGGCCCATCGCCTCGGCGGAGCGGATCAGCACGGGGCGAAGGTCGGTGGCGGTTTCGGTCATGGTCGGACGAGACGGCTAAATCCGTGGATTGTCGCCTGCCATTGTGGGTGTTTCACGTGAAACTGGTGTCACGCCTCACCCGCCGCTGTCCCAGCAGTTGGCTTTCTGGTCCGCAGCGTGAACCCAGTAGCGCGTGTGCGCGGTCAGGCCCGGGCCGCGCTGCCCCTGGAGCGCCCAGGCACCGGACCCGCCCACCGACAACCCGGCCATCTGCCAGCCCGGGCCCAGTTCTTTTTCGCACCGCGCCGAGCCCATGGCTTCGGACTCGACCACCGCGCCCATCACGGGTTGGGTCCCACCCAGCGCGCCGCCGACCCAGACACCCCGCGTAGGGTCGAAGCCGGCCGGCGCCGGCGCGGCACTCGGGCGCACGCACAGGACCGGCAAGACCGTGCGGCAACTGGTGTCGCCTTGCATCGGATTGCAGGCGCCCTGGCGCGGCTGGTCCTGCGGCGCGGGCTCACCCTGGCAGCCCAGGCGCACGAGTTCGGGAACCAGCGGCGGCAGATCGGCCATCAACGCGAAGCTCAGGCCATGCCCGATGGGACGCGGCCCATCGGATCGGCCTGGCGATGCAGCGGACGCGGGCGCGGCCGTCGGGCCTCGGCTCATTTCCAGCTCCTTGCGATGCACCTCCGCCTCGCGGTTCTCTCGCTCCTTCTTCAGGTACACCGGGATCACCAGCATGGCCACCAGAATGCCCACCACCAGAAGCGCCCGGGCCATCATGAAGGCTCCGCGTTGTCTGTTCCGCGTCATCCGGTTTTCCCTCCTCGATCAGATTGCGCGGCATGCCTTGAGAAGTCGGGCACCGCACCCGGGCCTCCGCCGTTGTCAGGACGACCGGTCTGCCGGTTGCGCCGTGACATCCCGCACCCGGATTCCACTCTTTTTCAGGTGAATCAGCAACAGCGAAATGCTGGCCGGCGTGATGCCGGAAATCCGGCTGGCCATGCCTAATGTTTCGGGGCGGTGGCGGGCCAGCTTCTGGCGCGCCTCGATCGACAAGGCCGTCACCTGCATGTAGTCCAGATCAGGCGGCAGCTTCAGGCCTTCGTAGTAGGCGGCGCGCTGAACCTCGTCTTTCTGGCGGTCGATGTAACCGGCGTATTTGGCCGCAATGTCGACCTGCTCGATCACCGGTGCACTGAGCTCACCGAGCACACCGGGCGTGACATCCGTAGAGGCATGGGCACCATCTTGCAGAGACATCAGCGCTGCATAACTGACATCCGGTCTGCGCAACAGCTCGAACAGGTTGTATTCGTGCTCGATTGCCTTGCCCAGCACCCGCTCGGACTCTTCCTTGGGAAGGTTGCGCGGGTTCACCCAGGTCGACTTCAGGCGTTCGGTTTCACGTGAAACCGCGTCACGCTTGCGGCTGAAAGCGTCCCAACGCGCGTCGTCCACCAAGCCCAGCCGGCGCCCGGTCTCGGTCAGGCGCATGTCGGCGTTGTCCTCGCGCAGCTGCAAGCGGAACTCGGCCCGGCTGGTGAACATTCGGTACGGCTCGGTCACGCCTTTGGTGATCAGGTCGTCCACCAGCACACCCAGGTAGGCTTCGTCGCGCGCGGGTAGCCACGGGTCTTCGCCCCTGCACTGCAGCGCGGCGTTGATGCCTGCGAACAGGCCTTGCGCCGCGGCCTCTTCATAGCCCGTGGTGCCGTTAATTTGCCCCGCAAAAAACAGGCCTTGAATCGCTTTGGTTTCCAAACTTGATTTCAAACCGCGCGGGTCGTAATAATCATACTCAATCGCATAGCCCGGGCGCAAAATATGTGCGTTTTCTAAACCACGTACCGAGCGCACCAGCGCCAGCTGAATATCAAACGGCAAACTGGTTGAAATACCATTTGGGTAAATCTCATTGGTGTTCAAGCCTTCGGGTTCTAAAAATATTTGGTGCGATTCTTTATCGGCAAAACGATGAATTTTATCTTCCACGCTTGGGCAATAGCGCGGGCCCACGCCTTCAATCACGCCTGTGTACATGGGCGAGCGGTCTAAGCCACTACGAATAATTTCATGCGTGCGTTCATTCGTATGCGTAATCCAGCAGGGCAGTTGAGCGGGGTGCTGCGCGGCATTCCCTAAAAATGAAAATACCGGCACAGGGTCATCACCCGGCTGAATCGTCATCACTGAATAATCAATGGTGCGGCCATCAATGCGTGGCGGCGTGCCAGTTTTTAACCTGCCTGCTGGCAAATGAAGCTCACGTAAACGCGCCGCCAAAGAAATAGAAGGCGGGTCGCCCGCACGGCCGGCGCTATAGTTTTGCAACCCCACATGCACCAAACCACCCAAAAACGTGCCTGCGGTCAGCACCACAGATTTTGCCTTGAACCGCAAACCGATTTGCGTCACCACGCCAACAACGCGCTCGCCCTCTAAAATAATGTCATCCACCGCCTGCTGAAACAGCCACAAATTTGGCTGATTTTCAAGCTGATGGCGAATTGCCGCCTTGTACAAAATTCTATCGGCCTGCGCACGTGTGGCGCGCACCGCCGGGCCTTTGCTTGAATTTAAAATTCTAAATTGAATACCGCCAATATCCGTAGCCGCCGCCATCGCGCCGCCTAGCGCATCCACCTCTTTCACCAAATGGCCTTTACCAATACCGCCAATGCTTGGGTTGCACGACATTTGGCCCAAAGTTTCAATGTTGTGGGTGAGCAAAAGCGTTTTTTGCCCCATACGGGCCGCAGCCAGCGCCGCTTCGGTGCCTGCATGGCCGCCGCCCACCACAATCACATCAAAATTATCTTGGTAATTCATCATTAAAATTCAGGTTTTCGTCAAAAATGCCGTAAAGCGCAAAGAAGTGAAATTTTAACGCAATCTGTCGCTAAGGTCATGTAAAACCTTGTTTTAAGTTGATGTTTCACGTGAAACATTTATGATATCCGCGTGTATCAACAATTTATTTACAAAGCTGTCATGCTTTCTTAACAAAATTGGCATAGAATTCGCCTAATGACGTTTGACTTACCGCAAATTTGTATAGATTGAATATGTTATAATAATGAACAGATTGGCATATTTTTTTAATATTTAACTTTACGCTTTTTATTAAACAACTTTAACCGGAGAAACACATGAAAAAATTAAACATCGTTTTAGCTGCGTTTTTGGGCTTGGCTGCGTTATCAACGCAAGCTTACGCTGCCAACAACGTTACCAATGCTGAAGTGCTTACCAAAAAATATACAGGTATTGCACAAACAGTAAACCCAGAGTTTGTACCATCAGTCGCTGAAGGTAAAACCTTCTACAACCGTAAATTCAAGCTTAAAGATGGCAAAGAAGCTGCATGTGCATCATGCCACACCAGCAACCCGGCCGATGCAGGCAAACACATTGTAACCGGCAAAGCCATTGCGCCGCTTGCCCCAGCAGTGAACAAAAAACGCTTTAGAAGCCTAGACAAAGTAGAAGACAAATTTACTGAACACTGCAACGACATCTT
>JAKQCM010000375.1 GCA_029559155.1 Chloroflexota bacterium
GTTGGGTATCGCCGGCGCGCCCGGCACATCAGGCGCCGGATTTGGCGACGCAGTCGCTGTTGTGCGCATTGAAGGAACAATTCTAAGCGGCGATCAGTCCGGCTCCGGCGGTGAAGCAGTCAGCGGGCGCGTTATTCGTGATCTGGAAAGCGCGGCTAATGACCCCAGCGTTAAAGCTATCGTTCTCCTGGTAGACAGTCCGGGTGGTTCGGTAACCGGGTCAGCTCAAATTTGGGAAAGGCTGCAAACCATCGAAAAACCAATTGTTGTCAGCATGGTCAGCGTGGCCGCTTCCGGTGGTTATTACGTCAGCGCCCCGGCGGATTACATCATTGCTCGCCCAGACACGCTAACCGGCAGCCTGGGCGTTATTCTGACGCTTTACGACGCGTCTGAATTGATCGACAAAGTAGGCGTAAAAGTCATTGATATCACCAGCGGCGAAAACAAAGCCATGGGCAGCACCTGGGCAGAATTGACGCCGGAACAGCGCGCGATTCTGGAATCTATTACCAACGAAGCGTATGAAGAGTTTGTGCGTGTGATCGCCGACGGCCGTCACCTCTCCGAAGAAGAGGTAAGAGGGTTGGCCGACGGCCGTGTCTATTCCGGGCGTCAGGCGCTGGCCAATGGCCTGGTCGATCAGTTGGGCAATTTCCAGGACGCCATCACCAAAGCCGCTGAACTAGGCGGCATCAGCGGCGAACCTCGAGTGGTGGAATATGCCAATCAAACGCCCACCCTGCGGGAAATCCTCCTGGGTTTTACCACGCAGCTGGGCAAAACCGAGGCTGAACGCACGCTGGATTTACTGACAGAATTTACCACGCCCTCTCTGGAATATCGGTATGTGGGGCCAGGAGCCGAATAACGGCCGTTTCCGATCCCGAATGCCTGAACCATTTATGAACAAATCAAAAACACCTTTTCTAATAGCCGTCATCGGCCTACTTTTTCTGCTGGGCCAGGCGATTAGCCCTCCGGTCGCCAAAGCCCAGGGCCAGACACGGCTCGTCCTCGCGTTTTATTACGCCTGGTACAGCCCGGATGCCTTCGGACCCGGCAAAACGCCCTACCAGCCGGTATCGCCTTACTTTTCTACCGATACCGGCGTCATCCAACGCCAGGTATCCGACGCGCAGTCAGCCGGCATCGATGGGTTCGTGCAAAGTTGGTATGGGCCTCAGGAAGCGAACAATCAGACCGAAACTAATTTCCGCGCCTTACTAAACATTGCGGGCGGGCGTGGCTTTAAGGCGGCCGTGGATTTTGAAACCGGCAGCCCATTCTTTGCCACCAACGACGACCGGATCAACGCGCTGCGCACTCTTTTCGCCACACACACCACCCACCCCGCCTATTTGCGCGTCGATGGCAAACCGGTGGTCTTTTTCTGGGCCAACTGGCTGCTTTCGGCCGGTGAATGGGTGACGATTCGCAACGCCGTAGACCCGGACCGCAACAGCATCTGGATTGCCGAGGGAGGCGATACCAGCTACCTGGGCGCGTTTGACGGCCTCCACCTGTACAACATCGCCTGGTCGGGCAACCCGGCGGGCACAGCGGCCAGTTGGGCGTCTAACACCCGCGCCGCCGCCGCCACGTATGGCGGTTATAAATATTGGGTAGCCACGGCCATGCCCGGTTGGGACGACACCTTGCTGGGACGCGGCGACGCGGCATTTTCCCGCGATCGGGGTAACGGCGATTTTTATCGCGCCAGTTTTGGCGGCGCGGCCGCCAGTTCACCGGATATGCTGATTATCACCTCGTTTAACGAATGGAAAGAGGGCAGTCAGATTGAGCCGAGTCTGGAATATGGCAATACATTTTTACAACTCACGGCCGAATTGAGCGCAGGGTATAAATCTGGCAGTTTGGCAGTACCGCCGCCGCCGCCCATTCAACCCACAACGGCCGTCGCCAATCCACAATCCACGGCCGTTTCCGCCTCTGGCGGCGCGCAGCAAATCAACCCGTCCGCCACTCCTGCGGTGACCAACACGCCGGCCAATACGGCCACGCCCCTGCCAAGCGCCACGCCGTTTGTTACCCCTACGGCGCTGCCAGACGGCCGTATCGTCTACACCGTTTTGCCTGGCGACAGCTTTATCGGCATCGCCACCCGGTTTAACGTGCCTCTGGGTGATTTGTACGCCTTCAACAATCTTACAGAGGGGGCTTTGTTAACCGCCGGACAAACTTTAATTATCGGCTATTCCGTTTTGCCGGATGGCTCCACGCTCTTGCCAGGCTTTCCCCAGGCACGCGTCAAACCGGACGGCCGTATCGTCCACATCGTTAGAGAAGGCGATACGCCCATCGGCATTGCCAGCACCTACGATCTCACCATGGAAGCTTTCTACGAGGTAAGCGGTTTAGATGAAACCAGCGTTTTGCAATTGGGGCAAGAAGTGGTGGTGGGCCATCAGCCGCAGCCGGAAGAGGTAGGCGGCTCGACAAATTTGCCCGCAGAGCTGGAAACGCCGACACCCACGGCCAGCCCGCCGCCAACAGAAACCTCGCTGCCGACGGTTACGCCTTTACCGACCAATACACCAGGGGCAACGGCCGTTGCCAACAACACCCCCGCCCCGGTTCCCACCAATGCGATGTCTGCTTCGTCGACAAACTCAGGCAATTCCCTCCCAGGTCTGAACACCCTGGTGCTCATCGCCCTGGGCGTTATTGTCGTGATGGCCCTTGCGGGCGTAGGGTTGCTCTGGATCAGCAGAAGACCTTAGCGGAAGCCTGAAGAATGAAATTGGAGATTGGAGATTGGAGGTTGGGTCAATCTCCAATCTCCAGAAATCTCAAGCCGGAAGAAGCGCAGCCTGAATCGCTTCGGCCAACGTCCGGCAGCCAATTACTTCCAGTCCGTCCGGAATGGTCAGGCCGCTCTTCCGCGTCGGGCGGGGAACCACACAGCGTTTAAAGCCTAATTTTGCAGCCTCGCGCAGGCGAACCTCCAGCTGGCTGACAGCCCGTAATTCGCCGCTCAACCCGACTTCGCCGACAAACGCCATGTCGGCATGGATTGGCCGGTCTTTAACGCTGCTGGTCAGGGCGATAGCGATGGCCAAATCGGCGGCCGGTTCGTCGATTTGCAGCCCGCCAATCACATTAAGAAAAACGTCTTTGTCGTATAAAGGGACATTGACACGACGGGTGAGAACGGCCGTCAGCAGCAGCAGCCGGTTATAATCTACGCCATTGGCCGTGCGCCGTGGGTTGGAAAATGTGGTGCTGCTGGCCAACGCCTGAACTTCTACGAGTAACGGCCGTGTCCCCTCAATGGTCACGGCAATAGCCGAACCTGGCGCGTTCACCTGCCGCTCGGCCAGAAACGCTTCCGATGGATTGGGTACTTCCACCATGCCCCGTTCGGCCATCTCAAAAACCCCCACTTCGCTGGTTGCGCCAAAACGATTCTTAACGCTGCGCAGCAAACGATACCGATGGAAAGGGTCGCCTTCCAAATAAAGCACCGTATCGACGATGTGCTCCAAGACGCGCGGTCCGGCAATAGCCCCCTCTTTGGTCACATGGCCAACTAAAAACACCGTCACTCCATTCAGCTTCGCAAGTTCCTGAAAGCGGCTGGCGCATTCACGCACCTGGCTCACGCTGCCGGCGGTGGAAGTCAGCGCGTCATCGTAAGTGGTCTGGATGCTATCCACAATCAGCATGGCCGGTTTAAGCTTTTCAACGTGGGTTAAAATCACAGACAGGTTTGTCTCGGTTACCAAAAACAAATCGTCTGCCCGGATATCCATCCGATCCGCGCGCATTTTGATCTGGCGGGCGCTTTCTTCGCCGGACACATAGAGGGCTAGGCCATGTTGATTGGCGACCAGAGCGGCCACATCCAGCAGCAAGGTAGATTTGCCAATGCCCGGTTCGCCGCCTAACAGCACAAGCGAACCTGGGACCAGGCCGCCGCCCAACACGCGGGAAAATTCGGTAATGGCCAGCGGCAACCGTTCGACGCCATCAGAGGTAATATCCGCCAGGCGCTGCGGCTGGTCCTGGGTATAACTGTGAGCGCGGCGGTTTTTAGCCACGGCCGTGCTCTCGCTTACCAAAATTTCCTCTTCCATCGTGCCAAACTGGCCGCACTTCGGGCATTTACCCATAAAAACCGGCGTAATTCGCCCGCAAGAATTGCATACATATTGTGATTGTTTTTTCGCCATGTTCGCCCTCGATAAACGTGCCATTAATATTGTAAGGAAGACCCGCTAAGCTAGCAGAAAATTGCATATAATCCTTGTCCTGTCTGGCTTGAGCAGATCGGTGATGTTGTGCCCATTTTAGCATATGCTATACTCTTGGCTTGTGATTAATTGGTTTTCGGTCTTCATCAACAGTTTTTGGATACTCGGCCTGGCGGTTTTATTGGCCTCCTTTAGCTACCATTATTGGCAGGCTGGAGAGGAGAAACGGCCGTTAAAAGCACAACTAGACGCTCCTTCCTTTTTAATAACATTTTGGTCTGGTTTAATCCTGATAGGCATCGGCTTAGCCGGTACAAGCGGACAAATCTGGGAAACTGGCATATGGACCTTTTTCACATTGCTATGCCTCTATAACCTCATTACACTTGTCAGAGCAAGCTAATTTTTCACTGTTTGGAAGATTTCCCTAGGAGTTTTTAAGAGATCATGGCTTTAAAAGATTATTTTTCTCTGGTCTGGCGATGGACATGGCTGGTTGTGCTGGGCGTTCTAGTCGCCGGCGGCGCGGCTTACATCGTAAGCAAAAACACCACTCCCGTGTACCGCGCCTCCTCGCGTCTGCTCATCGACGAAGCGCCAGGTTCCAATGCCGGCAACGATTATTCGCAAGTTCTCTTTGAACAGCGTCTGGCGCAAACCTATGTGGAAATCCTGACAACCACACCTATTTTGGAAAAAACAATCAGCGAATTAGATTTACCTTTTTCGGCCGCCGCGTTAAGAGGGAAAATCACCGTTTCTGCACCGCAAGACACCCAGATCATCGTCATCAGTGTTGAGGACACAGACAAAGAGCGCACCGCCGCCATTGCCAATGCTCTGGGCGAAGTGTTCATCGCTGAAAACCAGGCGCGCGATAATTTACGGTATGCTGAGCCAATTGCCAACTGGCAAGGCCGCATGAACGAAATCGCCGATACCATTCAAGGCTTAGAAACTGAAATAAACGCCCTCAGCGAAGCCGAATCGGCCGAAGATTTGGCCCTGCGCTCCCGGTTAGAAACGCAGTTAAACGAAGCGCAAATCCGCTACACTGAAGCCTTTAACAATTTGAACCAACTGCAAATCGACCAGGCGAAAGAAAGCAGCAATCTCGTGCCCATTGAACCGGCAACCGCGCCCACCTCCCCCATCCGCCCACGCACGGCCACCAACACAATGTTGGCGATGGTGGTTGGCGGGATGATTGCCATCGGTATCATTTTCTTGATCGAATATCTGGACGACACGGTTAAATCGCCGGATCAAATTTTGGAAGACACCGGACTGACGACAGTGGGAGCTATTGCCAACATCAAGTCTGAGGTTATGCCCCAAAGGCTCATCACCCAGCTAGCCCCGCGTGATCCCATTTCCGAGGCGTACCGTGTGGTGCGCACGAATCTGAGTTTTTCGGCCGTGGATGAAGGACTACACAGCATTCTGATCACCAGTTCGTCGCCGGGAGAAGGCAAATCGACGACGGCCGCTAACCTGGCTGTGGTCATGGCGCAAACCGGCAAAACGGTGATTTTGGTGGATGCGGACCTGCGGCGGCCTGTGCAGCACAAGATTTTTGAAGTATCGAATAATATTGGTCTGACAACGGCCGTTCTCGACAGCGAGTCGCCGGTTAATCAACACGTTCAAGCTACCGAAATCCCCTACTTGCGCATCATGACCAGCGGTCCCATCCCGCCCAATCCGGCCGAATTGCTAAGCTCACAGCGCATGGCGCAGATGCTGCAAGAACTGCAAGCTGCCGCCGATGTGGTTATTTTGGACACGCCCCCTGTGCTAACGGTAGCTGATGCCTCGATTTTAGGCGCGCTCGTAAGCGGCTGCCTGCTGGTAGTGGACACCGGCAAAACCAAACGCAACACCCTCATTGGCGCGACTGAACGCCTGCAGCACACCGGGGGCAACGTATTTGGAGCCATCCTGAACAAACTGAATCCGGATCGCCGTGGCTATGGTTACTACTACTATTACACCGCTTACGAATACAACGCCCAAACGAAAAAACGGCGCAGCAAAAAAACCGGTTCAACAAGATTGCCAAATTGGTTAGCCGGTCTGACACGAAGATAATGGATATCATGCACCCACAAACCAGCACCAAATCATCCTCCCTGATGGTGATGATGGGGATTTTCTGGCTTTTACTGGCCGGAGCGCTCCTTTTGTACCAACTCACCAATCCGGTTACGGTGAAGGTGAACTGGGAGACAGCCACCGAGTTAGACACGGCCGGCTTTTTCCTTTACCGCAGCTTATCTTCTGATGGCGATTTTGAATTGATTAACGATACGATGATCGACAGCCAGGGCAGCGCCGTCTCTGGCGCGTCGTATTCTTATGTGGATCGTGATGTGGAGCCAGGCAAAACCTATTTTTATGTTTTGGAGGAAGTGCAAACAAACGCGTCGGTGAACCGGTACGAAGAAGATATGTTTTCCTACACAGTACCCAGAGTGACATGGTGGGCGGTGGTATTAACGGCCGTTACCGCCTTCGTCGGGCTGGGGCTGCTGGTTTCCGGGCTGCGGGAAGGAAGTGTCTAATGACCGCAAGTAATCAAAATCGTCTCGTTGTTGATCGTTCCGTATCCTGGCAAATTCTCGATGGCGACGCCGTTATTGTATCGCCCAAAACTGGAAAAATCCGCGTCCTGAATCAGGTAGGCACATTTATCTGGCAAATGCTCGTCCAAGATCATAATGCCACCGAAATCCAAGACGCCCTCGTTTCCAACTATGCCATCACGCCTGAACGAGCAGCGCACGACCTCCAGGCATTTATTACCGACCTGAGCCAACGAAACCTGATATCTTGGGAATCTTCATCCTGACGGCCGTTCCAGTCCTGTTTTTTTGCACCCTTTATCCAAAGTAATGGCGACAAGGAAGATAATTTTATGAGAATCAAGCGAATCCTTCGGTTCTTTCTCGCTGTGTCAATCCCAACTGCTCTGCTCGCAGCCATAATCCTGCAATCACACGCCTGGCAGACGGCCGTTCAATCCTCTCGTTCGTTTCCCCTGATCGATAAGCTGACCCAATCAAACAACGGCCTGAGTTTTGTGTTAAACACGGCCGTTCTGCAATCCGCCGCCAACGGAGTCGTCGCAGTAGACGGCCTGACCCAGGTGGTACAAACCCCCGGCGCGCCCATGCTGCCCTATTACAGCGCCTTCATCGCCGTGCCGCCTGAAGCGGAAGTGTCGGTGCAAGTGCAGGCTTTGCAAGCCACAACCCGCGCCGTACCTGCGCTGGCGGCCGCTCCCGATCTGTCGCTGGTCTTCGACAACGCCGATGAAAACGCGCTGTTTCCCGCCGCTTCGGCGGATTCTACTCCGCCCACCGCCGCCCCCGACCCCGCGATCTACGGCCAGGATGCGCTTTACCCAACGGCCGTCTACGAACTCTCCGCACCCATGTATTACCGCGATGTGCGGCTGGTCCAACTGAAATTGTATCCGGTGCGTTACAACCCGGCGCAGCAGCAAATTCATCAGGCAACGCAATTGCAAGTCTCGGTTTCCTTTAGCGGTGGAAATTTTGCCAATTTACGGCCGTCGCCCACGGCCAACGATGCCTACCAAAAAGCCCTCACCGGCAGTTTGCTCAATCCAGATCAGGCGGTTTTGTGGCGCAGCCTGCCGGCGGAAACAAACGATCGGGAAACGGCCGTAAACCTCCCCGTTGGCCAACCCACCCTCAAAATCGAAATCGCCCGCGATGGCATCTACGAAATTCGCTACGACGATCTACTCCAAGCCGGGATGCTGCCCCTTAACCCCAACACCATCGTCATGATGAATCGCGGCGAATCCGTCACGTATCAATTCATCGGCGACACAAACAACACTTTTGACGCCGGTGAAACCATCCGCTTTTATGGCTGGGCCGTCAACGAATCCCGCTATGACAAACAATTAGCCATCAACAACGTTTTCTGGCTGTGGGATGGCGGCGCGCCAACCCCCATGGCAACCACAACCAATCTGGCCGGAACCGGCCAGATCACCAAAACCAGCTATCTGGCCAGCATCACCCGCGAAGATGAAAAATACTTCTTCAGCACCTGGACCAACAAATGGGATCAATTCCCCAACGAACCGGACTCCTGGTATTGGAATTACTACCGAAAACCCGCCGGTACCACAGTGCCCTACACACGCACGGAACAAATCACCTTGCCCGATCCTGTTCTGGACCCGGCGCAGCCGGAAGCCAGCTACACAATCGAGATTTTCTCCCGCGAAAGCTCGAAAACGCCCAAAACAATCACCTACAATGTGCGCGGTTGTTTGAATGGCAGCCCTGACTGCGGTCAGGTAACCTGGGGCCAACCTGGCGATCCCCTGCGCATCCGCAGCATCAACATTACCAACACCGTGCCGATCACAACCCTGCTCAACGGCCTCAACAATGTGCAAATCGTCCTGGGAACCGTGCTAAATCCTGGGGAAACAGAGGAAATTTACCTCAATCGAATTACAGTGGCCTATATGCGCCACCTGATCGCCAAAAACAACCAACTGCAATTTTCCGATGAGACCGGCGGGCGAGAATTATGGGTCAGCGGTTTCACCGAGAACAATGCAGCCAATGCGATTGTGTGGAATATCACCGCGCCCCACCAGCCGATTTCCATCGTCATGGACAACAGCGACATTGGCGGGAATCCCGGCGATTACGTTTTCCAGTTTGCCATCAACCAGGCGGCCGGCGCCAAATTTATCGCCACGACAACCGCGAATCTCCTTAGCGGAACCGGCGTCATCACCTACAGCAAATACATCCCGGCGGACCTTTCGCCCGCAGCCGGGGCTGATTGGGTCGCTATCAGCCACGCCAACTTCATGACGCAGACCCAGCAGTTGGCCAATCACCGGCAAAACAGCGCTTATGGCGGCCTGTCCACTTTCGTCGCCGATATCAATGATGTCATCAACCAATATGCCTACGGCCTGCCGCTGCCCACGGCCGTTCACGATTACCTCAAGGAATCCCTGTACACCTGGCCAAAGGCTCCGGCGTATGTCGTTTTGGTTGGGGATGGGTTGATTGCTCCCCGCCACATGAGCTGTGCGGCCAATTGCGGCGCCTGGAATACCACGGCCGTCAGCTACATTCCCACCGAACTGGCTTTTGTGGACCGCTTTCAAGGGTTGGTGCCATCGGATTTAACGGCCGTGCTCCTCACCGGCAATGATCTCCTGCCCGATATGGCCATTGGCCGCCTGCCGGTTAACGACGCCATCCAGGCCCAGGCCGTCGTCGACAAAATCATCCGCTACGAACAGAATCAACTCACCCCCGCCCCCTGGCAGGCCAAAATCCTCTTCGTCGCCGACGACGATGACGCCGGCGGCAGCTTTTGCGCCGCCAACCAGACCCAAACCGACCCCCTCATACCCGACAGCTTCAACAAAATGCACTTCTGCCTGCAAGCGGCCACCAATGACGCCGCCGAAATCCTCCGCCAACAGATTATGGCGGAAATCACCGCCACCACGACGACCAACGGGGCATCTATTCTCAACTATCGCGGGCATGGCGGCATTCAAACCTGGGGCGGCTCACCGCTCATTTTTACCGTCGACCCAACCTACAACCCCAACGGGGATGGCGTCATCACCCCGCCGGACGAGGGCGACCGCACAGCTTACTTCTGGTTCAACACCGGCAAACCGTTGGTCCTCCTTAGCGCCGACTGCCTGGATGGGCATTTTGCCTGGCCGGGCATGACGGCTCTCAGCGAGCGTTTTCTCACATTCGAGGTCCAGCAGCGCGGCACAGCCGCCCACTGGTCCTCTTCCGGCCTGGGCTATGATGAAGAACATACCGTGCTGCTCAACGGCTTTTACACCGGCTTGTTCCAGCATGGGCTAACGGCCGTTGGCGATGCCGTCAATTTTGCCAAACTCACCTACGCCAACAGCTCTTTCAACGAACCATCCGCATATTACACCTTCAATTTGCAAGGCGATCCGGCCATGCAGTTGTTCCGGCCAAATATGTCATTGAGCAAAACTACCAACCAGACCGCTGTGAAAGTGGATGAGACGGCCGTTTTCCAAATCGCCGTCCGCAATGATGGCATCTACCCCACCAAAGCTACCATCACCGACACCCTACCGACCGGTCTTACCTACACCAACGCCAGCGGCTCTGCCCCGTTCACGGTGTCACAAACCGGCAATCAGGTCACCTTTCAGCTTGAAACTGGTCTAAATTTGGGCGAATCTGCTATGATTACGGTAACGACAACGGCCGTTGCCGAACAATCTCCGGCCACCAACACCGCCACCATGAGCCATGATGGCAACGATTTGAACCCGAACGACAATACAAGCAGCGCCTCCATTAACATCTACCGAGAGGTCTTTAAGGTCTATTTACCAAACATCATCGAGTGACGCTTAATCATGCATAAACAACGATTTAGATTCGCCTTCTTTTTCCTGGTCCTGGGTTTAATCCTTTTCCAAAGTTTAAATGCTCAGGCCCAGCAAGCTACCCCAACGCCCACGCCAGATGGCCCCACGGCCGTCGAACTGGTTTCCTTCACCGCCACGCCGCTGGACAACGCCGTCCGCCTCGTCTGGGTCACAGCCACAGAAGATACCATCGGCTTTCGCATCAAACGCAGCCTCGGCAACGCCGCAGCCGAGTATCTGGATGCTCTGGGGGACGACGAATCGGGCATCATTTATGCGCAAGGAGGCGTTTCTTCCGGGGCCACGTACATTCGCACCGACAATGACGTGGTAAATGGTCAGGTGGTAACTTACATCCTCTTGGAGGTTGAAAACGATGGCTCAGAGACTGAACCACCGGATGCGCGCCGCACCGTGACGGTTGGCATTCCGCCCACCAACACAGCGATTCCGGTAGCCGCCGTCGGCTCATCCACGCCCACCCCGACAGCTACTCGCGCCCTGGCCGTCACGGTATCGGCTACCCAACCGCCTGCCGGTGGCAGCACGGCCGTTCCCGCCATTCAACCCACCGCCACGCTTGTGCGCTTCGCCACCATTACCCCGTCCGCCGGGCAGCCAAACCAATTAGCCACGGCCACGGCCGTTCCCGCCAATACCAACACCAACACAACCACCAATACCCAACCCACTCGCGCCGCCGAACCAACCAGCAACCCCGTTTTTGCCGCCGGCGTCCAGGCCCAGGCCGAAATTACCCCGCTGCCTGCTGTGCCTGCCGCCCAGGACAGCTACCCCGGCAGCAACGACGCCGTTTTCCCCACGGCGGAATTACCCGCTTCTTATCCTCTGGATCAAGTCACGCCCACAGCCAGCCCACAGCCCACGCGCATCAACGTTATCGGCAACACCCAGGGTTACGAAAGCGCCGCCGATGGCAGTTCTTCCCAGACCACTGCGAACCGGGACTCTGCCAACGGCCGCGGTACCTTGTTCCTGTGGATTGGGTTCATCGTGGCCCTGCTTATTTTTGTTACCGGTGTGGTGGGGTCTATCGTGCTCTATACACGCAAAGCGGGATAATCCGCGCCATGCACCGCCCTTCTCAAACCCATTGCGCCTTCCGCTCAGTCTGGCTGCTCGTTCTGAGCGGCCTGTTCTGGCTAACGGCCGTTAGCTGCCGCCCTGCCCCCGTTCCTCCCGACGCTCCGATTGCCAGCGACCGTGTGAAACTGATGGTTAACCAGGATGGTTTTGTGCGTGTCGCACAGGCCGATCTGGCTGCCGCCGGGCTGGAAATCGCTGCCTTTGATGCCGCCAACCTGAAGCTCAGCCATGGAGAAACGGCCGTCCCCTTCATCATCGACCAGGACGCCCTCGTTTTTTACGGCCAGGCTCCAACTGACCGCTACACCAGCCAACGCGCCTATGTGCTCACCAGCGGGACCGCCGGGGAGAAGATGGGAGAAACGGCCGTATCTACGCCAGACTCGGTAACGGCCGTCGATGCCATTACCCGCACCCTCCACCTGGAAGAAAACCTGATCTACAAATCAGAAGCACGCGATTTTATAGCCAACGCCCCCGCCGACGCCGACCTCTGGTTCTGGCAGCCTTTGCGCCAGGGCAACAGCCTGCCCTTCGAGTTTGACCTCCCCGCTCTGACCGACGGCTCCGGCCAAATCCGCGTGCAGCTCAAAGGCGAAACCTACAATCTGGAGGTCGAAAACGACCATGATTTTGACCTTATCGTTAACGGGCAACTCGTAGGAACCATTCGCTTCGACGGCCAGATTTACTACACAGGCGTCGTCGATGTGCCCGCCGGAGTCCTGCAAGCCGGAACCAACACCCTGGTCCTCGACAACAAACCAGAAGGCGCAACCTTTTTAGACATCATGGATCTGAACTGGATTGCGGCAGACTACGCGGCTCCACCCAGCGCCATCAACGACGAACTCATCGTCAGCGGGAAAAACGGCGTGTTGACCCTGACTGATTTCAGCGCCGCGCCGGCCCTTTTCGACATCACCAACCCGGATGCTCCGCAACAACTTACCGGATCACCGGCCGCCGAGCCGTTCACCCTGGCCATCCAAACCGGGCAAACCATCGCGGCCATCGGGCCGCAAGGCTACCAATCCGCCGACATACTGCCCATGCGCGCCAGCAGCCTGCGAAATGCCGACAATGGGGCCGATTTGTTGATTGTGACCACAGACGCGCTGGCTCCAGCCCTGGAACCGCTCGTCGCGGCGCGAGAGGCGGAAGGGCTGCGGGTGGCGGTCGTGCCTGTGGCGGAAATCTATGACGAGTTTGGCGGCGGGGCCGCTACCCCGGAAAGCATCAGCGCCTTCGTGGCCTATGCCGCCCAAAATTGGCAGACGCCATCACCGCGCTACCTGTTTCTGGTCGGCGACGCCACTTCCGATTACCAGAACTACCTGGGATTGGCCCCGGTTAATCTTGTGCCTTCCCCGATGGTGCCGGTATCGTTTAGCGGCGAAACGGTGAGCGATGCGCGCCTGGCCGACATAGATGGCGACACCTATCCTGACCTGGCTGTGGGCCGTTGGCCGGTGGATTCGCTAACGGCCGTCGAGTCTCTTGTCGCACGCACGCTGGCCTATGAAAGCGGTACGGCCGTCGATCTGGCTCTCTTCGCCGCCGATGGCACAGACGGCAGTTTTGCCAGCATGGCCCAACGGCTCAGCGAAGGCAGCAGCTTCACCGAGGCACAAGTCAGCCTGCTCACCAGCCCATCCGCCGCCGACGTGGTAAGCGATTGGAACGCCGGAACCTGGCTCGCTACTTACATTGGGCATGGCAGTCTGGCGCAGTGGGGCAAAGAAAACATATTCACACTGGACGCCGTCAAAGAATTGCAAACCGCCATGCCGCCCATCGTCGTCCAGCTTACTTGCCTGACCGGTCTGTTTACCCAGCCAGACCAAACATCGCTGACCGAAATGATGCTGGCCCATGAGGGCGGGCCAGTTTTAACGGTGGCCGCCACCAGCCTGACGTTATCGGCCAGCCAGGAGCCATTTGCCGCCGCCTTGTTGAGTAATTTGCAAGACACGGCCGTTACCCGCATCGGTGACGCCTTCCAAAATGCCAAGCTGGCGCTCGCCGCCAGCCCCAGCGCCGATCTACGCGAAATTAGCGATACATTTACCCTGTTCGGCGATCCCAGCGCGCACATCGTCCGGCCAAACAGCAGCCCGCCAGCCAGCAGCGCTGCGCCGCCAACTCCTTGACAGCTTGCCCAACTCGCTGTAGAACCGGCAGCAACTTATCCAAGTGAGGGTATTCTTGACCGTCGAAGACCAAAAACGCGTTTCCAGCCCACCCCAACAACCCACCGCCTCCAAAAAGCTGCTTTCCTGGCTCAATGTTGTGGTTGGACTGGCGCTGCTTGGCTGGGGCGGATGGTACATCGTGCGCCACATTACCCTGGTGGAACTTGGCCGGGCATTGTCGCTGGCCAATCCATTCTTTATTGCCGTGGCCCTGGCGATTTTTTTACTCACTCTCCTGGCAAAGACATGGCGCTGGCAGCTTCAGTTTGCGCCGCCCACGGAGCAGCCCGGTTTTAGCGCCGCGTTTTGGGCGCTGATGCTGGGACAATTTGTGAACACGGCCGTTTCCTTTATGCGTCTGGGTGATCTGGCGCGGGTTTACGCTCTGTTCCAACAAACCGGCATCAGCAAAATGGAAAGCCTGGGAACCCTGGTTCTGGAAAAAACGCTTGATTTAATCATGCTGCTGCTGACCGTTGTCGTCATCCTCCCCTTCGTTGTCGTGCCGTCTTTCATCACCCAGCAAGGCGTCGTCCTCGGTCTGGCGGCGATGCTGGCATTCCTGGTACTCTATACGATTGCCTACCAGACAGCCTGGGTGATTCGTGTGGCCGAGAAATTGTTACGGCCGTTACCCGCCAGACTGAACGGCCGTCTGCTCCGCTTCACCACCTCCGGCCTGGCCGGATTGGCCGCCATGCGCAGCAGACGAACCATGCTTGGCCTGCTCGCCCGCTCCATCATCATTGTCATCTTATCCGTGCTGATGCCGCTTGCCTTATTCCCGGCCTTTCATTTGCCCTTCGGCCTCACCGAAGCTGTGCTAATCAACTTAGGCGTCACGGTTGCCGCCTCCTTACCTGTGCCCACCCCGGCCAAAATTGGCGTGTTTGAGTTTGCCGTCATCTTCATGATCAAACAATTTGGTTTCACCGACGAGGCCGCTGCCCTGAGTTATGCGCTCGTCTTTCATCTTCTGATCCTTGCTCCCCAGATAATTCTGGGAATTATTGCCGCCTGGCATACCGATTGGCGCTGGACGGAAACGGCCGTTTCCCCAACCAGCGCGCCACAATTACCGTCGCCTTAAGAGCCGCCAAAAACCTTTTTGCCATGATCTCAATCATTATCCCTGCTCACAATGCCCAAACAACCATCACCGCCTGCGTATCCGCCCTCATGCACCAGAACAACGCGCCTTCGCCATACGAGGTAATCGTTGTTGATGATGGCTCCACCGACGCAACCGCCCAACTAGCCTCAGAAGCGGGAGCAAAAGTCATCTGCCAGGAAAAACGTGGCCCCGCCTCTGCACGCAACACAGGCATTCGCGCCGCCAGCGGCGAAATAACCTGCTTCACCGACGCCGACTGCGCCCCACTGCCAGATTGGATTCACCAAATCACCGCGCCGCTCCTTGCCGAACCGGAAATCTCCGGCGTCAAAGGCGCCTACACCACCTCACAAAAAGAAGTGACTGCCCGGTTTGTCCAGATCGAATACGAAGACAAATACGACCGGCTGCGCCAGTACCCACGCATCACCTTCATGGATTTTTACTCCGCCGCTTACCGCCGGGCGATCTTACTGGAGCACAATGGCTTCGACGAACGCTTCTCTCTGGCCAATTCCGAAGACCGCGAATTGTCCTATCGCCTTGCCGCCCTTGGATACCAGATGATTTTTCAACCGCAGGCCATCGTGTCCCACCATCACGCCAACTCCGTAACCGGCTATTTTCGCAAGAAAGTGCTGAACGGATTTTGGACAGCTCAGGCGGTCCGGCATTTTCCCCAACGCTCTATCGAAGACACCTACACACCGCAAGTAGAAAAAGTACAAATTGGGCTGATGGGTTTGTTAACCATCAGCCTGGCCATCGCCCTGTTTTTACCCGTTTTCTTGCCGATTGCAGGGCTGCTGGCGGCCATATTCCTGCTGACAACCGTGCCCTTTGCCAAAAAAGCCTGGCCAAAAGACAAAACCGTCGCTGTCGTGTCGCCGTTTGTGCTGGCGCTGCGCGGCTTTGCTCTGGGCCTGGGTTACGTCTGGGGGCTGGCCCGACCGGTAAACTAAAGGAACGAAAAATCATGACGACTGCTGAACCCTCAGCGCCAACCCAACCTCGTAAACGCAAATTCATCTGGATAACCATCCTCGTGCTGGTGTTGTTCCTGGTCGGCTGGCTGGGGCTGAAGACATGGCGCATCGCGCAAACGACCCAATCGCTCCTGGCCCGGCAGGCCGAAGCAGAAGCCTTGGCCGCAAATGGTCTGGCCGGATTAGACCCGGACAAAACGGAAGCGTTGGTCATGGGCGTGCGGAGCGATGTTTTGACCCTGCAGAAAGAAGTCGCCCCCTTCATGCCGCTTATGCCCTATTTGGGCTGGGTTCCCAAATATGGCTCCACGCTTGTCATTGCCCCACAATTATTGGACATGGCCGTGGCCGGGCTGGACACGGCCGCTTACAGCATCCGCGGCCTCAAACCGGCGCTGGTCATCATGCAGCCGGGCGGCGACTCTGAGGAGAGCGCCTTAACGGTGCTGGCGCAAACACTGGCCAACGCAGAGCCAGATTTACGCGCCGCCAATGACTCTTTCGCCAGGGTGATGGCCGCGCGGGCGGCCATCGGTGATACCAGCCGCCTGCCCGGCAGGGTGCAGGATTTGTTCGCCATGGCAGATGAGTGGCTGCCGCTAGCTGAAGATGGTCTACAATTTGCCCTCATTGCGCCGGCGATGATGGGCATGGAAGGCCCGCGCCGCTACCTGGTTATTGCGCAAAACGAAGATGAACTCCGACCGACCGGTGGGTTTATTTCTGGCGCGGGAATTGTTGCGCTGGCCGACGGCCGTATCCAGGACTTCAACTTCACCAGCGCCTACGAGGTAGACGACTACCTTAACAAACCGTATGACATCCCACCTGAGCCTCTGGAAAAATTTATGGGGCTAGAGCTGTTGTTGTTCCTCGACGCCAATTTCTGGCCCAATTTCCCCACGTCGGCGGAGAAATTGATGGATTTATACGCCTACGGCCTCGACCTGCCGCCATTGGATGGCGCGGTGGCCATTGACCAACGTTTCCTGCAACTGCTCATTGATGCCACCGGACCGGTTACGATTACGGACAGCAGCCCAGAAAACAACATCGTGCTAAACAACACCAATCTCACTGACGCGCTCCGGGAGGCATGGGGAAGTAAAGAAGGCCAAAACGCGACCGAATGGGTGAAATCACGCAAAGATTTCTTAGGCCCTTTTGCCGCCGCCATCAAAACCAAGCTGGAAACCGACTTTGGCTCGATTGACTTGCAAAAGCTGGCGGCCAATATGAACACGGCCGTGCAAACCAAACATCTGCAAATTTATACCCGCCATCCTCAGGAACAGGCTGTGCTGGAAGCATTGGGCTGGGACGGCCGTCTTGCGCCATCACCCAACAGCGATTTTCTGGCCATCATCGATACCAATGTGGGTTACTCCAAAGCCAACATCTACGTCGAAAAAACGGCCGACTACACCGTAACCCTGGACGCTGCGGGCGCGCATGCCAATCTTACCCTTCATTACACCCACACCCGCCCGGACAACGGCCAACCCTGCATCCATTTCAACATTAACGTCTATAACGATCTGCCCGATTACCTGACACTGGCCGACGCCTGTTACTGGAATTATTTGCGGATTTATGTGCCGGAAGGCAGCCAACTCATCACCTCCACCATCCACACCATACCCGGCGAATCCCACATCTTTGGCCAGACATGGCAAGGCCCGGCGCAAGTGCTTTCTGAAACCGCCGGGCTGACAACGTTTGCCAACTACCTGCTCCTGCCCATGGGACAGACTTTAGACAGCCGGTACGAGTATCTGCTGCCTGCTGTGGTGAGTACCGACGAGGACGGCCGTAAAACCTACCATCTCGACGTTATCCAACAAGCAGGCAATCACCCATTTCCGTTCAACGCCGCCATTACCCTGCCGGAAGGGGTGCAGGTCTTGTCGGCGACGCCAGCGCCCACGGCCGTTAACGGCCGTACGCTGCAATTCAAATTAAATATAGACACCAATAACCAGATTACGGTACAGTATCAATAATCAGATGCCGCCACCTTGCTAGGCAAACGCATCATTCAAGGTACAAACGCACCATCAATTTTCAAAGGTAATTACCTATGTTACGCCGCTTATTTGTTCTTCTTTCCTTGTTTGCGCTTACGTTGTTGATCGTTTACGTTCCGCGTCAGAACATCAGCCACGCCGCCAGCCCATTTGTCCAAACACGCATCACCCGCACGCCAACCCCGGCCCCGCCCCCGCCCACGGATGTGCCGCCAGACAACCCGCCGCCCACGGCTCAGGCGACGGAAGCGCCCACGCTTCCCCCAACCAACACCCCCATTCCGGTCACCCTGGTAGCCACGCCGGCTGGTGGCTTCCTGCCGACAGCTTCGGCTTGCGGCGCGCCGCCGACCGTGCAAACACGCGGCAACACGCTGGTGCGCTCTGGTCCGGGAACCACGTACCCATCCGTTGGCCAACTTGTCTATTTGGAAGTGCGGCCCATCGCCGGGCGCGCCGGCGACGCTCCCTGGTGGCTGATTGTGCTGGCCAACGGCCAGACCGGCTGGATAGCCAATGAAGTTGTTGTGGTGCATGGTTACACCGGCGATGTACCCATCGTGGCCGCCCCGGCTATTAATGGGCAAACGCCCACGGCTGGCGCGCCCTGGCAGCCCACGGCCGTTCCCGGCTGCCCCACCTCCACGCCTACCACCATGCCACCGACCCAAACCGCCACCCCACGACCAACCAACACACAAACGGCCGTTCCCCAAACCACAGCCACCGCCAGCCCGACAACCGAGTCGGCTCCGCCAACCGCCACGGCAACATCCGTCGTGCCCACGGCAGCCGCCGAGGCTGAATCGGTTGACGCCACCGGAGAAGCCACGCCAGAAGCGACGGCCGTGCCCCTGGACGACAACGCCGGTAGTGGCGTGGCGGCGCTGCCCTGCGCCAGCGCGGCCATGGGCCTGGCGGTTGCCGCCTTCTTCATCAGCCGGCGATTCTGGTAATTGCGTACCTCAGCTACTTTTACATTCCTGGTGTTTGTTGTCCTGGCTTCGTTGGACAACGCCGCCGCGGGGGTGCTGCCGCCGCTCTATGCCATCATTGCCCGCGAATTTCAGGCCAATGAAGCGGCACTGGGAATCGTAACGGCCGTTTACCTGCTCATTGCCGCCGCTTCCGCTGCCTATTGGGGCTATCGGGGGGATCGCAGCAGCCGCCACAAACTGCTCCTGGGCGGCACGCTGCTCTGGGGCGCAGCTATGATTGTGACCAGTCTGGCGCGCACGTTTCCCCAATTTATCGCCAGCCAAATGGTAACGGCCGTCGGCGTTGGCTCGATTGCGTCCGTCGGTTTTAGCGTCATCAGCGATGTCATCCCGGCTGGACGGCGTGGTTTGGCGCTCAGTGTGTGGGGTATTTCGCAATCATTAGGGGCGGCGCTGGGCGCAGCCCTGGCCGGAACATTAGGCGCCGGGGATTGGCGACGGCCGTTCTGGGTCATTGCCGGATTGGGCTTCCTCTTTGCGTTTCTCTACCTCTTCGCCGACGAACCGCGCCGCGGCCAGGCCGAGCCGGACCTCAAGCCCCTGTTCGCCGCCGGCGGCAGCTACGATTACCAAATCAACCGCGCCGACCTTCGGCACATTTTTGCCCGTCGCTCCAACATCTGGCTGTCGCTTCAGCTCATGTTTGCCACGCTGTCTTTTGGCTCAACCATTTGGGTTCCGCGATGGGCCATCGCGCGCGTTCAGGAGCTGGGCTATTCTCTGGAAGTCTCCACTATAGTGGGCAATTTGTTTGTCATTTTGTTTAGCACAGGGATTTTGTTTGGCATTTTTGCCGGCTATCTGGGCGACCGCTGGCAAAAGAATGACCCTCAGGGCCGCACGAAATTAGCCATGATTGGCATAATCGGTTCCGTCCCTTTTTTTATCCTCACCTTTTTCATGCCTATTCGCGGCGTAACACTGCCGCCGGACGGCACTGTGGTGCAGTTGTCGTGGTCGGTGCTGATGCTGCTGTTTACCAATGCTTCCGTCCTGGCCCTGTTTTTGGTCGCCTTTATCGCTATGGCGCTGCTGGCCGTCGATGGCCCCAATTGGGCCGCCCTGATCACCGAGGTTAATTTGCCCGAACATCGGGGCACGGTTTTAGGCATTACGCGCGTGGTACGCGCCGTCGGCGAAGCCGTCAGCATTGGGTTAACCGGGCTGGTTTTGGCGGCGCTTACGCAGCATTTTCCGCCGCCCAATAATTATGGGCTGGGTTTGGCGATTTTTCAGTTGCTCGCCATCCCTGCGGGTCTCTGCTACTATGGCGCTCGCAAAAGTGTACCGGCTGATATTCAGGCCGTGCGGCAGACGCTGCAAGAACGCGCCGCCACGGCCGTGCAAATAGAGAGTACCACCTGACCTATGTCATTATTTAACCGTTTGCTGCTGGCCTGTTGGCTGCTCTTGATTGGGTTGTCCACAGCGTGCGCCACCGCCCACATTCCCGCACCGCTCCCCACGGCCGTACCCACGGCCGTTCCCAGCCCATCGCCCTTACCGACCGCCACCGCTCTCCCGTTGGTTACCCCGACCAAAGGCGCCGATACGGCCGTTTCGTCCGCCCAGGTCCCTACCTACACCTATCAAATTATCAATACCTACCCTCATGATCCCAATGCGTTTACCCAGGGACTCGTTTTTCACCGCGGCGTCCTTTACGAAGGGACAGGGCGCAACGGCTACTCTTCCATCCGCCTGACCGATCTGGAAACCGGCAGTGTGTTACATCAGCGCGACCTCGGCGCCGAATATTTTGGCGAGGGCATCACCATCTGGCAAGACCGCCTGATCCAGCTAACCTGGCAATCTGGGGTTGGTTTTATCTACGATCTGGCAACCTTCGCGCCTTTGGGTAGCTTTTCATATCCCGGCGAAGGCTGGGGATTAACCCACGATGACCAACGGTTGATCATGAGTGACGGCACAGATGTGATACGTTTTCTGGACCTGGAGAGTTTGGCGGAAAACGGCCGTATCCAGGTCCATGACCAAAACGGCCCCGTCGTCCGCCTGAACGAATTGGAATATATCAACGGCGAAATCTGGGCCAACATCTGGCAAACCAACACCATCGCCCGTATCTCGCCGCAAACCGGGCAAGTCGTCGGCTGGATCGACCTGACAGGCCTGCTCAACCCCGCCGACCTCACCCAACCCGCCGACGTCCTCAACGGCATCGCCTACGACGCCGCCCAGGACCGCCTCTTTGTCACCGGCAAGTGGTGGCCCACATTATTTGAAATCAAACTCATACGGGAACCCGCCTCATGACCGCATCCACCACCCAACAACAGCTCATAGTGACCCAACGCGAAAAACTGCTAAAAACCATCGGCTATTATGCCGGCTTTTTATGTATCGGTCTGGCGGCTTCGGTGATTGGCCCCACGCTCCCGGGCCTGGCCGAAAACACCAATACCCAACTCGGCCAGATCAGCATACTTTTTTCAGCTCGATCCGTTGGTTTTTTGATTGGCGCGTTGGCTGGCGGGCGTATTTACGACCGGCTGCCCGGCCATCCGGTGCTGGCGGCCGGTTTACTGGGCATGGCGCTCACCATTGCCCTCACGCCAACCATCTCGCTGCTATGGCTGCTGGTGCTGGTTATCCTGTTGTTGGGCATTTCGGAATCGATGCTGGATGTTGGCACGAACACCATGCTGCCCTGGCTGCACCACAACAACGTCGCCCCGTACATGAATGGCCTGCATTTTTTCTTCGGTCTGGGCGCGCTTCTTTCGCCAATTGTCGTCGCTCAGGCTATTTTGCGCAGCGGCGACATCACCTATGCCTACTGGCTGCTGGCGCTGATTATGCTCCCGACGGCGGTGTGGATTTTGCCCCAGCGCAGCCCAAGACCGGCGGTTAAAACGGCCGTTACCCGCGAAGCCCCGCCCAACTATCTGCTAGTCGGCCTGATTACCCTGTTCTTTTTCCTCTATGTCGGCGCAGAAACCAGTTTCGGCGGTTGGATTTACACCTACGCCGTTAGATCCAATCTGGCAACAATCACCTTGGCCGCTTACCTCACCTCCACATTTTGGGGATCGCTCACCGTGGGGCGGCTGTTGTCTGTGCCGCTGGCGAACCGACTGCGGCCGCGCAAGATCATCGCCCTGGGGATTGCCGGGAGCTTGCTGAGTATGGGCGCGCTGCTTTTGTTTCCGGCGGCGGCCTGGGCAATGTGGCTGGGCACGGTTGGCCTGGGCTTTTCTATGGCCCCAATTTTCCCCACAACGCTGGCTATGGCGGAACGCAACATGCCGGTGACCGGGAAAACGACCGGTTGGTTTTTTGCCGGCGCCAGCCTGGGCGGGATGACGCTGCCCTGGTTGGCAGGGCAGTTATTCGACCTTACCGGGCCTTATCTGGCTATGGCGGCGATTGGCGTGGGGGTTTTGGGCACGGCCGTTGTGTTTGGCGTTTTACTCGCGGTTCTGCGGCGTCAACCGCCGCGCTAAACCAGTTAGAGTATGAAGCAGCCAGTTCTCCCAGCGAAGCAACCAGCTATCCCGCGTCGGAACAACTTCTCCCGGTGAAGCAACCATTTCTCCCGGTGAAGCAACCATTTCTCCCGCGTCGGAACGACTTCTCCCGCCGAAGCAACCAGTTATCCCGCGTCGGAACCATTTCTCCTGGTGAAGCAACCATTTCTCCTGGTGAAGCAACCATTTCTCCCGGTGAAGCAACCATTTCTCCGGAGGATAACCCATTTGGGTGCTTGCAGATTGGTCCAATCTCCAATCTCCAATCTCCAATCTCCAATCACGAATTTCAGTCGCGCAAGTTTTTTTGTCCCGGTTCCAAAGAGGGCGGGGCGAGAAGTTGGGAATAGGCGTTATCGGGCAACGGCCGTCCATCGGCCGTCCACGCCGGGAACCGTTCGCCAGACAAACCATCATACAATCCAATTTGCAGAGAAACGCCATCCGTCTGCTCCGGTTTGGGAATCGTGCGCACGTCGATGATGAGATCGCCCGGCTGCCAATAACGCAAAGGCAACATGCCGCGCCAGGCATTGCCGTCCGCCTGCGCCAGCGGCGGCTGCCCCACCTGGCCAATATGCGCAAAAACCGTTACAAACGGCGCTAGCTCCGCCCGGATAGCCCAGGCCAACTGAACCTCCCAGGCATCATCGTGGTCGGTGATTTCCACGCTTTGCAGGCAAACATCCGGGCCAAATTGAGCCAGAACACACGGATCGCCCGCCTGTTCTTTCAGCCCTCCGACGCGTTGCAGAGTAAAATTGCCCGTTTCGTCGTAGCGGGTGAGGTAAACGGCGTCATACTCTTTGGCCAGGGCATAAATCTCCTGCGGCTGGGCAATCACCCCACGCATGTCCACCTGAAAAGGCCCTGCCGCGCGCTCAACTTCATCAATGGATGGAACCGCCTTAGACAACGTTTGCAGCGCGCCGCCCACCTGCATGGCCGGAAACTCGCCCAAATCAACCACAACTGGAGCCAACGTAACGCCCCAGTAACCAAACGGATAAGGCTCCACCCGCGGGCTGTAACGATCGGGGAAATTGATGAAGAGGAAACGGCCGTCCTGCCCGCCAATTTCCGCAACCAATTCTTGCAAGTGGGCAGTTCCAGCCTGGTACATGGCCTGAAAACTGACCAACTGCCAGACGCTGCCGCCAAAAATCACGCCTAAAACCACCAGCCCTAAGGCGTTGACAGCCGGGCGACGGCCGTTGTCTGACGGCCAAAAAGCGCACACCAGCATCCAGGCTGCCCCAGGCGCAATAAAATAAAGCAAGCGCTGGCTGTATTGAACGTAGCTGAAAGGCAAACCTATCAGGGCAGGCGATGCGCCCAGCACGCCCCACAAGAGGCCGGCGCTGGCCAGCAGCCCACGGCCACGCCACACACCGACAGCCCACAAACCGATCAGCGCGCAAGAAAAAACAGCCAGCCAGGCTACGGCCGTTAACTGACTGCTGCCCTTCAGCCAGACGATTGGATAAACGAAACCCTGGAGGAAAAAAGCGCTTACCCGCCAATCGAGACCGGGTCGGGTAATACCGGCTTCGCGCGGCACAAACCACCAGAGGGCCAAAAACAGGATGGCGATAAATAGATAGGATAACGGCCGTAACCACCCACTGCGGATTGGATGCCGCCAACTCGACAAAACAGCCAGAAGGCTGCTCTTCTGCGCTCGCAGCACAGCTTCAAACACCAGTGGCAATGCCCCAAACGGGGCAGTGCTTTCCTGCACCAGCAAGCCAACAATAAAGATGGCCAGGCTGGCCAGCCAGAGCCAATACCCACTGCGCCGGCGGCTCATCAGATAGAGCAGCCAGGTCGCATTTTGCAAGGCCAAGACCATGGGCTGCTGCGGCGCAGCCCAGCTGATGGCTTGCTGGGATAATGGATAGACGCCAAACAGGGCAACGGCCGTCATGGCCGCCCAGCGCGAGAACCCCATTCGCCGGCTAAGGGCAAACAAAAACGCCACATTGAGCAGATGCCAGGCAATTTGCAGCCAATGCAGCGCATACACATGCAGCAGGCCATCGGCGCCAAAAAACAGGCGGTTATACAGCATGGTCCCAGGGCGATAAAACTGGTAATCGGGAAACGGCCGTAACAACTCCCCCCAGCCAATACCCACAACCCGCCCAAACCACTCCGGATCATCCCAAATCAAACCAAACTTTAAAGCTGGTGCATACAGCCAAAGAATCCCCCACAACAACAGGACCCACGCCAAGACAAACAGCCCCTGAGAACCACGAAATGAAAGTGTTTTCACCTTGACCACAACAACAGATCATAGCCCAAACCCCCGTCCAAGACTACATATGAGCTTGATTAACACCAGAGTACCCATATTGCCAATACCATCAAACTCAGTATAATCAAAGAAAAATGCCAGGTAAAACTGGTACGAAAGAGGGCAAAACATCTTGGCAAGCAACTCAATTGGAACGGGGAGTGGTGTTTCTGAACACCCCATGGATTTTTTGTTACAAACTGATTTCAGCATGCCAGTCACCGGAGAAATTCGGTACGGCCATGTTGTAGAGCTCCGAAACAATGAAATACTGGTCGATATCGGCGCCAAATCAGAAGGCGTGATAACCAGTCGGGAAGTAGAAGGTCTCGACGAAAAAACACGCGCAAGTTTAGAAATCGGCAAGAAAATTCCTGTTTACGTGGTCGACCCAGAAGACGAATCTGGTAATACAATTTTATCCTACGTCAAAGCAGCCGCAGAACAGGATTGGCTAATCACGGAAGACCTGCTGAATTCCCAGGAAGTCTACGAAACAGTGATTGTCGGCTACAATCGCGGCGGTGTACTAGTTAAAGTAGGCCACCTGCGTGGTTTCGTACCAAATTCGCAATTGCAGCCATCTCGCCAGGCCGTCATCAGCAACAAAGAAAAGGACTCAGAACCATCACCTTTTCAGAAACTAGTTGGCAAAAAAATATACCTCAAAGTCATCGAAGCTGACCGCGAAAAAAACCGTCTCATTCTCTCAGAAAAAGTTGCCGCACAAGAAATCCGCGATGCACGGCGGGGTGAACTTCTTGAGTCGATTCAAGAGGGAGATATTCGGGAAGGGCGCGTGGTTAATCTGGCCGATTTCGGCGCTTTCATCGACATCGGCGGGATTGAAGGTCTGGTGCATTTATCAGAATTAAGCTGGAAGCGCATCAACAACCCTTCAGAAAAACTCAGTGTCGGGGACAACGTAAACGTCTACGTCCTAAAAATCGACCAGGAACGGCAGCGTCTGGCCCTCAGCATCAAACGATTAGAGTCCGATCCCTGGACCCTAATCAAAGAAAATTATCGAGATGGCCAATTAACCACCGCTACCATCACAAAACTTACTAAATTTGGCGCCTTTGCTCGCTTACACGATGAGTACGAACTAGAAGGACTCATCCACATTTCTGAACTGTCAGATGAACACATCAATCATCCGCGAGAAGTTGTGAAACCAACGCAGGAAGTGACTGTTCGCATTATCCGCATTGATCCTGAACAGCGACAGCTGGGTCTAAGCTTAAAACAAGTCGCATCCGCCGAATATCTGGAAACAGATCTGGAGATGTTGAATTCTGCTTAAGCGAACCCTGTTTCCGCATTCAGCAGATTCGAGGTGAAAAACAGTGAACTCGAAAAATTGGGAACGATTTACGCAGCGTGCTCGTCGTGTCCTAAGTTTGGCCCAAGAAGAAGCAGAACGGCTAAACCACAGCTATATTGGCAGTGAACATGTTCTGATTGGCCTTTTACGCGAGGAAGGTGGCGTAGCTGGCCGCGTTTTACGCGAGCTAGGGCTGGATGTTGTCCGCGTTCAGGCTATGGTTGAACGTTTATCCAGCGGCCCAAGTACACGCACCCCGTTTACAAAAATCGAACTTTCTCCCAGCACCAAACGCTTGCTTGAATTGGCTGTTGAGGAAGCCCGGCGCATGGGGCAGCATTACATTAGCACGGAGCACCTTTTGCTGGGTATGGCCCGGCAAAACGAAGGTGTAGCCATTGACGTTTTGCGCAAATTTGGCATCAGCGCGGAACAGATCCGCCGCCAAACCAAGCAAATGCTCAAGGAAAGCCCGGTTGCCGCCGGTGAACCGCAGCCCTCAACCCGACGGGCGAAGAAAGAAAAGAGCAAGACTCCGATGGTTGATCAGTTAGCGACTGACCTGACCATTCTGGCTGAAGAAGGAAAATTAGACCCTGTTATTGGTCGAAATACTGAAATTGAACGCGTCATTCAGATTCTAGCCCGCCGTACAAAGAACAACCCTGCCTTAATTGGCGAACCAGGTGTTGGGAAAACGGCAATCATTGAAGGGCTGGCACAGCGCATTGTCGAAGGGCGTGTGCCAGAGATTTTGCACAACAAACGCGTCTTGCAATTAGACGTTGGCAGCCTTGTCGCCGGCACGATGTACCGCGGGCAGTTTGAAGAACGCCTGAAAAGAGTCATTGATGAATTGAAATCTAGCGACGCGATTTTATTCATCGACGAAGTCCACATGCTGGTGGGCGCAGGCTCGGCTGGAAGCTCGGTGGATGCCGCCAATATCTTGAAACCCGCGCTGGCGCGTGGCGAGCTGCAATGCATCGGGGCGACCACTCTGGAAGAGTACCGGAAATATATCGAGAGTGATGCCGCTTTGGAACGTCGTTTCCAATCGATTCGTGTGGATGAACCCTCCTCGGAGGAGACGATTCAGATCTTGCGGGGCATCAAGGGCGCATATGAATCGCACCACAACTTGTACATCACGGAAGAAGCGATTGAAGCGGCCGTTAACTTATCCACCCGCTACGTCACTGAGCGGTTCTTACCAGATAAAGCCATCGACCTGATTGATGAAAGCGCGTCGCGGGTGCGCATGTATCGTATGCCCCAACCCGCTGACATCCAGATCGCCTATGAAGAGCTAAGAGATATTCGGGAAGAGCGCGAACTGGCTGTGGAAGAAGGGCGTCAGGAAGACATTGATGAATGGTCTGTACGTGAACGTGAGGTCCAGTCAAGATTGGATCAGATGCGGGCAACTTCTAGCGCCGGTGAAGGCGTCAACGTAACGGCCGAAGATATTGCCGAAGTACTGGCGATGTGGACAGGCATTCCTGTTTACCAGTTCACGGAACAAGAGTCGGCGCGCCTTTTGCGCATGGAAGATGAATTGCGCAATCGAATTGTCGGCCAAGAGGAAGCCATTCAGGCCATTTCGAAAGCGGTTCGCCGCGCGCGTGCCGGTTTGAAGGATCCAGAACGGCCGATTGGTTCTTTTATCTTCTTAGGGCCAACCGGGGTTGGCAAGACTGAACTAACCAAATCGCTGGCCACTTTCCTCTTCGGCAGTGAAGACGCGCTGGTTCAGCTTGATATGTCTGAATTTATGGAGCGGCACAACGTTGCTCGTCTGGTCGGATCGCCGCCCGGATATGTGGGCTATGAAGATGCCGGTCAGTTGACTGAAGCTGTGCGGAGACGGCCGTATTCCATCGTCGTCTTTGATGAAATCGAAAAAGCGCACCCGGAAACCTTCAACCTCTTGCTGCAAATCATGGAAGAAGGGCATCTGTCCGATGCCAAAGGCCAACGCGTTAACTTCCGCAACACGATCATCATTATGACCTCTAACGTAGGCGCTGACACAATCCGCCGTGGTCCCAATATGGGTTTTGCCTTCCAACGCGATGAAATCACCGAGGAAAAAGCCCAGTACGCCGAAATGCGCAAAACGCTTACCGACGAACTGAAGCGACAATTCCGCCCGGAATTCATCAACCGCGTGGACAGCATCATCGTTTTCCGGCAACTATCGCAGCCTGATATTCGCAAAATTGTGGATATTATTCTGATGGAAGTCAACGACCGTCTTGCCGACCATCAACTGACACTGGATGTGACAGAAAGCGCGCGCGCCTGGCTGGGGAAACACGGATACGACGCTGAATTTGGCGCACGGCCGTTACGCCGCCTGATCCAAACCGAAGTCGAAGATCTGTTGTCCGACGCC
>JAKQCM010000377.1 GCA_029559155.1 Chloroflexota bacterium
GAGATGCTGGAAGGGTCGCTCCGAACCAACCGCAGCGACTACCGGCCGCGAGAATACAACTCAGCCAACCCTGGCGGCATCGGCCACCAGGAGTTTAAGAAAACCTACGTGGACCCGCATCGGCAAAAGCGCGAGAACGGCCGTTACCGTTTCATCCCCGCCACTTACAAAGACAACAAATTCCTGGATGCCGGCTACGTCCAATATCTGTTGGAGCTTACCGGCCTGCTTGGGCGCATGTGGCGTGATGGTGATTGGGACGTTGGCGCAGGCATGTTTTTCACCAACTGGAACCATGACAAACACGTTATTGAGCCGTTTAGAATCCCTGCAAACTGGCCTATCTGGGGCAGCTTCGATTACGGCTTCAGCCACCCAACCGCCGCTTATTGGTGGACTGCCGACGGCGATGGCAATTTCTACACCATTGCTGAACATCATCAACCTCGTTGGCTTGTGCCACAGCACGCCCAGGCAATGAAGGACATTGCCGAAAAGCTACAAAGAACCATGCCCGACTTCCTGGCCGGGCATGATGTTTTCGCCCAGAAAGGCGACGAACAAGGCAAAACCATCGCTGACCAATACGCCGAAAATGGGATACGGCTGCACCGGGCAAACATCAACCGCATCAGCGGCGCGGCGGAGATGCTCAAGAGATTGGGCAATCCGGAGGCGAATCTAAGCCCGAGTTGGTTTATTTTCAACACATGCCCCGCCCTGATCGACACCATTCCGGGGATGCTCAGTGACCCGCATCGGCCGGAAGATGTACTCAAAGTCGATGCCGACATCGAAGGTATTGGCGGTGATGATCCTTATGATTCGGCCAGATACGGCATCTGGGGGCCGAGCAGCTTGCCGCGCCGCCTCCCCAAAAATGTCGTTTCGTCATACACAACTATGTAGGGAGTTTTTTATGCCATCAGCCAATTTTTACTTACCCGTGCCAAACTCGAAAGAGGCGTTAAAGCGCATCCCCAATCAACATGCCGATTGGCTGCTCTCCAACTTGAAATTTTACAACGGCGACCATTGGCAGGGTGGGGCAGGTTGGACCGGGCCGACCTTGCCCGAATCGCACACCCAATATGGGCTTACGATGCAGCTGCTGGAGAAGATATTTGTATCTCGAAACAGCACCGCCCAGGCCGTCAACCAGCACGTCGCCGGCGTATTAGGCAACCCGCCACGATGGACAATTACCGGAGGAAGCGATGAGCTGATGCAGGAGGCCGAGAAGCTGCTGGCCACCTGGTTGGCAAATCAGCAGGGGTATGCCATGCGCCCGGTGAGCAAAGATACCAAACTCTGCTCTCCGTTGGAGGTCGCAAGTCTGGCCACAAAACATGCTTTACTGGCCACACGGGGAGCGCTGCGCTTCTTTGTCACCAACCCGGGCCAACCGACAAATGACCAGGACGGACCAACCGAAGAGGTGACAGGCAAACACAATTTACCCGTCTTGCCGGTGGAGCAAGCCATCAACCAGATTTTCATCCACAACCCAGATCCACGACAGGCGGCCGTTTTTGTAGATGAAGCCACCATGACAACCGTGGGTCTTTACACCTACATCGAAGACAAAGTACAAAAAGCTGAGTTGAGTTACATCGACCGGGAGGGTAATACTATCCTGCTGATCCTGGATGAAACGGGCATCGAATCCGGAGCCGTGCTGCCCCTGGGTCGGCGATTGATGCATTACGAAATCGAACGGCCGTTATTTGTCACCGAACAAATACGCGCCGCCCAGAAAGCTCTGAACAAAGCCGAAACCATGACCTCGAAAAACCTGGATGTTGGCGGGTTCCTGGAGCGCGTGTTCCTGAACGCCCAGCCGCCAGGCATTTGGCAGAAAAACGAGCAAACCGGCATCGAAGAATTCAAGCCCACGCCTTTAGAAATTGGTCCGGGCATGACCACCTTCCTTTCCGGCATGGAGGAAATGCGCTCAGATGGCAGCCGCACATACGCAACGCCCAGCGCATTGTTCAGGGAGCCAACCAACCCGGAAGCATTTATCAACACGTCGGACCATTATCACGCCAGCATTTTAGAGCAGTGTGGCCAGCTGCATACTTTGCTGGCCAATGAGGGTAACATCAGCGGCGAAAGCCGCAGCCAGGCGCGAGATGCCTATAAAAAGTCGCTCCTGGAAACAAAACCTGAAGCCGACAAGGCGCTGGTTTGGATTTTAGAAACAGTTTTGTCTTTGGCCGCCATCCTCTCAGGCCAGCCGGGTCGCTACGAACCGTTGGCTGTTTCTGTGGACTGTCAATTAGATTTGGGCATTGTCACCACCGATGAAATCACGCAAGCCGTAAACGCCCACGAATCCGGATTGCTCAGCCGCGAGACGGCGATGAGTAAGATCGGGGTGGCTGATCCGCAGGCAGAAAAGAAACGAATTCAAGAAGAAGAAGGTGAAACCAATAACAATGACAATGACCCAGAACTGTGACCCGTCAAATTCCTCTTTGCCCAAGTCAGCTATCAGTCTGGCCAAACGCATTATAGGTTTGCCGGCCGGCGAGTACGTGATCCGTCTCACTCGCGGCGAAAAGGGGCGGTTGGTGTGGCAAATATTGCGACCTTACGGAGAGCCGGAGACAGCCGAAGTTTGATACATACTACCAAAATATGTGCTGCCATTTTTAGCGTTTTGAGGCTCTGAAATAGTGGCAAAAAGCAGCTCGCCGGCGGCCGCATCTGCCACCAATAACGCTTGCTTTTGTCAGATTTGTCATGTTAGAATCTGACCAACAACTTCACAGCGGCTGACGAGCTTACCCTCGCCAGTGACGCGCCCGGACCATCAGAAACACGGCGCTGACGACGATCAAGGATCGTTGTCAGCGCCGTTTTTTATTTCCAGGCCAGGCCAAGGGCCAGCCCCATACAAACCCGTTCAAGGAACAGGAGAATATCATGCCTTTTATGCAACGACGTTTTTACAGCCCAAACAGCGACGCAGGAACGCCGCCATCGGCGCAGACACCGGCGCAAGCGCCGGACCCGCAAGCCGGGTTTGAGAGTTTATTGAGCCGCAACGCCAACGACGCGCAACGCGTCGCCTGGCTGCTTTACCAGGAAAATCACGGCTACCGCGAAG
>JAKQCM010000391.1 GCA_029559155.1 Chloroflexota bacterium
ACTACACCGTGGGGCTGGCCCACGTCTTCATCCAGCACACCTCCGCCTCGCTGACGCTCAACGAAAACGCCGACCCCACCGTGCGCCAGGACTTCGAGAGCCATTTCAACTAACTGGTTCCCGAAAACGTGCCGTACTATATCCACACCTACGAAGGCCCCGACGACATGCCGGCGCACCTGAAGGCGGCCCTCTTGGGCGCGAGTGTGACGATACCGATTAAGAACGGCCGTCTCCACCTGGGCGCGTGGCAGGGCATTTACCTGTGCGAACACCGCGACCGGGCGCACAGCCGGCGGCTGGTGGTCACGTTGAACGGGGAAGTGAAGAATGATGCGTGATGCGTGAAAAAGATTGTCGCGCATCAGATAATGCTAAAATCGAGCAGACACACAACTATGATGACTGAACTTTCTGACGAGGCGCTCATCGAGCGCATACAGGGCGGCGATAAGGCGGCCTGCGCCATCTGCATGGAGCGGTATGGCCCGGATATTTACCGGCTGGCCCTCAGCCTGCTGCACAACGAAGCCGACGCCGAAGACGTGATGCAAGAAACGTTTCTGAACGCTTTTCGGGCGATAGCTTCCTTTGAAGGGCGGGCCAACATCAAAACCTGGCTCTACCGCATCACCTACAACAACGCCCTGATGCGCCTGCGCAAAATAGACCCGACCGCCGCCTCTATCGAGGAGTTTTCGCCTACGGAGACCAGTTTTGTGCCGCGCCAATTGTTTGACTGGTGCTGCCTGCCGGAACGGGAAGTGACCATCGAGGAAGTAAGGCAAGAACTGGAAACGGCCGTAACCAATCTCCCGCCCAAGCTGCAAACCGTCTTCATCATGCGCGAAGTGGAGGGGTTATCTACTCAAGAAACGGCCGAAACGCTCAATATCTCCATCGACGTGGTAAAGACGCGCCTTTACCGCGCACGCCAACACCTGCAAGAACATCTCAACACCTTCGCCGACGCGCCTGAAAGGTAAACGGCCGTCAGGGCAACGGCCGTTCCGGCACAGCCAGCGACAACCACGCCGTATTTTGGAAAGAACCATCCGGCAGCGATTGGTACATCCCCACCCGCACCGCTTGCGGCGCAGAACCACCCGGCACAGACAACAGAAAATGATCCGTCACCAACTCGCCAGGCTGCCAGCGCGACGTAGGATACCAGCCATTCACCGGATGCGTGCTGTCGGCCTGCGCCAAAATATCTTGCGGCCCGGTCGGCGGGTCCTGCGCCACCAGATGCACCGCCACACTGTAATCCGGCAGTCCGCCCTGCTGCGCCTGCCAGGTGACGGTGAGCAGCAGTTGGTCAGCAGACAGCCACGCCAGATCCGCCTGATGGATGGCGATGCCATTGCCCAGGGCCAGCACGTCGCTTTCCGGAGCAATGGGCGCCAGCCGCGGCTGCGTCTGAATCTCCACGATGTCCGGCGCGACAGAGGTGAGGGAGATCGTGCCAAGCAGACTGTCCCACCAATCCGGCGAGCGCTGATAAAAGGTCTTGCTCAGGGTGAGCAGGTGGCTGTTTTGGGCGATGGCCGCAAAATCGTTGTCGTGGTCCACCAGAACCAGGTCGGGGAACTGGCCGTCGTACGCCTGGGCATAGGTCAGCGCCCAGTAATCGTGGCCCCACAGCGCCATCAGGGTTTGCGGACGGCCGTCGGCCGCCGGTTGTATGCGCTGCGCCAGGGCGATGGTATCGAAGGCGCTGCGATCACGCGTAACCGCCAGCACGTCCGGGCGGTTGGCAAAAAACAACCAGACCAGGAGTGCCAGCCCGCCAACCACAGCCAGCTTGCCCAGCGACGGCCGTTTGTGCCACAAGCGCTCCACCAACAATGCCAGCCCAATCGCCGCCATCGCCACAATCGGCAGCTTCACGGCCAGCAAAGCATCCGATACGCGCCCTTCCCAGACGATGAAGCTGATCGGCAGGTGCAGCGCCCAGGTGAACAACAGCCCCCAGCGTTCTTGCCAGCGCGCCGGGCTGCCGGGCAGCAGCAGCCCAACCGCGCCCAGAGCGGTCAGCAGCCAGGGCCAATCGTCGCTGAGTAATGCCAGAATGCCACGAATCCGCTCCAGCCAGAGAACGGCCGTGTCCGGCACAATCACCAGATCAGAGCGCGTGTAAAACACCAGCGCCCAAAATCCCTGCCACGTTCCCGGCGAGCTGTACGTCCAATCCGCGCCCATCCAGGCGCGCAGCGGCAGGTAGAGATAGGTCAGCGGCCCAATGAAACCGAGAGCCAGCACCGGCAGCAGGTGACGCACAATCAGCCGCCAATGCGGAAACGCCCACAACAAGACAGCAGGCAAAAACAAAGCGAAGGCGCGTTGGTGCGCCAGCACCATGCCGCCCCAAAACGCCAGCCAGTACAGGTCAGATTTTTGCCCGTTACGGCCAAAACGCACGGCAAACCACAGGGTTACAAAGCTGAGAGCCATCGACATGGTGTGGACTTCAGCCACAGAAGCATCCACCCAGATGGAAGTCGCCAGGGCAAACATCAGCGACGCCACGGCCGCGACCAGCGGCTGCACGCCCAGGGCCAGCATCAACTGCGCCAACAAGGCCACGCTGATGGCTCCCCACACGGCCGAATAAAGCGACGCGCTCACCGCGGGGGCCACGCCCAGACCGCGCCAAACCGTCACAAAGGCCGAACCGATGAGTGTGTAGAGCGGGTAGCCGTTGTAGTGGATGGTCCCCCAGCGTGGCAGGGCGTTTTGGATTTCGCCCACGTCGGTGGCATAGGGGTGGCTGCTGCCATTGATGTGCAGTTGAAGGGTGGTTAGAAAGAGAACAAAGGAGATGAGGGCCACAAGCAGAACGGCCGTACGGCCGTTTAGCCGCCAATCCCTGGTCCAAAAAGTCTGAATCGCTTGCAACAGTCTATACCTCAAGATAAAAAAGAATCGTCGGATTTTATACCAAGGCCCACCGGGGTCCAAAGCCGGACACCGGCGAACAGAGCAGGAGCAGCCATGGAACCATTTCTTCGCGGACAAACGGCCGTCATCACCGGCGGCACACAGGGCATCGGCTGGGCGTTGACCCAGGCGCTGGCGGCGCATGGCGCGCAAGTTTACGCCTGCGGCTATTCGGCAGACAACCTGGAACGGGCGGAAAACGAGCGCCAATCGCTGCCCTGGCGTGAGCAAATCTCCCTGGCGCGCTGTGATGTGACCGACCGGGGGCAGTATGTCGGCTGGCTGGAAGAGGTATATGGGGGGAACGGCCGTCTGGACATTCTCATTCACAACGCCGCCTACGTGCAGTGGGACGATGTGTTGGATATGAGCATCGAGCAGGCGCAGCACACCATGCGCGTCGGTTACGATGGCCTGGTGACGGGTGTGCGGACGGCGCTGCCCTGGATGCTGGCCGCCGGACAGGGTCACATCATCGCCGTCGGCTCCATCACCGCCCGCATTTTGGTGCGCGGTTCGTCGGCGGCCTACACGGCCACCAAAGCGGCCATCGACGCCTACACCGTCACCCTGCAAATGGAGCTGGCACACACGCCGGTGCGCGCCACGCTGGTGCGCCTGGGCACGGTCGCCGGCACGGATTTCTTCAAAAAGCATGTCCAGCCGGGCCGAACGCCCAAACTAAACAAATATCTACCGGCGCTCACGCCGCCGCAAGTGGCAACGGCCGTGCTCCGCGCCATGCAAAAGAAGCAACCCATCCTCACCCTGCCACGTTACCTGGGGCCGCTGTCGGTCATTTACCATATTACGCCGCGCTTCTCCCGCTGGCTGGCGGATCAGGGCTGGGGGGCGCATCCGGATTACGGCCGTGTCGATTGGACCTATAAAGAGTGACTGGGCAGCCACCCAACGCAGCCTGACCCCACCCCACGCACGACCCGCCGCCGCCAAATTATTATTGACTTGCTCCCAAACTTGGGATAAAGTTTTCTTTAAGATTGAGTAAGTTTTTGTTTCGGCAATTGAGAAAACCGTCCAGACTTACACAGCCTGGACGGTTTTTTTGTGAAACAAAGCTGTAATTTGAAGGAGATTTTTTAAGATGGACGATGTAGAACAAGGAACAGTCAAATGGTTTAGCGACCAAAAAGGCTATGGCTTTATTGCCCGCGATAACGGCGGCGACGTGTTTGTACACTTCTCTGCCATCAACGGACAACAAGGCTTTCGGACTCTGGCCGAAGGCGAACGTGTCGAGTTTACCGTGCAGATGGGGCAGAAAGGTCTGGCCGCTGTAAACGTCAGCAAAATTTAGGATTGATGCTTAATGAGCCAAAATTTTTTGAAGGTTGCCGATAATCTGGTCGTTAGTATGCACTACACCCTGACCCTTGATGACGGCCAGGTAGTTGATTCGTCTGTAGAAGGCGACCCTTTACAGTTTTTACAAGGCTTTGGCCAGATCATTCCGGGTCTGGAAAAAGAACTATATGGCATGGCTATCGGAGATAACAAAAAAGTTACGGTAGCAGCCATCGACGGTTATGGAGATATCGATCCTGACGCCTATCAGGTTGTTTCTCGCGCCATGTTCCCGGATGATTTGAATTTGGAAGAAGGGATGGGGCTGCGCATGCGCGATCAAGGCACGGGCCAACTGATTGAGACCTATGTCGCCGAAATCCGCGCTGATGAGGTTTTGTTAGACTTCAACCACCCGCTGGCCGGTGAAATTCTAACGTTTGATGTAGAAATTGCCGGTTTACGCCAGGCCACAGATGAAGAATTGGCCCACGGCCACGTTCACTAATCAACCAGCGACTCTCAAAATATAAAAGAGACATTCGGAATACCGAATGTCTCTTTTTTTGTTCGTAACTGGATAGACCCTAAGGGTTTGCTTTTCAGAAGTCAGACCTTGGGGAACTCAAACCTTAGGGTCTTACTCAACCGTTCGGCTAGCGGCGGCGGCCCAGGAGACGCAGAATGTAAAGGAAGAGGTTGATAAAGTCCAGGTAAAGCTTCAACGCGCCCAAGACGCTGATTCGGCCGATGACGGCTTGCAAATCACCCTGTTGGGCGGCGGCCGTATAGGTCATCTTTTTGATGTATTTGGTGTCGTAAACAATCAGCGCCAGGAAGATGATGATGCCCAGATAGGTGATGATCAGGTCGAGGGTGCTGCTGCGCAGAAACATATTGACCAGCGTCGCCAAAATGATCCCGATGAGGCCAAAGAAAAGGATCGGTCCCCATTTGGTGAGGTCTTGTTTGGTTGTCAGGCCAACGATGGTGAGCAGGGTGAAGACCACGGCCGTTACGCCAAAAGCCATCGTCACCACACCCAAATCATAAGCCAACAAAATCGACGACAGGGTTACGCCATTTAAGGCCGCATAAGCAAAAAACATAGCCAGCGCCGCCCCCGTAGACAGCTTGTTCAACGCCCGCACCAGGGCAATGACCAGGGCAATTTGGGCGATAAACAAGACCATCAGCACCCAAAAGGAGCCAAACACAAAATTCATAACCGCCGGTTGGGTGACGACGTAGAAGGATACGGCCGTTGTCACCACCAGCCCCAACGTCATCCATAAATACACCCGCGCCATCACGGCGTTAAACGTTTCGGCCAACTTCGCCTCTGAAATAGAACCCGGGATGCCTGGTTGATACTCCGATTCAAATGACATAATTTTTACCTCTCAAACTGCCAGCGCAGCGTATGGTTAGATGATCAAAGTATAACACCGGCAAAACAATAGCGCATAGCGCGGCGGCTAACGCCTAATGTTACCCGGCAAAATGTGTATATAAGGTTTTCCCCACAAACGGTGCAGCGTACGATCCAGGCGGCGAGAGGAAAGGTATAAGCGCCAAATAAACGCATCTTCTCGATAATATCGCTCAACTTCCTCCGGGGTTATCGGCGAAAACCCGCTGCGTCCGGCAAAATATTCATTGCTCAACCCTACCAGATCAGGTATCAGCTCAGACCGCTGCTCTTTGTACAGGTTCCCCAGCAAATCGATCACCACCTTGCGGGGATCGTAGTAACGCGTGGTGACTTCTTCCAGGTAAAGCCGTTTCAACAGCCACACCAGGAAGGGCGGCGCACTGCGCAGAAAGATTTCGGCATTAAGCTGCTCTGCGCCATTTTTACGCAGCAGGGGCGAATTGGTATCGAAGTAAACCAATTGCATCGGGTCCGGCAGCTCGCCAATCGCCGGATCAAGTCCGGTTACAGCCCAGTTGGAAAGCTGCCCATCAAAACCTACCTCCACCTTGCCCCGATTGGTTTCGTTAAAGGCAAACACCTTTTGGAACTCGCCCAGAACAGCAGCAAACAAGGTGTGGGCCGCCGCCGCATCCAGTTGTTGGACTGTTTTGTTGGCGATGGCGTGAACCGGCAGTTTTTGCTGCGCCAGGTAGATGACTGTGTAACGGCCGTTCTCCGCCGCAAACCAAACCATCGCCCCCGGCGCAGTCTGCACGCCAATATCCGCATACACGGCCTGGCTATCATTGTATAACTGCGCGTAAGCGGCGGCCTCGGCCTCACTGTGAAATAGAGGCATCCGCTTATAAACCAGGTTCGGATCGCCTCCTTCCATGGCAATCACCGTGCTGATTTCGCCGTACCCCAAGACTTGCGCCGGGATGACGCTGCGCTCCGGGTGCAGCGGATCCAGCCCGGCCTCAAAACGGCGCAAAAAATCCGAGTCGACTGTGATGTCGGCCATTGGTTTAGCCTCCCAACATGTGGGCTACCTGCGTTAGAGCGGCATCCACACGACGCAAAATATCCTCAGCCAGCGCCCGGTCGATGATGAGCGGCGGCAGGAATTGCGCCACGCGTGTGTCGTTGTAGGCGTAAACAGACAGCAGCCCCTGATCATAGGCCGCCTTAGAAAACAAAGGACCGCAGTATTCGTTTACCATCTCAATGCCCATCATCAGTCCCAACTGGCGTAAACCCACCAGCACAGCAGGATGTTTGGCCTGTAATTGGGCAAAACCCTGGGCAAAAAAAGCGGCCATTTCGGCGACATGGTTTAAAAATTGGGGATCGGCGGCCATGGCCAATACGCGCAGCGCCACCGGGCAGCCCACTTCCGCCCCGCCAAAGGTGGAAATATGGATGAATGGATCCTTGTGGAATACGCCTTCCAGCTCTCGACGAAAACAGGTAGCCGAGATAGGGTAAATGCCGCCGGAAAGTCCTTTCCCCAGCACCATGATGTCTGGAACCACGCCAAAATGCTGCACGCCCCACAATTTACCCGTGCGTCCCAGCCCTGTCTGGATTTCATCGCTGATGAGCAGCGCGCCGTGCCGGTCGCAAATGGCGCGCACCTGAGCCAGGTAATCGGGCGGCGGAACCAGGATGCCATAGGTGGCGGGAACGGTTTCCAGGATGACGGCGGCGGTTTGCGGGGTAACGGCCGTTTCCATCGCCGCTATATCACCAAACGGAACCTGCACAAAACCGGGCGCCTGTTCACCAAAGGGCTGGTAATACTTCGCGTCACCGGCCGCCAGCGCCAGCCCGGTATGCCCGTGATACCCGCCGCGCGCCGAGATAATTTCTTGCCGCCCGGTAAATCCTCGGGCCACCTTAAACGCCAGGTCCACTGCCTCGCCGCCGCCCACGCCAAAAACCGTGTACGACAAATTTCCCGGCGTTACTTCAGCCAGCCTGGCTGCCAGCCTGGCTCGCGGCTCGCTAACCAGGTGGTGGTTGCCAATGTCCAGCGTTTGCAGGCTGTCTATAAGCGCCTGCACAATTTCCGGGTGGCGATGCCCCAGATTGAATACCCCGCCATTGCAGTGGCAGTCAATCACACGTTTTTCTCCGGCTATGTCCCAGATAAATGGCCCGCTGCGGCGACCCTGCACAAAATCGATGCCGGCCATCTGGAAAAAGGCGGCTTTGCCGGAGGAAACATGGCGCGAGAATTGGTCGAAAACGGCCGTTTTCCTGTCAATCTCAGAAACTTGACTGTCGGTCATAGGTATGCTCCTTTTCGTCTCGATTGTGGCGGCATTGGGTGCGTATTGATGGCGGGAAATGGTTCAGACAAACCCACTCGGATTTGTCTAACTGGCAACTGCAAGTTTGCAGTCTGAAACGTTTTGGGTCTGGCTAGATGAACTGGATATGGGCCTGATTGCTGGCTACCGTGCAGGATATCTTGCGTTTACCTGGTAATTAACCCCTCATGAGCAGAATACACGGACCGAGTATATGAATACAATACCATTCGGCACATTCAAGCAATGAGTTTTGTCACCTGCTGGCGCGCCAAGAGGCAGGCTATCGCCTCTGGTATTAGCGGAAAGGGGCAACGAGTCGGAGAACTCAGGATAGGTGCACGGATTGAATGGATTCGACGGATTTTTACGAATAAATCACCAGAAAATCGGTGTAAATCCGTGTCATCCGTGTATCTATTTCTACTTTTCTAACTGCCTGCTAGAGAATGGTGCGGAGAACGGCCGTTACCACTTCGTCTATGCCCTTCTGTGCGCCATTCGCCGCCGGCATAACCAGCGGCACATCTTGCATAAGCGACTGCGCCTTGGTGCGCCCTTCCTGATCCATGGCCGGATGGTGCAGCACATAAGCCAAAATTTCTCCGGCAGCCGCCTGCTGCCCTTCTGCAAGCAGCAGCCGCGCCAGACCAATCAGCACATCCAGCACGAGAGGTACGGCGTTAATCGCCACCCCAATTTCCAATGCCTCGCGAATATAAGCGCGGGCATGATGTGTTTCCCCCAAAGCTACATCTACATTCGCCAACGTCTCCAGCGAACCGGCAATTCCCCAAAGAAAGCCGATTTCGCGCCAAACGGCGACGCTTTGGGCGCAATATTGGCGGGCGTCTTCATACTTGCCCATCTCCCAGGCCACGTTGCCCAGATTGTTTAGCAAGGCAGCCACGCCCCAGCGGTACCCGATTTCCTGGCAAATAGCCAGCGCTGTGCGATAAAGCGACCTGGCTTGCTCCACATCGCCTGTATCTCCGGCGATGTTGCCCAAATTTTTGTACGCCATAGCAATGCCCTGCCGATCATCAATTTCCTGAAAGAGCGTCAGGCTTTGGGTGCAAAGCTGGCGCGCCGAATCATATTCACCCAGTCGCCAACTGACGTTGCCCAGATCATTAAGCAGCATGGCCACGCTGTGTTGGTCGCCTGCCTGCTGCCCCAAGCGCAAACCCTGGCCGTACAACTGCTTGGCCTCATCGTAAGCGCCCCGGTCAACAGCCAGATGACCAAGGGTTGCCAGGGCGCTGACCATGCCCCATTCGTATTGAATGCGGTCGCAAATAGCCAGGCTGTCCTGGCAGTGGGTTTGCGCCTCGACGTATGCCCCCTGACGGTAGGCGATTTTGCCCAGGAGATTGAGCAGGAAAACGGTTTCTTTTTGCATGTCGAGCTTGCGGAAGATGGGCAAACTTTCCAGCAAGAGACTGCGGGCGCGTTCGTAGAGGCCTAAGCGATAGGCGAATTGTCCTTCACGGGCCAAAACCTTGCCCCAGATAATGTCGTCTATGGTGTCGGGCTTTGTCTGGCGCATGATGCGCAGGCGTTGGGCGGCCGTTTTGAAGATTTCGCTGCCTTCTTGCAGCCAGCCGCGAATATCGTAAAAAAAGAACAGGGGGTCGATGGCGCTGCGGATAACTTCGATATCGCCGCGCTCGACAGCCCAGCCCCAGGCGGCGCGGACATTGTCGATTTCGGCGCCGATTTCGGCCAGAGCGGCAAGTTGTTCGCGTTCCTGGAGGAGGCGGCGGCGTTTTTGCAGGAAGCCGGCGTAATAGGCGGCATGGCGGTCTTGCACGGCCGTGCGCACTTCTTCGTCCAGTTTACCGGCGACGTAGAGGCGTAATAATTCGTGCAGTTCAAAACGGATAACGGCCGTTTCCCGACGCCCTTCTCGCGGTTCCACCACACTGCGCTGCAAAAAGGATTTATCGACCAGCGAAGCCAGCACCGGTAAAGAGGTCTGCGCCACAGCGACGGCCGCTTCCCGCTGAAATCCGCGTTCAAAAACGGTTAATCGGCACAACACCTGTTGTTCATGTTCCGGCAAAAGCTGCCAGGAATAATCAAATACCGCCTGCAAGCTGCGGTGACGGGCAGGCATATCACGCCAGTTTGTGCTCAGAATTTCATAATCGCGCTCTATTTCCGCCGCGATTTCGGCGCAAGTAAGCAGCCGCACCCAGGTGGCGGCCAGTTCAATGGCCAGCGGGTACCCATCAACAAGCTGGCAGATGCGCACCACATGGGGAATGGCCGCCGGGGTGAGATCGAAATCGGCCGAAGCGCGGCGCGCGCTTTGCAAAAAAAGCTGCACTGCGCTGTACTCCGCCATATCAGCCCACGCTTCCGACGATAGAAGTTCGGTCGTTTTTCGGCTGGGCACTTGCATACCCCGCACCTGAAAGACCCATTCACCATGCAGCCGCAGCCGCTCGCGGGAGGTGACCAGCACCTGCACCTGGGGCGCTTCGGCCACAATTTCGGCGATCAGGGTGGCTTCGGTCATCAGGTGTTCAAAATTGTCCATGATGAGCAGCAGTCGCTTGTTTTGCAGATAGTTCAATAACTGTGCGCGGGGCAGCGCGCTGTCGGCAAAGGAAAGATTGATGGCGTTGGCGATGGTGGAGAGCATAAATTCGGGGGAGCTGACGGTAGCCAGGGGGATGAAATAGACGCCATCGGGAAAAAGTTCTGGGCGGGCAAGCGCGGCTTGTTGGGCCAGGCGGGTTTTGCCGATGCCTCCCTGCCCGACGAGTGTAAGAATGCGGCAGTTGAGGTCTTGTAATTGCTCGATAATGGCAGTTAACTCGGCGACACGGCCGAGAAATGGGGTTGGCGGGGCAGGGAAATTGGCGGGAACGGCCATTTCTGCTGCTTCATGGGGGGATACGGCCGTTTCAACCGGCGGCGACGCTTCATACAACCGATCCAATAAACCGCCCGGCTCGGGATATTCGGCGCTGAGCAAAAATTGCAGCATCCACTCCCGCGTAAACTTGCCGTGCCGGGCTATTTCCACAGCCAGCTTTTCGATATCCTCTGTTTTCGCGGGCGCATATCCCTTGCGCCAGTACTCAATCGAAGATCCGCCTCTTTTGCCCAACGCGTAGCCCAAATCATCCTGGACGACCTGAATACTTTTCGATTCCAGGTGACGGATGCGGTAAACAGCTTCGGTTAATAGTCGCGCAAATTGTTGGGCCGGCCGATTGGCCATCGCTTCAACCTCCACTCCGAAAACTCGGAGCAAACTCGGAGTATTTTTCTACCTTCTCGGAGCAGGAACCTAATAGTATACGATTGGTTGGCCTGTGACAAAGGCAGAATGTTTTGTCGTTGGTCTATGGGACATTCGGGTCAAATCGGATTTTCCAGCCTCATCCATTACCTTCTTTCTTAATTTGTCTTAGAGAAGAGTAACCTAGACCCAAGTTAGAGGAGAGAAAACGCATGAGTAAGTCAAAGTATATTGGTATTGGTCTTGTATTGGTTTTGATGTTTGCGGGCGGCTGGCTGCTGTTCCGCACGGCTGGGCTGGCGCCAGAAACCACCGCCCGCCAGGAAGCCGTGCAGTTAGCCCTGGCTCCCGGTCGTATTAGCGCCAACAATGGGGAAGTGATTGGACTAACGGCCGTTGGCGAAGACATCACCATGGTGCGCGGCAACGCCGTGCGTCCGGCAATCGTCAATATGCAAGACGTTCCCAGCGGTCCGGCCGCCGAAGACCGGATGAAAAAAGAATACGAAGCAGGTCTGATGGACATCGAAGTGAACGAAGGCCCGGTGAGTGAAGCTGCGTATGAGGCTTTGCTCAAAGAATCGGCCGCCCAGCCTGTCGACCGGACCGTGCAAAACTACGATCCCAACGTTCAGCTGCCGCTAGGTATATTCACCAGTGGCGCCAGCTTCAAGGCCATCGACTACACCCAATCGCAGCAAGGCGTGCCGCCCGACCCGGACATCATGGTGGGTAAAGACCACATCGTCGTCGGAGTAAACACCAGCTTCCAAATTTTCGATAAAAACGGCAACAGCCTGATCGGCCCGACGCTGTACTCCGCTTTCTGGGGCGCAAACTGCGGCACGGGCAGCAGCGTCGTCATGTTCGACCCATACTCGCAATATGATGAAGAGAACGGCCGTTACGTCATGGGCATCACCGCCTACGATCCCAACGTCAACGGCGGCGACAATGGCTATGCCTGTATCGCCGTCTCCCAAACCGACAGCGCCACCGGTTCATGGTACCTCTATTCCTTTGATGGCAACCCGGGCGGCGGCACCGATTACTTCTTCGATTACCCCCACATGGGCATTGGCCAGGACGCCATTTACCTGGGCGCCAATATGTTCGGCGCCTCGTTCGTCCGCAACCACGTCTTTGCCTTCCAAAAAGACGCCATGTACGCCGGGCAAGCTGCCAATTCGGCCAAAATCAACGTAGGTTCCACCAACTTCACCATCCAACCGGCCAAACTCAAAGGCTTCACCACCGGCGGCTGGCCAACAAACGCCAACGAACCCCATTACTTTGTCGATGCCCAATACGGCAACAACCAGAGCACCCTGACGGTCTGGGCCTTTGCCAATCCCTGGACTACCCCGTCCTTCACCTCTGTCGGCACTGTGTCTGTCAACAGCTACAGCCTGCCGGTTACCCAAACACAACTAGGCGGCGGCACCCTCCAGGGCAACGACAACCGTTTGCTGGATGTGGAATATTGGGGCGGCCACCTGTGGGCAACCCACACCGTGGGCTGTAACCCCGGCGGCGGAACCGTAAACTGCATTCGCTGGTACGAAATCAACATCAGCGGCGGCACGCCCAGCCTCATCCAACAAGGCACCCTCTCCAGCGCCGGCGAATATCGCAGCTTCCCGGACCTGGCGGTCAATGCCTGTGGCGACATGATGGTCGGCTACACCAAAACCAGCGGCAGCATCTACCCCAGCGTTTATGTCGCCGGGCGCGAAGCCGGTGACGCTTTGGGCACATTAAAAAATGAAACCCTGATTCACGCCGGCGAAGCCAACTACACGGCCTACGACACAGCCCCTCGGCGCTGGGGCGATTATACCGGCATGGCCATGGACCCGGACGGCGTAACCTTCTGGTACCTGGGCGAGTATTCCCGCAATCAGGCGACGGCGCGCTGGTCTACCTGGGTCTCGGCCAATTCCTGGTCCACCTGCAACGTCGGACCGACGCCGACTCCTGGCCCAACAGCGACGGCCACGAACACGCCGCTGCCCACCAACACCCCTGGACCGACGACCTGCACGGTCTACAACAGCGCTGATGTTCCCCAGACCATCTCTACCAGCGGCACGCCCACAGTCACCTCGATTGTTAATGTGGCTGGCGGCGGCGTTATTGCTGACGTGAATGTCTTGAACTTGAATGGGACGCACACCTGGATTAACGATCTGGACTTTAACCTGAGCAGCCCGGCGGGAACGGCCGTGCAAATTATGGCCCGTTCTTGCTCCAGCGAAGACAACTTCGCCCTGAATCTGGACGACGAAGCTGCGCCCGGCAGTTGGCCCTGCCCACCCATCGGCGGCGGCACCTACCAGCCGAGCAACCCGCTGTCCGCTTTCGACGGCCAAAACAGCGCCGGAACCTGGACCCTGACCATTCACGACAACGCCAATCTGGATGGCGGCAGCCTGAACGGTTGGAGCGTGGAAATCTGCACCCAGGGCGGCACAGCGCCCACCAGCACACCGGTCCCGCCAACCGCCACAAGTGTTCCGCCCACAGCCACCAGCGTTCCGCCAACCGCTACGGGGGTTCCGCCAACGGCGACCAGCGTTCCACCGACAGCCACCAGCGTTCCGCCAACCCCAACCAACACACCCGTACCCGGCGGCGAAGTGATTTACATGAGTTCCACCACCAATGGTAACGTGGGTTTCGCCTTCAATGACGAAGATATCGTCGCCTATACCAGCAGTTCCGGCGCCTGGTCCATGTACTTCGATGGCTCCGATGTGGGCATTACCACCGACGTCAATGGCTTTGCCTTCCTGTCTGATGGTTCGATATTGATGACGCTGGACACCGGCACCACAGTACCCGGCATTGGTTCGGTCGATGATTCTGATATTGTCCAGTTCTATCCAACGTCGTTGGGCGATAATACGGCTGGCACCTTTAGTTTCTTCTTTGATGGCTCGGACGTAGGGCTGACAACGAGTAGCGAGGATATTGATGCGATGACGATATCGCCAGACGGCCGTTTAGTCATCAGCACCATCGGTTCCTTCACCGTCCCTGGCGTCTCCGGCGCCGACGAAGACCTCCTCATCTTCACAGCCACCTCATTCGGGACCAACACCAGCGGCTCCTGGGACCTCTACTTCGACGGTTCGGATGTAGGACTGACGGCCAGCACTGAAGATATCTTTGGCGCATACCTGAAAGGAAGCGATATCTACCTGAGCACCAACGGGGCATTCTCCGTCACCGGATTAAGCGGTGATGGCGCCGACATCTTTGTCTGCAACGGCGCCACAACCGGAGCCAATACGGCTTGCGGCAGCTTCAGCATGTATTGGGACGGTTCGTTGCATGGCTTCACCGGCGAGATCATAGATGGTTTTAGAATTGTCCCGTAAATGAGGCAGCTTCCCTGACAATGGTTAAATTTTAGGGGAACGCATCTGGGTCATCCTGAATTCTGACGCAAAACAAAAGGAGGCTCTTCGTGAGAGCCTCCTTTTTGTTGCCCCTGGGGCGATGCAAAACCAGATGGACTAATCCACCAAACACACGTCACGGAGCTACCGGCTGGCCATCCTCCCCGCACAAAACAAAATGCTGTTTCATGTCGGTATGGTAATCAAACAGCTGCCCATCCGCCTCCAGCGTAATTTTGTAACCAGGGGTAATGACTTGCATGTAAGCATATCCCGGGGCGGGGCAGCCCAGTGAACTATCAGGCCAATCAACGCTTTCGCTGCTGCGCAGCATAATGCTGCCAATGTCGATTTGCAGACGTTTGGCTAAATCTTCACTGGCTAATTGGGTCACGGCCGTTGCCGCATTCGGCGCCCCGGGCTGAGGCATCACTTGCGGCGTGGTGTTGACGGGCGGATTGGGCGTTATGGACCCTAAATCCACGGCAACCGGGTAAGCCATACCGGCTTCCACCGTATCGCCGCTTACCGGATAAGCCACACTGGTTTCAAACGGCCGTATCGCCGGCGGATACCCGGCATCCGGCTCAGGCGCGGCCGGATTCAGGGCCGGGGCGGATGTGGCGGAGGTGACGGGAGAAGGAACGGCCGTAACCTCTTCCCCACCGCCGGTGCAAGCCGCCAGCAGCCCCGTCAAAAAACAGGCTGTTAATACGATCAATCGGTTCATCAATGACCTCCAAACTCACAAGTTTGCCAGGCCGCCATCCGGCAGCCGGCGCTTTCTAGAAATTCTAGCAGTTAAACCCTAAAACGCCGGCAACGCCGCATTGGTTCCCGGCGGCGGTGCATTGACAATTGCGACGCTTGATTTTATAACCATACCCTATCACGTTTGTATGCATAAAAACCATGCCTGAACGCCAATCCCGTCTACGCCTGTCACGCCAAAACCGCTGGAGCTTGCTGCTGCTGCCTTACGCGCTGGGAATTTTTGTATTGGTGATCGTACCGGCGGCTTTTTCTTTTGGCCTGGCATTTTTCCATTACGACGCCCTTTCGCCGCCGGTCTGGGCCGGCACGCTGAATTTTGTCCTGGCCTATACCGACGAATTGTTTTTGCTCAGCGTGCGTCATTCGCTGGCGCTGATCCTCTTGCCGGTGCCCCTGCGGCTGTTTGGCGCTTTTTTTGTGGCGCGATTGTTGCAACGAAACGGCCGTTTCCTCAACTGGTTTCGCGCCGCCGTCTATTTGCCCACCATCGTCCCCGGCGCGGCCTTTGCTCTGGCCTGGCTGTGGATTCTCAACCCGCTTTACGGCCCGCTTAACTTGCTGCTGCGCGCCCTCGGCTTTGCGCCGCCAGCCTGGCTCATCGACCCGACCTGGGCCAGACCGGCCCTCGCCCTGATGGCCCTCTGGCAAATCGGCGAAGGGTTCATCGTCAGTCTGGCGGCTCTCTACGACATGCCGCCGGAACTGGAAGATGCGGCGCGCATCGACGGCGCAAATGGCCGGGCCACGCTGCGCCACATCATCCTGCCGCTGCTCGCCCCCATCCTGCTGCTGCTCACTTTCCGCGATGTCATCCTGACGTTTCAGGAAACCTTCACCCAAATTTACCTGACGACGCAGGGCGGTCCCTACTACGCCACCTACACCATGCCCCAATTTATTTATGAGCAAGGTTTTGACTTGCAGGCTTTTGGGGTAGCGAGCGCGGCCATGTGGGTGATGTATGCCATTACGGGCTTGATTGTGGTGGCGCTGGTGGTGATTGCCAGGCAGTGGCAGGTAGGCACGACGGAGGAAACGTTTGTCCTCTAAACAACGGCCGTTCCTCCGCACGCTGCTGCGCCTGCTGACGGCGCTGCTCTTTTTGCTGCCTTTGCTGTGGATGCTGGCGGCATCGCTCCACCCGCCGGGCGAACCGCTGCCCACCACGCTGCGCCTGCTGCCCCAACACCCAACGCTGGCGAATTACGGCCGTATCTTCCGCCTTCTCCCCTTGGGCCGCTACACCCTCAATTCGCTTCTGGTGGTCGCCCTGGCCGTACCCATCACCCTGGTGGTCAGTTCCTGGGCCGGGTTGGGCATGGCCCGCCTGTCTAAACCGGCGCAGCGGCGCTGGATTACGCTCTCGCTGGCCGTCTTGATGGTTCCCGGCATCGCTCTCTGGTCGATGCGCTTTTTGCTTTACCGCGAGTTGGGCTGGTACGACACGGTTTGGGCGCTCATCGCCCCGGCGTGGATGGGAACCAGCCCGTTTTACGTGCTGATGTTTTATCGCGCTTTTCGCCGCATCCCTGGCGCGATTTTTGACGCGGCGCAGTTGGAGGGGGCGGGCGTGCTGCAAACATGGCGGCTGGTGGCGCTGCCGATGGCTCGAACAACGGCCGTTGGCGTTGGCCTGCTCACTTTTGTCTTTTATTGGGGCGACTTTACCAGCCCGCTGCTTTACCTGCGCAGCGGCCGCCACGCCACGCTGCCCGTCGCCCTGCAAACCCTGCAGCAGCTCAGCCGCTCCGATTGGGCGCTGATGTTGGCCGCGGCCGTCTGGACCACGCTGGTCCCTGTGGCCTTATTTTTGCTGCTGCAACCCATTTTTAATCGCAGTCAAAAAGGAGTTTAATCATGGAGATGGCTGAATCACAAACATACCAGAAACGCGGCGCAAAGATCGACAGCAAACAGCGAAGTTTACTTTACCTGTCGGGATGCCTCATCTTTTTACTGCTCATCACCGGCTGCGGCGGAAAGGCGCCAACGGCCGTTTCCTTCATGGTGT
>JAKQCM010000451.1 GCA_029559155.1 Chloroflexota bacterium
TCACAGGTCAGCTCCCGCACGACGCGGTTGGCCGAGATCCAATCTCGCAGTTCTTGCTGGTTGTACGTCTGGAGATCCCACAAAATAAGCGAATGGTCCTGAGAGCCGGAAAGGAGATAACGGCCGTCTGGACTAAGCGCAACATAAACCGGCAGCGCTTCCGGGCTTGTAAACCGATGCAAGATTTCGCCGGTCGGCCAATCCCAGACCAGCATCACCCCGGAGTGGTCCGACGAGGCAATCGTTCGTCCATCGGCGCCCAAATCCACCATATTGATGTCAATGAAATCTTGCTGCTCGGTAAAAACGCGGTGAACCTCTCCTGTCTCCATATCCCAAACGACAACCTTGTCCCCACTCCCTTGAACGACCAGACGACCATCCGGGCTATATTCCAAATCAAGCACAATATGAAGATCTGTCCAAAACCGACGCAGCTGGTCGCCGCTTTCCAAATCCCACAATACCATAGTCCCATCCAATCCGCCGGAAAGCGCCGTTTTGCCGTCAGAGCTGAAAATCGCCGCGTCGCCCTCAATATCATGCCCATAAAGATTTTGCAGGGTTTCTCCCGTTTCCAGATCCAACAACAAAATAGACGGTTCGCTGGTAGCCACCAACGCCTGCTTCCCATCTGGAGAAAAAGTAACATCAGAAAGAAGGTACGGGATTTCAAAACGACGAATTTCTGCGCCCCTTTCCAGATCCCAAAGGCGCATACTGTCGTCGAATGAGACCGAAAGGGCCTGGCTTCCGTCTGGACTCACATCAAGCGACATGCCCATATCCGTATGGCCTGCCAGAAGTTGGAGCTGTTCTCCTGTTGCCACATTCCATACGCGCAGGCTGTTATCGTTTTCACCGGGGACATTAAACCGGGGATCATTTCCCCCGAGTGAGAGCGCTTTTTCGCCATCGGGCGTAAAAGCCACGTCGTTAATACCACCTTCATGCCCTTCAAAACGCCTGACCTCGGCGGCGTTGAAGAGATCCCATACCATCAGGCTGCCGTCGACAGAACCAGACAGCGCCGTACGGCCGTCTGGTAGAAATGTGGCCCGGGCTGTATCGGTTTGGGCAAAACGGAGAAGCGTCCTCCCGGAAGCGGCATCCCACAGCAATATCCCGCCCCCTGAATCGCTGGCCATCACGCTGCGGCCATCCGGACTGAAACTCGCACTCTGTACATCTGTCCCGAGGCCTTCAAAGATTTGCAGATTCTCCCCGGTTTGTACATCCCACAAGTAGACTTTATTCGCGGCTGCAGACAAAGCTGTGCTGCCGTCAGGATCGATGGCTAAGGCGTATACAAATTCATTCAGAGCGGCAAATCGTTGGATAATTTCCCCGCTTTCTACATCCCATAAAAGCAAGGGGGCGCCATATTCCCATCCCCTTGCGCCAGATGCGCTTTCACCAGAAAGTAGGGCGCTTCCATCAGGGCTAAAGGTGACCGCTGACACGCCATACAAATGCCCGTCTTCGAAGCGCCGAATTAATTCCCCGCTCGCCACATCCCAAAGGAACAAATCGCCGGGATTTTGTGAATCAAAATCATGGAACCCGCCAGAAACAGCCAGACGGCCGTCCGGGCTAAAGTCCACGCTGGTTACACAGCCCGAATGCCCTATAAAATCACGCAGTTTTTCCCCGCTGGCCACATCCCAAAGAATGAGCTGGGCATCACAGCCACCGGAGAGCGCCGTTTTGCCATCCGGGCTGAAAGCGACAACGCTAACACTACCATGGCCAATAAAGGTGCGCACTGTTTCTCCCGTGGCGATGTCCAGCAAGATAATGTTCCCGTTTCCCAGGCCAGCCAGGCCGGCCAGGGCGGTACGGCCGTCAGGACTCACCGCCACAGCATTAATGACTACAGGCTCTCCGTTCTCGTCGGTGATTGGGTACTGGCGGCGCGCGCCAGGCGCAAAGGCGGCCTGCTCCAGGGTATCCAACACCTCTTTTGGCGGGTCCTCAATACTGTTGGCGGCCAGAGCCAGCGCCAGGGCCGTGCTGCTGTCCAGGTCTGCCAGTGCCTGCTGGGCGTGGACAGCCAGGCTTAAGCTGTACGCTTCCAGGGCAGAACGCGCCTCCTGCTCGGCAATGCTTTGTTGTTCCAGGGCAACGGCCCGCTGGTCTTCCGCTTCGACGGCTGAGGCCGCAGCCTCGGCCGCTCTGGTGGCCGCTAACGCCGCCTGCGTCTCGGCCCTGCCTTCGGCCGATTCGGCCGTCGCTGCCTGAAACAAAGCGTCTCCCTGAGCAACCGTGGCCGTGGCGGCATTTTGCAAAGCAATGGCTTCATTCCGCTGGGCGGTCTGGCTTTGGTTGAAGACGGCCGTTGTCAAAATCACCCCCACAATCGAAGCCACAATCAAGACAGCCACAATCACCCGCAGCCGTTGGATTGAGCGCCGTTCCCATGCCCGCTCCCTGGCCTGGCGGTCTGCTTCGGCCGTTTCCCGTTTGCGCCGCGCCTGCAAACTGGCTTCCAGAAAGGCGTGCTCAGCGCTGGTCAGGGCCAGGTTCGTCTGGTCAGCCCAACCGGCAAACTGATCCAGCCGCGAACCGCGCAAGAGGAAGCTCTCATCTTGTCCGGCGGTGTGCCATTCGGCCGCGGCGCTGGCCAAAAGGCGCTGCAGCCGTACATCGCCACGGTCTTCATCAAGCCATCCGCGCAGGCGCGGCCACTCCCGCAACAGCGCCTCATGGGCCACCTCCACCGTCGGCCCCCGCGTCACCGGGTCATGGTCAAAGGTGAGCAGGCGGTATTGGCCAAAATGAGCGACGATTGACGATTGGCGATTGGCGATTTTGCCCTGCTCCACGGCCGTTTCCAACGCCTCCAGCTCCGACAACAGCACCCGGCGGCGTGTGTCCTCCACGCCTTCACCCAGAGTAATCAACCGTAAGAAAAGCTGGCGAACGCCTTCCTGGTCTGCCGGCTCCAGGCTATTGTAAATCTCGTCGGCGCGATGGGACAGTGCGCCGGTGACGCCGCCGGTGGCCCGATAATCGACCAGAGTCAGCGTCTGGCCGGAGCGCTGCTCGAACAATTCCGTCAGGGCATATTGCAGCAGCGGCAGCATACCCGGCTGGTCGCCCACGTCGCCGATGATGGTGGCCACCAGTTCCGGTTCCATCGCCAAGCTCAATTTTTCTAGCGGATGGGTGATAGCCCGCGTTAATTCATCCGGCGTCAGGGGCAGCACCAGGGCCAATCGCTGCCGCAGCAGTTCGCCAAAATCCACGTATTGCAGCGGCCGATCCATAAAATCGGCCCGCATGGTGATGACGACACGCAGGCGAGAAGCGGGATCGAGCACGGCCGTTACCAGACTTTCCATAAACTGACCGCGCACCGCCTCATCTTCCACCAGCGTGAACAACTCCTCAAACTGGTCAATCAGCAGCAGCAGGTCCGTCTCCGCATCGTCGGGCAGGATGCGCCGGGCGGCGCGCAGCAAGCCACGATTATCGGCTTGCAGCAGCGCCAACAGGTCCGGCGGCTGGCTGACGGCCACGCGGTACAGGGCCGCTTCGACCTCCTCCCAGGGATGGCTGCCGGGCGTCATATCCACGATGAACCAGTTGTCGGAGCCGGGCAGGCCGCCACGGCGCAGCGCCGGCAGCAGCCCGGCCTTCACCAGCGATGACTTGCCGCTGCCGCTGGGACCAACCACGGCCACGAACCGCTCCAAATCGCTGCCGTCGGACAGGATGTCCAACAGTTCCTGGATCATCGCTTCCCGGCCGAAAAAGTTAGCGGCGTCGGCCTCGGTGAAGGCGCGCAGGCCGCGGTATGGGTTTTCCAGGGCCGCGATTTCCGGGGGGGATAGGAGGGGAACGGCCGTTTCCGACAGCACAAGCGGCGTCACCTCCAACAAAGACGGCCGCAGCGCCTCGTCCAGAGCCGCCAGCAAGGTCGGCACGTCCGGATAACGCTGCTGCGGCTGCTTGGCCGTGGCCCGCTGCAAGACGTCATCCAGGGCAGGCGGCAAATCAGGCGCCCTGTCTCGCAGGAAGGGCAATGGTTCGTCTAGCTGCTGCTGCAAGAAACTGATCGGGGTTGGCCCCGGAAACGCTTTTTGCCCGGTGAGCATCTCGAACAGGAGTAAGCCAAAGCAATAAATATCGCTGGACGGCCGTAGCGGTTCCTCTCGGATCTGTTCGGGCGAAAGATAAGCGGGAGAACTGACCAACGCGCCCGCTTCGGTCAGGCTGCCGCCATCGGCAAAGGCCAGGTTTTTGGCAATGCCAAAGTCGGCCAGATAAGCATTTTGCAGCTCGTCGAGCAAAACGTTGGCCGGCTTAATGTCCTGGTGCAGCACACCATGCGTATGGGCCGTCGCCAACGCCTGCCCCACCTGCTGCCCGATGCGATGAAAATCGGCCAGCGGCAGGCGGTCTTTTTGCAGCAGCGCGTCCAGACTGCCGCCGCGCAGCAGGCGCATGATCAGGTAGGCGGCGTTTGGCTCGCGCCAGTAATCGTACAAAGGCACGACATACGGATGCTCCAGCCGGGCCACCAGATGCGCTTCAGCTTCAAACCGGCGAATAAAATCGGGGTGGTTGGCAAAGCGCGGCAGGATGATTTTCACCGCCACGTCCCGTTCGACCGACAGCTGCACCGCCCGGTAAACGACGCCATACCCGCCAGAACCGATGCGCTCGGCCAGTTCAAAGCCCTTCACCGCCCGACCGCTGAGGTCCTCAATACCGATTTCCCCCGGTGATGGGGTAGGTTTAGGAATGGGCGAAGGGGTGATTTCCTGGCGCGCCAGCCGCACAAAGGCAAGCTGCTCTTCTTCGGGAATGGTGAGGGCGAGGGCTAAGAGTTCGGCGAGTTGGACGGACGGCCGTAACGCATCCGCTTCAATCTTCCGTACAGTGATCGGCGCACAGCCGGCCCGGCGGGCTAGCTCGGACTGTGTCAAGCCCAAATTGCCTCGTCTTTCTCGAACGATCTGGCCGAACGACGAAATTTGTTCCATGGAGAGCAATCTCCTTATGATTTTGTGGCCACAGTGTTTGTTACCGGGAGAGGGAGAATTAAACCATTTTAAGTTAATTTTCTATAAAAATGCAAGCTCAATTGGGAAAATCTTTACTGGCCATGAAAGCTCAGGCGACAGCAGGACGATTTGATAGACACGCCAATCAAGCAACATATCTTGTAAACGTTCTTAAACAAGTGACCCTTCTCCATGTCCTCGTACAACGTCCTTGTGCAGGCGGGATAGGACCTCGCGTCCTTTTTGATTTCTTCGTGAGCATTTTTTACTTCCTTTTTAATCGCTCTTTAATTCCTTTTTACTTCCTTTTTAATCCTTTTTAACTTCCCTTGTGTATTCCTCCCCGCCTTTTCCTCCCTCCCCTATCTCCAATCTCCACTCTCTGATCGCCATAGGGCTGTTGCATTTTCGGTCTACGGCCTGTATTGCCCGGCGCTAAAGTCGCCGGACTACCACACAACGCTCCGTAAAACAGGGCTTTTTTCATCTTTTAGCCGGTTTCAACCGGTGTTGTGGTGCAGCCGGGGCGTTTACGCCCTGGCGAGACCAACCAAAAACTTAGGCGCGGCGAGTAGTGATTGCCCTACCAATCCCCGTTCCCCATTCCCCTCTCTTCCCGCTTTCCTGTATAATGACCACACCACAAACCCAACATCCCTCCATCCGATCTTGACTACATTCGGAGGAATCATGGCCCAAAAACTGCAAACTATCGACGACTACCTGCAAACCCTGCCCGAAAACCGCCGCCGCTCCCTGACTATCCTGCGCGCCTGGATTGCCGACACGCTGCCCAACGCCCGCGAAGTCATCGCCTACAACATGCCCGGCATTGAGCAAGATGGCCTGATTTGCAGCTACAAATCACAAAAAAATTACCTCAGCCTGTACATGGATACCGAAATCGTCGCCGCGCATCAGGCAGAACTGAGCCACCTCAACTGCGGCAAAAGCTGCATTCGCTTCGCCAGCATCGACCAGCTTCCCGAGGCCGTCATCAAACAAATGCTACGCGAAACGGCCGTCAAACAGGCCGCCGAACAAGGGAAATAATGGATAATTCAGCGCAGCTCATCGAAACTTTTTACACCGCCTTTCAACAACGCGACTACGCTGCCATGAATGCCTGCTATCATCCCGCCATTCATTTTTCTGATCCCGCGTTTGGCGATTTGCACGGCCGTCAGCCCCAGGCCATGTGGCATATGTTGTGTGAACGTGGCAAGGATTTGCAAGTTACCTTTCATGGCGTCCAGGCTAACGGCCGTACCGGCCAGGCCCACTGGGAAGCAGCCTACACCTTCTCCACCGGCCGCCCCGTCCACAACGTCATCGACGCCGCCTTCCAATTTCAGGATGGCCTTATCATCCGCCACCAGGACCAGTTCGATCTCTGGCGCTGGACGCGCATGGCCCTTGGTCCCACCGGCCTCTTCCTGGGCTGGACGCCGCTGGTGCAAAAGAAGGTGCGGGCAACGGCCGTCGCCGGCCTCGACAAGTTTATCGCCCAACACCCGGAATATCAGGAATCCCCAACCCCATGAACCCGTCTAAACCCACAAACCCTGCGAGGAAAGCACATGTCACTAACGACCGAAATTCTCCCCCAATGGCTGCCCCTGGCGCGCGCCGGCATTCGCGGCGTCTCCGTTCAGGTCCTGCTTACCACCGATCACCTGCACCTGGCCCAACTCTCCTTCCAGCCTAACGCCACCATCGACGAGCATGACGCCGCCCATCCCATCGACGTCATCTGCCTGGAAGGCTCCGGCTACACCAGCATCGGCAGCCAGCGCCTGACATTACGCGCTGGGGAAAAAATCCATTGGCCCGCCGGCCAACCCCACCGCCTCTGGACCGGCTTCGACCAGATGAAAACCCTCATGGTCGAACACACCCGCGAGCAATAAACGTGTTTTGTTGTCATTCTGAACCCCGCAAGGGTGAAGAATCCCAACAGCGTCAGCCCGTAAACCATCCTTATCTTATTGTCATTCTGAACCCCGCAGGGGTGAAGAATCCCGACAAAGTGAACTTGTAACCTATCTCATCGTCACCCAACCAACCATCAAGGAAACCTTATGCGTCAAGGCGCACCACGACAAATGAACACCCGCGCATCATGAATACGTCGACATTCCCTCCGCGCCTTTGCGCCTTGGCGTTAAAAAATTCCCAAAGGAGTTTCCCATGATAACCCCAGACCGCATTGTCCGAACCACCTGCCCCTACTGCGGCGTCGGCTGCCAGCTCCACCTCAACATCAAAGATGAATACATCTACGCCGTCGAAGCTCCCTTCGACGCCGCCCCCAACTACGGCATGTTGTGCGTCAAAGGTCGCTTCGGCACCGACTACGTCAAGCACCCCGGCCGCGTCAAAACGCCGCTCATCCGCGCCAACCGCGCCGAAGGGCGCAGCGCCAAACCCGTCTGGCGCGAAGCTACCTGGGACGAAGCCCTGGGCTTCGTCGCCGATGAACTGGTGCGCCTCACCCAAACCCACGGCGGCGACGCCATCGCCACCTACGCCAGCGCCAAAGCCACCAACGAAGACACCTACATCTTCCAAAAATTCGTCCGCGCCCTCCTCCACACCAACAACGTCGACCACTGCGCCCGCCTCTGCCACGCCGGTTCCGTCACCGGCCTGCAGCTGGCCATCGGCTCCAGCGCCATGTCCAACGCCATCGCCGAGATGGAACACCTGGACACCTTCATCGTCACCGGCTCCAACACCACCGAGACTCACCCCGTCATCGCCAACTTCCTCAAACGCGCCGTGCGCCAGAATGGGGCCAAACTCATCGTCGTCGATCCGCGCCAGATTGGCATGACCGACTTCGCCACCCTCTGGCTGCGCCAAAACCCCGGCACCGACGTCGCCGTCTTCCAGGCGATGGCCCACGTCATCGTCAAAGAATGCCTCTATGACCAGGACTTCATCCGTCGCCGCACCGAAGGCTTTGAGGATTACGTCGAATCCCTGGAAGAATACACCCCCGAATGGGCCGAAACCATTACCGGTGTGCCCGCCGACAGCATCCGCGAAGCCGCCCGCCTTTACGCCCAAGCCAAACGCGCGGCCATCTATTGGGGCATGGGCATCAGCCAATCCACCCACGGCACCGACAACACCCTCACCCTGGCCAACCTGGCCATGATGTGC
>JAKQCM010000462.1 GCA_029559155.1 Chloroflexota bacterium
GCCCAGGGCATCCACAAAGAGTGTCGTTCTTCCAACAGCGCCCCAATGCCCTGCATCAGCAAAAACACGACAAGGCCACAAAACAAGCCCCCCACTATTGCTTTAATCAGCACCGATAGCCTCCAATTTGCCATCATCGGCAACCGTGATCGCGCTGACGTAAATCAACAAGCCGGCCGGCCGGCCTGGCTTTTCGGCCGATGGCCGAACCCCGACCGAAAGACCGTTTTCTTTCAACAAATTCAGCGTCCCTGCCAAAATGTCGGCGACATCTTGCGCCGTTATTTCATATTCTTCGGATTTTGTTCCCATTCTTTTTTGCCTCCCGGCTTATAAGCGATCTTGCGCTCGCCGTTTATGTAAACCGGATTACGGGACCGGTAATTCCAATACAACGTCACGTCCCCATTTTTCTTTTTGTAAAATCGCCGCTCAACGCGCCAATTCGCATCTCCCGCAAAATTCACAAAGTCCAAATCGTCGTCATCATCATCCACCAAATCCGCAGTAATTTTTTGCGGTACGGGCTGATTTTTTTGCGGTACGAACTGGTTTTTTTTGCGGTACGAACTTTTTTGCGGTACGGAAATTTTTGCGGGACGGTCATCAGACGATGGCAGAATTCGCTCGCGCACCTGCCCCGACGCTGGCGCGTCAGGCACGGCCGTCACGACCGCCTGACGCGCTGCGTCATGTTCTTTGACAGGTACGCTTACGTAAAATCCGCGCCGTGTCCATTCTGCCCATTGCGCGGCGCTGCGCCTGTTGGCTGCTGGCGCTGGTAGCGCGGCCGAGGGGCGGGAGGTTGTTCTTCAATCGCTTGGGTTGTGATGTCCATATTGCTCGCCGATGGCTCGCCAGGAATAACAACCGGCTCATCAGCCTCTTGCCCGCGATTGGTCAAGCGATCCCAGATAGATTTACGGGGTGGGGCGGTGCGCCGGCGCAGGGGAGAGGCCCCTTCCAACAAATCAGGCGTCCCATCGGCATCGCCATCGGTTAACAATTCAGGCGTATCGGCCAGGATATACCGAATCTGTTCCTCGGAATAACCCGACATGCGCAAATACTGCACATGGTCAATCCAAGCCTTTTGCCGCTCAATAGCTCTCATCTGAGGGCTAAGAGCGACATCGCGCCGCGCCGTGAAGCGCAGCATGGCCGCCTTTTCCTTCGCTGTAGCCGCTTCGTCTTGGCGTTTGTGGTCAGGGTCAGTGCGCTTCAACATATACGTCAAAGAACCGGCCACCAGGGCGGCAATCGGCAAGCCGTAGCCGACCCAATTCACCTGCCAGGATTCCAACGGCAAACCCCGCTCGATAGCAAACATGGTGATCATGTTCGCCGCCGCAAAAATCAGCCAGGTCACTTCAATGCCCAAAGCAACACGTTTTTGCCCGGCTCGCCAATAAGACGCGATAAAACCCAGGCCCGCCACAATGGCGGCCAGCTCTACCGTGACGGGGAAGGAGATGCGGATCATGTTCAGAAACGCGCCAAAAAGCCCGGAACCGGCGCTAAACGTATCCGACGACACATGCAGCACAACCATGATGCCATGCGCGGCCGTCACTACCACAACCAGGAAAAGCAGGCCGTACAGCAAGAAAGTTGTTGTGCTTTTCCATCCTCTTTTTGCTTCCTGGTCAGTCAGCAAAAAGTCCATTCCATCGTCATCTAAATAATCGTTCACAAGGTACTCCTATATGTATTTTTGGAATGGACGGCCGTTTCGTGTTACACTCGAAAACGGCCGTCCAAAAAACGGTTGCCAGAGCCAGCGTTAGGCCACAAGTCAGGCGCTGGCTCTATTTATTACTATCCTTGCCGGTAGCCTCCTTAACCTCGTCCACAAACCCGCGAACCATCAACTCCGCCTTAGACACCAACCCATGCGCCTCCTTATCGGCATCCTTTTGGGGTGGGGCAGTCGGTTCGACTGCGTACCGCGCTGCTGGCCGAGATTCGCCGGCCGGTGCGGCCGGTGTAGGCGCGGACATAATGACCGCAGCCGGTAGGGTGGGGTAGACCACCACCACCGGCTGTTTGGCGGCCTGGGCATCGCGCCAGATCAGCGCGAGCAAAGCCGCCAGAACCACAAAAACCAACCACTGCATTTTCTTTTTCACTTAAACCTCCAGAAATAAACTACAAACCGATATTCATAAACAGCTACGCAGGCGCGTAGCCGACTACACACTGTTTACCTGACGGCCGAAACGGCCGTTTCATGCCCGACGCGCAGCTTATCAGCAACCAGCCGCCGCGCAGATTCAATTACTTCCAATTCCCGCAGCAGCCGCTGATGCTCCACATAACAAGACTGCGCCTCAATCACCATTGAGCGATCTTCCCGGCGCACATAGCGACGTGGGCCACGTCGCTGCCCCGGCTTAGGGCCGTGGCCAGGAAAAGGACATTTATCCCGCACCCCATGCACGACCAACATGGCCCCGTTATCCCGTCTCTCCAGGCTGCCACAGCACAAGGGTTGTTTTTCCAATGCGCGAATCGCTTTTTTCAAAACGGTAATCTGGCGATCATACTCGGCCAAAACCATGAGAATCTCTAACGCGGCCCGCGTTTCACGGCTTGGCAGCTGGAGGTCAAAAACCAATTTGCCCATTTCATCGGGTGCAATCTGCAAAACTTCCCGGCCCATAACTGGTGTTACACTTTGATTCAGATACATGCTTGCACGTCTCCTTTGGTGGCAAATGCCGGCGCGCCGGCAGCTCTATTTGCCACTAATCCCCTAACTCAATACGTTTCTTGTTCCTCTTCCCAGGCAAGGCAATCCGGCACAAACACCCAATGGCCATCCTTCGTTTGATTTTTGCGCCAGGCCGCGCCCAGGCGCAGCAGCGGCCGAAACGGCACGTAATGCTTAAACTCTGGCGGCAGAATAATCCCGCCGCCCAAATGCGAATTTGCTACGGCATCCCAAAGATCGGCCCGCTCCTCATCCTCCAGGTCCAACCAAATGCCGGCCGCCTGGAGGTAATCATCTGGCGGGCTAACATGCCCTTGCTCTAACCGCCGCCGCAAGTAACCATGCGGGCTGTTCATGCCCTCTGCCAGCCCGTACCACCAGTACGCTAACGCTATCTGGAGCGGATAATCACAAAACTCAGTTGGGACCGGCTCGCCCATGCCAATTTCGCGCAAAAACACGGCTGTGGGGGGAGGTGGGTAAAATTTACCCACCTGGACGCCCTCTTGTTGTTGTTGTTTTTCAAAAAGAGATTGATCTGGATCTGAATTGTTTAAAACAACAACAACATTGTTTAAAGGGGGTGGGTAAAATTTACTCACTATTGGCGAACCGCCAGCATCGAGGTCGCCGTTTGCCACCATAGGGATCGCGTCGTCCGATTGTGCGCTCGGCCGACTGTCTGCGGTTTGTGCGAACCGCATCAGGGGCAATTGTGAGCTTGCCCCTGCATCCTGGTCGAGTATTGTGACTCGCCCAGAAGCCGGCAGCGGTTGTGCGCCCGCTGCCAACGATCCGGTAAATGGCAAAGGAAGCTGCTTTCCCTTGTCTGTCAATGACCACCAACCTTTGTTGGCCGTCATGACACAGGCGATGACGCCTAAATATTCCAGATAATCCAGCGTTTCATTGATCGTTTTGCGCGCCTTCACGCCTGTTCGGTGCATCAGCCATTTTACAGAGACCGGGGTGGGGCAATCAGGCATAAACATGGCCACAAGAACCGGCAAGGCTGCTTTAAAAGACAGGACGTGTAAAGCTGTCGCGGGGTTATCTAACGCCGACGACATGACCACAAACCTTTTGGTTGTGTTCGTAAATATGGCTCAGAGTTATGACTATCCGTAATGGATATTTTTGTTTTATGCATTGGTGAAACCTCCAAAAAAGTTTGAAAATCGCCCGGAGGGCAGGCGGGCGATGTGCGAAAGTAAACCCTAAAAAAAACGGATGCCTGTCCATCCGTCAGGCTTGTTGTTGATGGCGATTGACCGCGCCCAAGCCTGTAAAATGATAAAAAAGTGGCGCTCGAAACATACCGCCACCGGACGGCCGTCCGAAACCGCCGTCCGCTGTTTGTATGCCTCAACTCGTACCCCCTCATTTCAAAAACACACTTGGATGGACCTTGTACCCCTGTTGAATCATGAGGATCAGGGATTCCATCACCAATTTACGAACATCCGTGGCCGTTAACGTCACGTCAACTCGCGTAACTTCGCCCTGCCGGGCACGTTCAACCAGCTCATCCAGCATCCTCATGGCCTCGACCATGTTGTCGCCTGTCTGGTTACGGGCATTTACCGCGTGGCCATGGGGCGGCCACGGCTCAGGTTTGGACGTCACGTTCACCGTCTCCGTTGTACGTGGCGGCGAATCGCCGCCTTACGGCGGCGCTCATAACGCAAATGCTGCCCAACAATCATAGGCAGACCACTCACGCCAAACGCCACAAAATCCCAAACCCAAGCGACCGGCAGTAGCCACCGGCGCAGCAGTAACGTGATCGCCACGCCGAAAGCAACCAAAAACGCAGAGCGTTGTTCGCCCCATTCCTGCCGGCCAAACCAACCGGTAAACCGGTTGAAAGCCAGGCCGAACACGCCCAAAAGCATAATTCCCGCAAAAACGCGCCCAAATATGGACAATTTCTTGTCAAAATCATTCATAACGTTAAATCCTTATTACAATTTGCGGCAGTTAATTGGTTCTATCGCCGCTTCTGCTTATAACTGAGTTCAAACTGCTATCACACAAAAATCAATTAAGGAGAGTTGAACCTTGAACACAAAAGATCTAGCAGAGCTTTATTTACAATCTATCGAAGCACGAGGCGTACGCGAGGTAACACTAAAAAAGTATCAATGGGAACTGGCTCGCTTCCTCGAAGACTTTGGCGAATGCCCAATTGAGTCGATCACACTCGCGGAATTGGCCACCTGGCTCAGGACGCTGCACCAAAGCGATGGCACGCGCTACGCACACGCCAGCTTGGCCGGCATCAGCAAAGGCCTTCGTTACTTCTTCAAATTTGCGCTTGAAAAGGGGTATATTCAAATCAACGTGGCTGCTGATTTACCGAGATACAGCCAAAAACCAGTCAAACGACGGGCGGCGCCGGAGAGCGACGTGGTGAAAATGCTCAATTCCCTCGATCCCTTCATTGCACAAAATGGTCGGGCGCTAAGAGATCTACGCGACGGGCTAATTGTCTCGTTCGCTATCAGCACTGGCGCGCGATTACGAACGATTGCCGAACTGGAACGCAACGCTGTCATCCAGGCGCTTAAAAACCCGATTACTATCTACGCGCCTGGCAGTCTCTCGTACGTTTACCATCTTTTTGCTGAAGGAAAGGGGGATAAAATGCTGGAACTGCGCTTTTCGCAATCAACCGCAGATCTATTCACCGAGTACCTCGATCGAACTAAACACACCAAGTACCCCAGGATGTTTTTGACCACTAACCATCAGGCGAGACCGATCGGTCATGACGCTGTCAATAATGCATTCAAGCACATTTGTGAATTCGCAGGCACAAACAAATGGTTATCGCATTCGATTCGCAAA
>JAKQCM010000327.1 GCA_029559155.1 Chloroflexota bacterium
CGCAAGCCGTGCGGTCTTCATTAAAGAACCCACCACCAGCGGCGTTGATCCAGTAACCATACGGACCCCACCACGCATTTTGGCCGTAACCATAAATGTCGTCGCCCAGGTTGTTGATGGCCGTGGCAACTTCGATAAAGCTGTCCCAGTTCCATTCGCCATTGGCGGCCAATTCACGCGGATCCGGTGCGCCAGATTCGGCCAACAGATCCAGGTTGATGTACAGAGCAAACGTAGACACGTCACGCGGCAGACCCCACAGCGTTTCGCCGGTGTTGCCCGTTTCCGGGTTGAAGGTCAGGTGATACATCGGGCCGGGGTAAAAATCGGCGTCGCTGTAGCCAGTGGTGGCGGTAGCCATGTCACGCAGGTTCATGATCAGGCCGCGCGTGGCAAAATCGGCTACGTCGGTTCCGGGAATCCAGAAAACGTCGGGGGCCGTGCCAGCGCCCAATTCGGTCTTCAACACGTCCTGGTAGCTGGAGGTTTCACTGCCGCCCGCTTCATATTCCAGGTTGATGCCTTCCAGCGTGTTCGACAGTTCGTCGCTCACAGACTGGTAAACGTCAATTTCGGCCTGGTTGTCAGGACGGGTGCGCCAGCGCAGGGTCACTTCTTCCATCGCCGGTTCGGCGGCTGGGGCTTCGGTGGGCGCGGCGACTTCAGCCGGGGCGGCGGTCGGCTCGACGGCCGTTTCGGTGGTTCCGCCGCCGCAAGCGACCAGCAGCAGACCCAGGGCCAACATCAAAACAAAAAACAGGGTAAATCTTTTACTCATGGTTTACATTCTCCTCCAATTAGAGATATGGGTTTGTGGAAATTTTTCAAACAGACTCATTAAAATTTGGGTGTGGTTTATTGGTGTCAATCTATTCGCTTTCTCTACCTCCTATCAACAAAAGACATTGTGGCTAAATTGCCGGGTTCCGTGGACTACTCCAGGGGAAAACCGGTTGACCGGCGAACGATCAACTCGGCGGGTAAACGAAGGTGTTGGCGCGGCGCGGTTGGCTCTTCCAGGCTGTGGATGAGTAACCGGACGGCTTCACGGCCGATTTGTAAAAAATCTTGGCGGATGGTGGTGAGCGGCGGTTCCAGGTATGCGGCCATCGGAATATCATCGACGCCAATAACGGCTAATTGCTCCGGCACGCTCAGCCCAAGGTCATGGGCGGCGCGCAAAACGCCGGCGGCCATCAGATCGTTTTGGGCGAAAATTGCGCCGGGGATGTCGCCAATGCGCGAAAAAGTCATCAGGGCGTCATAACCGGAGCGCGCCGACCAGTCACCTTCGATAATCCAGGCCGATTCGGGGGTAATGCCGGCCGCCTGAAGGGCTGTTTCATAGCCGAGCGAGCGGTCCTGGGAGCAATCTTCGGCCAGGGGACCGGTGATGAGGCCGATTTCGCGGTAGCCGAGTTGGAGCAGGTGTTCGGTGGCGGCCAGGCCCACGGCTTCGTCGTTTAGAGCGACGGAGTTGGTGGCGTCTTCACGAGGGCGCGCGCCGCCAAATACCACGGGAAAGTCAGGCGGGAGGTGGGTATAACGGCCGTCGGCAAACGGATTAATCACCATCAACGCTTCCGTGCGGCGGCTGGTAATCAACTCGTCCATCAGCGCCACAAACGTGCTTTCGTCCGGCGCAGATGCCGAGAGCAAAAAATACCCATGCTGCCGCGCTTCGATTTCAGCGCCGTTGATCAGGCTGGCAAAGGTGTAGTCGGTGAGATTGGGGGCGATACAGGCCAGGATACCGGAGCGTCCTTTGGCCATTGATTGGGCGATGGCGTTCGGGCGGTAATCGAGTTCAGCGATGGCGGCTTCCACACGCGCCTTGGTTTCCGGCAGCACGCGCTCGCTGCCATTGATAACGCGAGAGACGGTCTGGTGTGAAACGCCGGCTAAAGCGGCGACATCGCGGATGGTTACGTGGGAACGGGAAGCCATTTTTCCTCTTTTCCTCTTCTCCAGGACGGTGGGAATCGCCCTATGTTACCGGTCATGTGAACGGTAACATGATGATAAACGATGCACGGCCGTTTGTCAAGAACAAAATACGCCCCAATCCAGAGCCGGCAGATATCCGAAATCTGGCAGCTCTTTATGCTAAAATTCGCGTTAGAGGTAATGGAAAATGGGAAGCATATTGCCGAAGGGTGAAGGCGCGCGCAGAAAAAGCGTGCAAATGGTGAGTGTAGCGCTGTTTTGGCTTGGCTTTGGCGTGGGGTTGTGGCTGGCTCTGGGCACAGTCTGGGCCAATTTGGAAGCCTCGTTGTTTGATTCGGCCATCCGGCAGGATGCGCGGTTGCGGAGTTTGCGCTGCCCGGCGCTGATTACGGCTGAGGAGACTACTTTTGTGCGCGCCAAGCTGGAAAACGGGTCGGGAAAACCGGTGAATTTTCTGGTGCGGGCGAACATCAGCAATGGATTTGTGACGTTGAAGCGAGAACTTCGGGCGACGGTTCCGTTGGAACCTGGGGAGGCGGAAGAAATTTCCTGGCCGGTGACGGCGGCGGATGCGGCATACGGCCGTTTCATCCTCTCGCGGGTTACGGTGCTGCGCAGCCCGCCGTACCCGGCGCGGGACGCCGCGTGCGGCATCTGGCTGGTGCACACGTCGCTGCTGACGGGCGGCCAGCTTACGGCGCTGGCTTTGCTGGTGAGCCTGGGCGGGCTGGTTGGCGGGTTGGCGCTCAGGGTGTGGAATGAACGGCCGTTTAAGGATCGCCGGCGCGGTTCCTTCCTGGTAACGGTCTGGTTGGCCGTGTTGGTGGTGGTGATGATGGCCGCCGGTTTGCTGCGTCTCTGGACCGTTGGCGTGGTTTTAATAGCTTTTTCACTCTTGATGGTGGGGGTGCTGCTGGAGCGCTATCTGAGCCAGACTTGAGCGGGGGAGGAGAGGCGGCGTGATGCGTGACCGAAATGGGGCACGCATCACGCATTAAAATGGCCTAGTCGCCTGAATTTACCCACAATTCCCGCTGTTTATAATGCACATTCGGCAGGTCGCGCAGGCGGGCGGCGGCCTGTTCGGCCGTCAGGTCGCGTTGGGCTTCGCCGAGCATTTCGAAGCCGACCATGAATTTTTTGACGGTAGCCGAGCGCAGCAGCGGCGGGTAAAAGTGGGCGTGAAGCTGCCAATGGTCATTTTTAGACCCCAAGGGTGTGGCAACCCCTGGGCTTTGCGCCGCAGCAAACGGCGCGCCGTGCCAGCCCATCGAGTAAGGAAACGAGGTTTCAAAGAGGTTGTCGTATTTGCTCAACAGGCGTTTCAGAATGTCGGCTAGGGCGCTGCGTTCGGGGTCTGTGAGATCGGGCAGTCGCAGGATGTGGCGGCGGGGCAGGAGCAAAATCTCGAAGGGCCAGATGGCCCAGAAGGGTACGATGGCCAGCCAGTGGTCGTTTTGCACGACGATGCGTTCTTGCTGCGCCAGTTCCAGATCGAGGATGTCGAGGAGTAACGGCCGTTTCTCCCGTTCATAATACGCTTTTTGCTGCTGGTCTTCCTTAAACGGTTCATTGGGCAGGGCATCCAACGCCCAAATCTGGCCGTGCGGATGCGGATTGGAGCAGCCCATAATCGCCCCTTTGTTCTCGAACACCTGCACCCAGCGGTAGGTTTGCCCCAATTCAGCCACCTGTTCCGCCCAAACATCAATGACGCCGCGAATGTCCGGCAGGTCCATTTCTGGCAGCGTCAGATCGTGGCGCGGCGAGAAGCACATCACGCGGGATGTGCCGCGCACGCTCTGCATTTGCAGCAGCGGGTGGACCGGCGCGCCTGTCTCCGGCGTGTCCGGCAGGACGGCGGCAAAATCGTTGGTGAACACGAAGGTGCTGTCGTAGGCGGGGTTTTGGCCGCTGCCGGCGCGCTGGTTGCCCGGGCAGAGGTAGCAGGTGGGATCGTAGGCCGGGCGATTGTCGGGCGGGGTTTTTTCGACCTGGCCTTGCCACGGCCGTTTCGTGCGGTGCGGCGACACCAGGACCCATTCGCCGGTCAGCGGGTTAAAACGGCGGTGCGGATGGTCCAAAGGATTGAAAGACATGGTTGCTCTCCTGTTTGTAATTTAAGACGACCATTGGTCAGGGCGCAATTGTCAATGCTCCCTGGCGAATTGTCAATTATGAACCGTGTTCTGGTTGAAAAGCGAGAGCGAGAGCAAGAGCAAGAGCAAGAGCGAGAGTGAGAGCAAGAAGCTCTGCAGGATTCTCTCTCGCTTTTCGTTTGCTGGGTTGTGTGGACTTATGACGTCTGCTGATAAAATGGCGGCAGCTAAACCCGGAGGCGCCTATGAGCCATGAGATCCGTTTAACCGCCCAAAAACTGGCGCGTTGTCTTGAAACCATCCGTCCATTTGTTTACCGCCGCCGATTGTCGCTGGCTCCCTTTCGCTTTCAGGCTGTCGGGGAGCAGGATTGGCCGCCGGTCGGCCCGCAAGCGGAGGATGACGATTGGCCGGAAATTGCACCCTTCACCTATTGGGGCGGCCGGGATGTTAATTTTATTCTGCGTGGTGAATTTTCTGTGCCGCACGGGTTTGCCGCCGGCGCGGTGGCTTTGTTTTTGCCTTTGGGGGACGCGGGCGGTTTTAGCCACCCGGAAGCGTTGGTTTATGTGGACGGGGAGCCTTATGGGACGGTTGATCGCCATCATCAGGAACTGCTGCTGCGGGCGGATTGGCTGGACGGCCGTTCTCATACCCTGACCCTTCACGGCTGGACCGGCGGCACAGGCTTCGCGCCGGGGCAGCAGCTTTTCATGGGCGACTGCGCCCTGGTGCAAATCCACCAGCCGACCCGCGAATTTTTAACCCTGGCGCGGATCGCCTTGCAAACCGCCGACCTGCTGGACGACCTGGAACCCGTCAGACCGCGTCTGTACAATGCCCTGGACGCGGCCTACAAACTTCTGGATTTGCGCGAGCCATGGGCGGCTGGCTTTTATGCCAGCCTGTCGGCGGCGCTGGCGGAACTGCGCGCCGGAATTGCCGCCGCCGGACCCCCTTTGCCAGTGGACATTGTCGCCGCCGGGCATGCCCACATCGACGTGGCCTGGTTATGGACGTTGGCGCAAACGCGGCGCAAGGCCGGGCGCACATTTCACACCGTGCTGCGCCTGATGGAACAGTTCCCGGATTATCATTTTACGCAAAGCCAGCCGCAGCTGTATGACTTTGTGCGCCAGGATTACCCGGCGTTGTTTGCGGCGATTCAGACGGCCGTGCGAGACGGCCGTTGGGAACCCATCGGCGGCATGTGGGTGGAGGCCGATTGCAACCTCACCGGGCCGGAATCGCTGGCGCGGCAGTTTTTGCTGGGGCGCACCTTCTTCCGCGAACACTTTGGCGCGGGCGTCGAATCGCCGGTGCTCTGGCTGCCGGATGTCTTTGGTTACGCCTGGAGCCTGCCGCAGCTGATCAAATCGGCGGGCATGGACTACTTTTTCACCATAAAAATCGGCTGGAATCGAGTGAACCGAATGCCCGTCGATTCGTTTTGGTGGCAGGGCATTGATGGCACGAAGGTGCTGACCCATTTCAGCACCACGCCGGACACACCCTGGGGCGACGCTGCGCCCGCGCGAGATGATTTATTCAAATCGGCCACCTACAACGCCGATTTAACGGCGTTTACGGCGCTGGGCAGTTGGGCCAATTTAAAACACAAAGAGACGCAGCGGGTCATGTTGATGAGTTATGGTTACGGCGATGGCGGCGGCGGCCCGACCCGCGAAATGAACGAAAACGCCCGCGAGTTGGCTGCCTTCCCAGGTTTGCCCCGCGTGAAACAGGGTAAAGTCATCGACTTTTTCCGTCGCCTGGAAGCGGAAAGCGGCGCGGAACTGCCCACCTGGAACAACGAACTGTACCTGGAGATTCATCGCGGCACGTATACCACGCAGAGCCGGAACAAGCGGGCGAATCGTCAATGTGAGTTTTTGCTGCATGATGCGGAATTTTTGGCGGCGCTGGCGGCGCTGCTGGACGGCGAATATGTGTATCCACACGGCCGTTTGCGGCAGGCGTGGCAGTTGTTGTGCCTGAACCAGTTCCACGACATCATCCCCGGCAGCAGCATCACGGCCGTTTACGCCGATTCCCAGCGGCAGTATGCCGAGATAGAGGCGTTGGGCACGGCCGTTGCACAGTCGGCCATTGACGTGTTGGCGGAGGCGGTGGGCGGCGACGTGCTGCTGCTGAACCCGACCGGGTTTGCGCGGCGTGATCTGGCTTTTTGGGTGGGGACGCTGCCCGCCGGGCAGCGGTTTGCCGGCGGCGTGGTGACGCAGGAGGTAGAAGGCGGCACGCTGTTGGGCGGGGTGGAGATGGCGGGGTTGAGTGTACGGCCGTTAACCATCGAACCAGGCGCGATGGAACCCATCGCGCCAAACCTTTCGGTGACACCGGAGCACCTGGAAAATGCCTGTCTGCGAGTCGAATTCAACGCGTCCGGCGACATTACCCGCATTTTCGACAAAAGCAACCAGCGCGAAGTGCTGCCGCAAGGAGCCATCGCCAACCAGTGGCAGGCGTTTGACGACCGTCCGCTTAATTGGGACGCCTGGGACATCGATATTTATTACGATGACAAGCTGTATCTGGCGGAAGCGGCCGATTCGATCCGCGTGGTGGAAAGCGGGCCGCTGCGGGCCACGTTGGAAATCCGGCGGCGCATTTTACATAGTTCGTATATTCAACGAGTTTCGTTGTGCGCCGACAGCCCGCAGCTTGATTTTGCGACGGTGATCGCCTGGCAGGAAAAACACATTTTGCTAAAAGTGGCTTTTCCGGTGAATGTGTTGTCGCCGATGGCGACGCATGAGATTCAGTGGGGCAGTGTACAGCGGCCGACCCATCGCAATACGTCCTGGGATTGGGCGCGATTTGAAACCGCGGCCCAGAAATGGGTCGATTTGAGCGAAGGCGGCTACGGCGTGGCGCTGCTGAACGATTGTAAATACGGTCACGACATCCGCGATAATGTGATTCGCCTGTCGC
>JAKQCM010000349.1 GCA_029559155.1 Chloroflexota bacterium
CCCATCGCCATGGCCAGGTGCATCGGCGTGAAGAACTGCCCGGCGTTGACGTTGCCCACACCCATCTCCATGTAGACGCTTCCCGGCAAGTCCATGTAATCCACTGACGCCGCTTCCAGGAGCAGAGACATGCACTCGGCAAAGCGGTCAAAATACGGCCGTGGATTCTTCCCATGATAGCCATATTTATCACGCAGCCTGGCAAACAGCGCCTGCGTCTCCGGCTTGTCGTCGAACGGTTCGCCTGCCCAATGAGCGCGCCAGCGGAGCGGAATGGTTTCCAGGGTGGCGGCGGTCAGGTCAATCCAGTCACCGAATACCTCATGCGGGCGCACACCGGCAGCGGTGTTTTTCTCAAGCAACCTGATGATCTGATCGCGCCATTGCTGCTCGCCGGCATACGCTGGCCTGTTAAATTTCGCTTTGCTCATGGCCCATCAACTCTGCCAGCTTCGGCGTCATGTGGCGCACGGCCGTTCTTGCATTGTCATTCAGCAGCCGCTGCCACGCGCCTTCCCGATAAGAAAAATTGAAGCCGTTTTTCTTCAGCAGATCGCGCACCGCCTGCGGGGGCTTACCGGGAAAGAACAGTTGCAGCCGAGTAATGTCGGTGTTCTCCGACAGAGTAACGCCGGGGGCGATCTCCACGTCAACGGCCGTTTCCTCTTCCGCCCGCGCCGATTCCCGCTCCAGAGCCTCCAGCCGATCTTTCATCCGACGGATGTTGGCATTGTTGTTGCTGAGCATGTAGGGCGGGATACCGTACCGGCCCGCGAAGTCAGGCGTCAAGCTCTCTTCGATGAGGCGATCGCTGATGCCCATCTCGGCGAGTTTTTTGCGTTTGGCGTCGTCATCCAGCTTCTTAGACTTGACCACCTTGTTAATGGCCTTCATCAGTTCTTGCTGCTCTTCGGCCTTGGCGATCTTAGCCTGCAGCTTGGTGATAGCGTCATCGTCATCAGAGCGGATAGGTGCGTTGGCCAGGCGCTTCGGGTTGTAGAAGCTGCGCATCTTGTCCAGCTTCCAATTGCACCAGGACAACCACTCATCGCGGCGCTTATCGGCCGTGTTCCCGCGCTTGCGGTTTCGTTCCACCGGGAAGTTGGATGGCCCGGCGATCATGGCAGACACAACGTTGCTGTGGGCGTGTAGGTAGGCATTTAATTTGTTGATGTAACCTACCCGGTACGCTTCCAAATCGGCGGCGATGTCTGCCCGGTTCTCGTCGGTAACATACTTGGAGAACTCGTCAACGGCCGCTTGCATGGCACTCATATAACTGGCCACCACACTGGCGCCGCGCTTCTCCGGGGAGAAGCTGGTGCCACTATGGGCACGAATCGCCAGTTCAAGACTGACATCTGACTCCGAAAAGGTAAGTAAATCACTTCCTGACATATTGGTTCTTGCCTCCTAAATCACGGTAAATTAAATGGGTCAAACAACAACTTATCTTCGCCGTTGGCGTCCTTCTCCGTAGTGGACCAGACACGGCCGTTGTAGCTAACTCTGGCCACAATCTCACCCGTCTGTGTGGAAGATACTGCGCCACCGGTCCAGTTCCCGCCGCCAAGTCCCCACCGGCCGATGTAATCCCGACATACGCGGCTGGCTGTGACAAAATCTGCCACGCCAACGGTGCGGCCTGGCGATTGCGGATCGCGCGGGTCCTGGCCTAAGTCCGGGTTCCCGCGAGATTGCAAGTGAACGATGTAATCAAACAATGGTTTCACCTCCTTGTGAAATGGGTTAGGCCCCCATTCTAGGGGGCCTACAAAGTGGTCAAACCTTCGCCTTGTCCAAAAACGACTGCGCCATCCCCCACCGATACGGGGGGACATGCTTGTGCATAATGCGCCGCAGACGGTCCACAATCCGCGCCTGTAAATTCATGCCTGGCAATGCCGCAATCATCGCTACGGTTGTCTCAAGACTGGTCAGCGGATTGATCATGTGCTCGGCCACGCGATACCCTAAGCGTGCGTCGCTGCCTATCCCGCCTCGCGCAACCTGAACGGCCGTCGCCCAGGATGCGTATCCCTCCGGCAAAGCCGTCAGCAACATAATGGCACAATCGGCCCACTCATCCAGGCGATCATGGTCTTTGTCATTGTTGCGTCTATCGGCCGGCCGTTTCTCGCGCAGCAGCGCGTCTATGGCCTCGCCTGCCTCGGTAAAGGCATAGCGCAGCGCGGCTTCTGGTTCTGGAGTCAGCCAATACTCGGCCACCAATGTCCGGAAGCCCCAAACCAACTTGTGCAAATTTTGCAATTGTTCTTCAGTTGCCATCCCTATCCTCATCCTCGATTGCGTAACGCGTGCAAAATCAGCCACAAAAGGCCGACATCAAACAAAAGAGCTGCCACCCACACGGCCGTGCTGTAGCCATCTATGCTCAAACCCAACCCGCCGAACTTCCCGCCCCAATCCGGGTACTTCGGTTCCGGTTCCGGTTCAGGGCGCTCTTCTTCAATCGTTAGCATGGATGTGCTGGCGATGGGTAGACGGCCGTTCTTGTCAACGCGCAACGCCACAAATGGCTCAATCACGCCTGTTTGCGGATTCATCCACATCTCCACGGTAGTCATGGTCTTCCGGGTCACGCTCGTATCGCCATCCGTAGTCACCAAAACAGTCGGGATTTGGTACGTCTCGTCCAGGTAAGCCAGCACGTCGCCGGCAGGATGCTTAACCATGCGCCCCTCCCTGCCGGGCCATCTGCTTGCCCTTGGCCGTCAGCTCATACATGCCGCTGCCAACCCGATGAATCAGGTCGTCGCGCATCATTTGCTCGACGACGCCTTGCGCCACAACCGCGTCGCGGCCACGCGCCAGGTACGCGCCATCGCGGAACATCAACCGTGAATCTTTAATCGCTTCCACAGCCGGAAGCACGTCGTTTATCTCTGCCTGCTTCATCAATCCTCCTAATAATCCAAATCGGCGAGGGCGTCTTTTCCCTCTTTATCACACCATGCCTGACCTTCTTCAGGCGTAGCATCGTAACGGCCGTCTATCGCCCCTTGCGCAATGCGCGTCAGGCCAATTTTCAGCGCGTCGGCAGCCAACTGCCGTAGGGGGAAGTCCAACGGCGTCTTAAAGTCGTCGTAATAACCTCCTCTGGCGCTCAAAATCATCGTGTCCAGAAATGGCTGATTGTCCGGGTGAACATCCACCCGACACGCCTCCAGGTCTTGAGCCAGACGCTCGGTTGTTGGCAAATTACTCTTCACCGTACAACTCCTCATAGCAGGACAAGCACACAGGAACCCACACGCCAGACGTATGCCGCACGTCGCGCGTATCTCTGTTCAGCCACCATCCACCACACCGCACGCATTGCGTCGGTAAAAGTCCGGTGATGAAGGTCTTCAGCCGCCACCACCACATGCGCCTTTGGGCGCCAATCCGATACCACAACTGTCGATTCATCGTTTCAAAGCTCCTTCACGTTCTTTATATTCGGCCAGCAGCCTGGCTAAACGCTGCCGCTGCTGGGATTCAGCCCGATCTCTGGCGTCTTCGATTGCCTGGTCGGTTTCCCCGGCATAGAAAGACGGCCGTTTCTCAATCTCCTGCTCAATCATCATTTCGGCGAAGAGCGGGTATTTTTTCTCCATGCGCTGGCGCAACCGCTTTTGGCGTGTCAGGGCCAGCTTGTCTTTGGGCTGCTTCTTGGGCAAAGCTTCCACCGCCGACCAGCACACCTTGTAGCCATCGCCCGGTGAACACAGCGCCTGTAAAGCTGGCGGACATTGGCGCAGGTTGGCGTGGCCAGTCGGGAAGAACCACTCGGCCAGCACACGCGGCCGCCCCGCAGGCGGCTCCGTGTAGGGGTTGCCCCACTTGATCGTCCAGACAGCGCCGATCATTTACGCGCCTCAAACGGCAGCGTGATCAACCACGCGCCAACCATCGCGCCAACAAGTAAGAAGACAAGCCAGCTAAAAATCAGCAGAGAAATAGACACCAGTATCATATTGCCTCCTGAGCCTGGAGTTCGTTCCAGGCAGCATCTTCATTAACTTGCTTTTTGTACCAGGCGACTTGCTGGGCATAGCCCAGACCGTCTGGATGTAGGATGATCACGTCGGCCGAATACGCTGCTAACGCAGCCTCAATTGGCTGGCAGTACAGTTTGCCGCCCATCACAAATACCCGGTCAAGAAATGCCCCGGTAACGCCGGTGACAATGCCAAATGAATACGCCACGCGCATCCCCCATGCCCGGCGTCTCTCAGTTGTCATCTTATTCAGACTGTAGTCATACGGCCGTATCATGGAATCGGATTTCATCAGCCCATACCAGGCCGACAGAATCAGGATGCGCGTATCGGGCATTTTTAGGCACTGCCGGGCAAAAGCCAACTGCGCCTTAAACAACTCTCCCTGGTAAAGCTCGACGGCAGGCACGGCCGTGTCCGTCTTTAGCTTTTTGGCGCTGCACGCAATAATCGCAAAATCGTTACTCATCGTTCATTACTCCAGTTTTCTAAAAGCGGCCGTTGACGCATATCCAACATGCGGGAAGGATAAAGACGCGCCAACGGCCGTTTTGACTGCCACCACACCGCCGATCCGATTACCCACCTCTCTGAAAGAACGGACCCGCCGAAGCCCGGCCGGGAAACGGCCGTCTCTGTCGCGTGTGGGGTAGCAGGTAAAATCATTCATTCCCCCAACTTTTACTTACCATGTCGCGCAGCGCTTCAACCTCGCTGCGCCGGTAGTACCAACAATTCCATTTAAGCGCCTGCTTCAAAACGCCTTTCCGATTCAGGCGCGCCAAAATTTTGGGCTGCACGTCCAGAATTGCGGCCGCTTGTCCCGGTTTCAACCACTCATCGTTCCATTCCCGCACCGCTTTATTCACAATTCTGCGCAGGTCAGGGTCGGCCACTCGTTGGGGGTCTACATAAATCCAATTGCGATAATCCTTTACCCAACGAATCAAATCATCGCGCCAGACAATGCGGCATGGTAGATTGCGTTTATAAATCACATCCACAGGCAGAACGCCCCGGTTCATCCACAGCCATACGGTTTTGCGGTCAATCCCCAACATAGGCGCTATCTGCCATTCAGCCAGGGCGTCTGGGTGATTCACCAGGGTGCGCAAACCGATGCGCTTGGCGCGAACAACAACGGCCGTTTCCGTGCGTCCCAATTTCTGGGCGATCTCGCCTACAGGCGCACGCCCCCACCACTGCCGCAACCGGTTTTCTTCATTCTTTGTCCATCTGGTTTCTAGTGCGGTACTCATATTCACCTATCGCAAAACAAATAAGGTTTCACAATAACCTTCTTCTTCGTGCCTGGCTTGCGCCGGACAACTTCGACAATGACCCGCCGCGCATTCAGTTGTTTATTCAGGCTGATGGCAAAATCACGGCCGTGCTTGCAAAAGTAAATCTCCGCCCACCACTGCCGCTTTCTGGAAGAACGGCTGAAGCTGCCGGCGCTGTTGTCATACTCAATGCGCGGTTCATCAAACAGGCTCAGTTGTTGATCCGAAATAACCAGGCGCGCCCACGTTGAATAGACGGCGAAGAAAGGTGCGTGTGCTTTTGCCAGCGTGTACGCATCCCGGCTGATGAATCCATCACCACAGCGGTGGCCCATG
>JAKQCM010000381.1 GCA_029559155.1 Chloroflexota bacterium
ACGGCCGTGTCCTCGTCGTTGGGGGGCAAAGCACCACCGGCTATCTGGCCAGCGCCGAACTGTATGACCCGGCCAGCAATGATTGGAGCAGCATCGCCAGCCTGACAAACGGCCGTTACTCTCCTCCCCCCATCTAAAAAATAATTACAAAAAGGGCGTGGTTGTTCACCACGCCCTCCGTCATGTAGAAAAGGTCAAGATCGGATTGTCAAGGGCAAATACACGCGATTGGGAGCTGCATGCACCTGCCGGTAGACCCCCGATCCTAAAACAACAGGCGCAGCAGTCCAGCGGTTCGCATTCCCTTCAGGCGTGACCGCGCCGCCCGATGTTCCCACATAAAGCACTGCCTGATCACCAACAACGACAGACGCCAGCGACGGCACATTTGCCATCGCCGGTAAACCCGGCGTAATTGACCAGGAACTCCCTTCATCCGTCGAAAAGCTCAAGCCAGATTCCATCCCCCCGGCATATAGAACCGGCAGCGCTCCCTGAGTAAAGAGCAGTTCCCACACCGGCCCGGTTGTCGGCTGCTCCGCCAGCCTGTTCCAACTCTGCCCGCCATCGGCCGAGACAAAAATACCCTGCCCCGCACTCATTGTACTGACAAAAACCTTGTGATTGGTCGGATGCACGGCAACCGCCAGCACATTGTCGCCGCTTGTCCAGGTCGTCAACGGCTGCCAGCTGGTTCCACCATCCGTACTCTTGAGCATACCGCCCCCTTCCGTGCCAGCGTAACCGATTTGCGGCGAGGCCGGGTCAAAGACCACCGCAGCGACACCGCTAATTGACCCCGTGTTAATGCGGCTCCAGCTTTCGCCATAATTTTGGCTGAGATAGAGCGCCCCCGGATACTGCCCTGGTGTGCCATACAGACCGGCGCCGGCCAAAACCCGTCCTGGGATTGTGGGGTGCGGCGTTACGCACCAGATGCCGCCATCCGTCGCTCCTGGCGGCAGGGGCAGCACCGCCGTCAGCCAGGATTGCCCCTTATCATCACTGAGGTGGACGGCAAACGCATGGCTGTCGCCCAGGTAAATGCGGGTGGGCATGGCGGGATCAACTGCCAGCAAACGCATATGAGGGCGTGCCTCTGCAATTTGCGGCGTTGTCAGCTCATCCCATGCCTGCCCACCCGTGAGACTGCGGAATACACGGCCGTTGGCCGCAGCATACACTTCATCAGGGTTGATAGGCGAGACCGCCAAACCCAAATTGGGCAAAACACCAGATAAACCGGTAAAGGCTTCGGCCCAGGTCTGCCCATTGTCACTGCTCTTGTAGACGCCGCGCATCGTGCCGGCATAAACAGTGTCGGGGTTTTGAGGGTCTATTGCAAAGTCCAGCACATCCGTCAATCCCCCACCGACCGGATCCCAATTTTGGCCGCCATCAATGCTGGCATAGCCGCCCCCGCTTGCCGCCCAAATTGTGCCGGATATCGTGGGGTGAAATGTGAAGCTGCTGGCCTGAATGACTTGTTCCCACTGAGTTAAGGCGGCGTCCGTGCTGCGCCAAAGATGGGGCGCTCCCCAATCCGTGCCGCCAGTGACCGCCCACACTTCATGTGCGCCGAACGGGTTGACTGCCAGGCGCTCGATGTGCGTATCTGGCCGTGCCGCTTGTGTCCAGGCGTCGCCGCCGTTTGTGCTGACGTAGACATAACCATCGCGTGTGCCTACAATGATGCGGGCGGTATTAAGCGGATCAAAGGTGATGGCGGTTACATTGGTATCTACCTGGGGCAGATTGGGGGTCAAATCCAGCCAGGAATCGCCGCCATCGCTGGAGCGATATAAATGGCCTGCTGTCGCCGGGCCATCAGGTACGCTCAGACCCAAAAATACCCGGCCTGCTATGGCGGGATGGGTTACAGGGCGGAATCGGAACGGATATTGCCAGGTAGGGGCGCTGGCAGGTGTGCAGCCTTCATCCCAGGTGGCGCCGCCATCACGGGAGCGGAGGCAGCGGTTGGCGCTGCCGCTGTACAGCCACTGCGGATTGAACGGGTCGATTGACGGCCGTTCCGGTATCGGCGTAATCAAACTGGGATACCATTCTCCAGCGCTGTTATCTGTAGCGAAAATGCCACTGCCCCAGGCGGCAGCATAGAGAATAGTCGGCGTAACTGGATGAAGTACCACATTGTCAATCACCCCGCCATAAGGGCCGCCATGCGTCCAGACGTTGGGGGTTAGAACAGGCGGCACAAACCGCAGCAGCAGCAATGCATCCGAGTCGGCGACATAGGCTTGCAGCCCTGTGACTGCTATGCTTCTGGCTTCTCCCGGCGTGTCATAGAAACCGGTCTCGAAGGCGGCGGCCGGATTGGAAACGGCAATCACCCGTAAGCCGCTAAACGAATCGGCGACATAGGCATAGCCATCTGCTACCGCGACATCAAGAGCTTGCCCTGGGGTGTCGTAGAAACCGGCCTCAAAGGCGGCGGCCGGTACAGAGACATTGATAAGGCGTAAGCCGCTGAAGCCATCGGCAACATAGGCATAATTACCAGCGGTCGCTACGCCCCTGGCTTCATCCGTCGTGTCAAAAGAGCCACTCTCTACCGGTGCAGTCGGCACGGAAACGTCAATGATACGCAGACCGCTGCTGCCATCAGCGACGTAGGCGGTGCTGCCCACGACAGCCACGTCTTGCGGTTCGCCTGGCGTGTCGAAGAAGCCCACTTCGTTGGGCGCGGTTGGCACGGAGACATCAATGATATGCAGCCCGTTGAACAAATCGACAAGGTAAACATAGTTTCCGGCGACGGCTACGTTTTGCGGGTTCCCGGTGGTCATAAAGAAGCCAACTTCGCTGGGGGCGGCCGGATTGGCGATGTCGATGACCCGCAAGCCATTGATGAAGGCGGCAACATAGGCGTAGTTTCCGGCTACGGCCACGCCCTTAACAGCGCCGGGGAGCGGGTCTGTTTGCCCCACGAAAACCGGGGCGGCTGGATTGCTGATATCTTGAATGGTCAGCCGCGAGCCATCACCGATGTAGGCGTACTGGCCTTGTAGGGCAACGGCCGTTGCCGTGCCACCTATTTGACCATCCAACACCACATTTAATGCTTCTTGAGCGAAAGATGCGCCGGGGGAAAAGTTTACCACCGGGACGGTGTTTTCCATTTTACTGCTGGTTGAAGCGGCAATCTGGGCCTGCGCCGCGACAATCATTGTCAGGAGCAAACCAACAGCCATGCAGAGTCCAATAAGAAGGAATCGCTTGTTCATGTCCGACGTTCCTTTTTGTTTGTATGCAAACGATTGCGCCTAATGCGTTGTTCGTCAGCGGCGTACTGACGACGCGGGATATGCGTGCCATATCGTGCTGATCTGTTTGTTGGTTGGCTGTGTTTGGGGGCAGGTGGCTGCGTGTTTTTTACCGGAGAGGGACTGGCCGCTATCTCACCAACCCAGACCCTTCTCTGGTTGTGCTGGCAATGCACTCTCCTTATCCTGCCAATAGATGAGATGCAGAATATGGGTTCAGGAAACGGCCGTTTACACGGCTTATGAAACATATTCAATGACAGTAAATGGGAATTTTAGCTCCTGTAATCTTCCTACTCCATGAGTGGAAATTACGTTTGCACAGCATAGCATACGGGGAACGGCCTTACTAGATGATGAATGTCATCCCTTTTTGAGCAATAAATCCCGCTGGCGGTAGAAGTTCTATTTCATGTCTGATAATCCTAAACCATTCGTACTAAACCATGATAGTACCAAATCTCCCCATTCCCCTCTGTTAGAATTTCAAACCCGCTTTGTTTTACCCATTCCCTAACCTGTTGATTCGCCGGATGATAGTGATAGACGGGTGAACTGGCGATCCCTCCAGGTTATACCGACTGTCCTGCAGCTGTTTTGGTGGGTTTGTCAGGGAAGCACAAGATGGGAGCAAGAGGAATCCGTGTCGTCGTGCCAGGACGAATAAGCACATGGGTTCTGGTAGCCTTTCAGATTTCTTTATGCTATCTTTGGCCCCGTGCGAGTCCCAACAAGAGAAACGCGGCCAGGTTACCGAAAGTGGCGCCTAAGCAATTATTTACAGGACAATTGGATTTATAAAGCCACCCGAAACGGCCGTTACCGGACTCACACACTTCAGGTAACCTTGCCGGTGGCTTTTTTTGTTTTGAGGGAAACACATGCCAGCACTCACACCAAAAGAATTCGTCGCTAAATGGGGGCAGGTACAACTCAAAGAAACCGCTGCCTCCCAATCCCACTTCAACGACATCTGCGCCCTTATCGGCCATAAGCCTCCCGTCGAATACGATCCCAAAGGGGAAACCTTCACCTTTGAAGCCCACACCGACAAAGCCGATGGGCAAAAAGGGTTTGCCGACGTCTACTTCCGTGACCATTTCATTTGGGAATACAAAGGGCCACACAAGGACCTCGTTAAAGCGTACCAACAACTCCAACTCTACCGCGAATCCCTGCAAAACCCGCCCCTGCTCATCACCAGCGACCTGCGCACCATCTACATCCATACCAACTTCAACAACTACCCGCGTCAGACCCACGAAATCACCCTGGCTGATATTCTCGATGGC
>JAKQCM010000386.1 GCA_029559155.1 Chloroflexota bacterium
TCCTGGTTGAGGGCAATGAAGAGGGGGATAGGATTGGTGGGCGTAATGGGCGCCGGGCTGGGCGTGATGCCGACTGTGGGCAAGGCTTCGTTGGTAGCGTCTGGTGCGGGGGTGGGTTCGGGGGAAACGGCCGTGCTGTACCCCAAAAGTGTCAGACGCTGCAAATCGGCTGCCAAATCGGCTACCTGAGCCGGCGCATTCGCCGGGTCCAAATATCCCGTAATGTTATCGTTGCCAGCACGCAGCAACACACCGCCGACGTGATAATTTAATATCAGGTCAGCAATGTCGCTGTCCAGAGGGGCGTTGTCACCTTCAAACGTAACCAAAAAGACCTGGCCTACGCGTTCCGCAACACTCAAGGCTTCCCACAATGCCTGCGCTTGCTCGGCGTAAGTCGGTGCATCTTCTTGGGCTTCAACAGCCCGTTGGTTTCCCCCTGGCAGCACAAGGCAAAATAGAAAGGCGACAATTAAGCCAATGCGCCAGAAATGTCTCATGGTGAAGGGTAATTTCATGGGGACGAATCCCCGCAAACAAAGTAAACAGATTGACCGGTCGGGGCAAAGCGGCGTTTTTACCCCGGTATACCTGCTATCAAAAAGTTAAGGCAATTATAGCGTAGATTGCCGCCCAGAACACCTGTGTTACAATCTTTCAACTTTTTCTAACCTGGAAATCTGTCTGTAGAGCCAGACACATCTGCCCGAAACTGCAAGTGTAACCAGTTGTCTTTGGAGATAGCGTGATGCAGCCAATGACCCATCAACGCGCATCTCGGCGAACACCAAAAACGGTTACAACTCAGGACTGGTCGGGCAGTTTTTTTGTACTATGTCTGAAAAAACGCGCAATTATTTAGCCATTATCATGCTTGTGGTTCTTGCCGCCAGCGCTTTTACGGCCGGTTATTTCACCAATGATTTTGTGGAGTTACAAACCGGCGGCACGCTGGTACACCAGCGCCAGGAGTTTGACGTTTTCTGGGAAGCGTGGGATCGGATCGAGGAGAGTTTTATCGGCGAGATTCCGTCTGCCCAGGAGCGCACGTATGGCGCAATTCGCGGTTCGATGGCTAATTTGCAAGACCCCTACACGGTCTTTATCGAACCTGTCGCCCGCGCCGAAGAACGCCAATCGCTGCAAGGCACGTTTGGCGGCATTGGGGCGCTGTTGTCGCGGCCAGAAGAGGGCGGACCGATTATTTTGGAGCCGATTCCCGGCAATCCGGCCGAAAAAGCAGGGGTGCTGCTGGGCGATGTCCTATTGGCTATCGACGGCGTGGAAATAACGCCGGAGGTTTCCGTGGCTGAGGTACGGGACATGATTCGAGGGGAAACGGGCACGGCCGTTACCCTGACAGTTCTCCACGAAGGGCAAACCGAACCGGTTGACCTGGAAATCATTCGCGCCGAAATCCTCGATCCGTCCGTTAGTTACCGGATGGTTGGCGACGAGGCGAACATTGGGTACATTCGCCTGGCTCGTTTTAGCGGCGAAAGCGCCAAGGAAGTGGCCGACGCCATTACCGATTTGCAAAGCCAGGGCGCGCAGTCGTTGATTTTGGATTTGCGCAATAACGGCGGCGGTTTGCTGAACGCGGCCGTCGATATCGCCGACCTGTTCTTGTCGGATGGCCCAATTTTGTACCAGGTGAGCCGGGATGAAGGCGAGCGCGAATATCTGGCAACGAGCGAGACGCTGGCCCCAGATATTCCGCTGGTAGTGCTGATCAATGGCGGCACAGCCAGCGCTTCGGAGATTGTATCGGGCGCGCTGCAAGATCGCGGCCGGGCAACCCTGATCGGCGATCATCCGTCTTATGGCAAGGGGTCGGTGCAGTTGGTTTATGATCTCAGCGATGGGTCTTCAGTGCATGTTACCTCGGCGCGTTGGTTCACGCCGGACCGTCACCAGATCGATCAGCAGGGGTTGCAGCCGGACATTAGCGTGGAAATTACCCAGGAAGGGCTGGATAACGGCCGTGATGAAGTCCTGAATAGAGCGATTGAATTTTTACAAACTGAGAGTTAACCATGAACGATTCCCCCTCGGAACCCAAATCTTCACCAGTGAAGTGGATATTTTTAATTGTTGGTTTGCTAGCCGTGGTCTGCCTGGCGGTAACGGTGGGCGGCGCGAGCTTCTTTTTTGGCCAGGCCAGCGTGAACAGGAGCCCGGTTGTCGAAACCGTGACGGTCACGGAATATGTGGAAGTGACGCGGGTTGTGGAGGTTGAGGCGGCGGCTGTGGAAACGGCCGTGTCCATCCCGCCAACCGACGAACCACCCACACCGACCCCGCTGCCCGTTGTTGCGCCGGAGGAAACGGCCGTTTCCGGCCCCGACGCCATCCAAAACCTTGATCTGAGCACTTTTTACCAGGCCTGGAGCATTATTGGTCAGCAGTTTGATGGTGAAATGCCCACTCAAGAAGATTTGCTGCACGCCATTGTCGGCGGCTCTGTCGAGACGCTGGGCGATCCGTACACCCGCTATGTGGAACCCGACATAGCCGCCCGTTTCCGCGAAGACATGGGCGGTTCCGTGGAGGGCATCGGCGCTTTCGTGCGCGAAAACGAAGAAGGCTTTGTCGAAATCGTGCGCCCCATCGACGGACAGCCGGCCGACCTTGCGGGCATCCGCGCCGGCGATTTGATCATTGGCGTTGATGGCGAATCGGTGGTTGGGCAGAGTATCGACGAAATTTTGTTGAAGGTACGCGGCCCGCAGGGTAGTGTCGTGGTTTTAAATATCTTTCGCGATGGCGAAGATGAACTGGAATTCACCGTCACTCGGACTCGTTTCGAAATCCCGATTATCGAAACCCAGATGGCAACGCCGGAAATTGGCTATGTGCGGCTGGCGGAATTTAACGCCAACGCCGAGCAGCGCGTACGCGAAGCCGTTTCTGACCTGATGGCGCAGGGCGCGCAGAGCATCATTTTCGACTTGCGCGATAATCCTGGCGGCTTTTTGGATCAGTCTGTAGGCATTGCCGATTTGTTTTTGCCGGAAGGCGTGGTGTTGTATGAACGCAACAACAAAGGCGAAGAACAGACGTTTACGGCCGTTTCCGGCGACGAAGCCGAATCTATTCCCATGGTTGTGCTGATTAACGCGGGCAGCGCCAGCGCGTCGGAAATTGTGGCTGGTGCGCTGCGGGATAACGGCCGTTCCATCCTCATCGGCGAAACAACCTTTGGCAAAGGGTCTGTGCAGCAGCTGCACACCCTGTCCGATGGCTCCGAACTGCGCGTAACCGTCGCCCGGTGGTATACTCCTGCCAACGTCTCAATCAGCGATTCCGGCATCACGCCGGACATCGAAGTGCCCTCGCCAGACGATTTTACTTTGGGCGGCGAAGGCGACACCCAGCTTCAGCGGGCAATTGAATTCTTACAAAATGGGCAGTAATTAATCGGTAGACCCTGAGGATTTGCCACCGAAAAGCCAGATTATCTGGACCTTAAATCCTTAGGGTCTTCCCAAAAAAGACCTGAATTACGCCACACAGATACAACCATGTCAAACACTCAAGGCAGTTTCAAAGTAATAGCCAAAAACAAGCGCGCGAATTTTGATTTTCTGTTGCTGGAAAAATTTGAGGCCGGACTGGTCTTAACCGGCACAGAAATCAAGTCGATTCGTGATCATCAGGTGAGTTTGCAGCGCAGTTTTGTGCAGGCTCGCAAGGGTGAGCTGTGGCTGGTTGATATGCATATCGCGCCCTACGTGCATGGCACGCATGAAAACCATGATCCGGTGCGGCCGCGCAAACTGCTGCTGCACCGGCGCGAAATCAACAAAATCATGGACCAACTGGCTCAGAAAAGCCTCACGGTTGTCCCGACGCGGCTTTACCTGAAAGACGGCCGTGCCAAAATTGAAATCGCTCTGGCGCGGGGCAAACAAAAGCAAGACAAACGCCAGGACATTGCCAAACGCGACGACGAACGACGGATGGAGCGGGCGTTAAGAGAGAAGTTTCGGTAGGGGAAACGGCCGTTACTTCTCATCCCCCGGCAGCTTAAACAGCAAAAACAGCGTCAAAATAAAAACAAACACCACCACCAACACCTGCACCATCAACAACGTGGCGCGGGTGGGCGGCTGGGGCGGCAGGTATTTGCCTGCCGGTACCACTTTGGGCGCTGGCTGCCCGCTGCCCGTGCCGCCATCGGCCAACATGGCGCTGTCTGTGAGGGTAAGTAAATAGGCGACCACCAGGTCTAGCTGCTCCGGGCTGAGGCGGCTGACGTAGTCGCGGGGCATGATGTTGGGGATGCACGGGCCATTGGGACAGTCTGGCGTGATATAGGCGTTGGGTTCCAAGATGGATTGGCGCAGGTACTCTTCGGCGCTCATGCCCGCAATGCGCGACTCGGCGACAAGGCCGATAGCCGACAAATCTGGCCCGACTTTGTGCCCTTCGCCCAACGCGCCAATCTGGTGGCAGGAGCCGCAGCCGGAGTTCAGGATGATGTCTTCCGCGCCTTCGCCTTGCACGGGTCGTGGGGTGGGGGATGGGGCCGGTGTGGGGGTGTCGATGGGCACGGCCGTTGCCGTTGCCGTCGGCATAGCCGCCAATTCTTCTTCGGATGGTTGGACCAATTCACCCGCCGGATGGGCGATGAGGAATGTTTCGCACATGTTGATGCCCGGTTCCGGGTCCGGCGAGCACCAGTAAGGCTCGCTTTTTTTGCTTTTCAGCAAAGGCACCCACCACAAAACCGGATCGCCGCCGGACAAAGGCTCGCCTTCCATCCATTGGCGCGGCGGCACAAATGTGTCGCCGGGGCCGGTTTGGATGGGGCCATCACCTTCGCCTTCTTTGTATTGCAGCAAAAATACGCGAGCTTCATCCAGCCCGAAGGGATCGGTGCGGGTCATTTGCCAGCGGTAATGAAGATCGCCGTTGAAGGTGGCCAGTTGATCGCCTTCCGGCGAACCCTGGTCGAGGAAGGGGAAAAATTCTTTTTCTTGGGCGACTTCAACCCATTGGTTGGTGTCCCAGGCCCAGACGTCGGTGCTGCCACGGCCGTTCAACGTCAGGTCAATGCGCCAAAACGGCCGGTAGACGGACAAATCATCACAGCCGGGGCCGTGCGAGACAAAACCAAAGGCGAAACGGCCGTCATCATAAAACTGCATCACCTCTTCATACCGGTAGCAACAAATGCAGTTCGGCCAATGGGTAAATTCGGTAAACAATTGGCGTATCTCAAACCCGTTGCCCAGGTCGGTGATTTGCGTGTCGCCAAAGGGCGGCACAGAGGCGCGAAAGCCGATTTCATCCCGATAGCCGCCCGGCCAACTGGGATACCAGGCTTCGATCTGCCCAATTTTGGCGCTCTCGAAAATTGGCGTTCCCTGGAACGCTGCGCCGTAGAAATTGATGCCATCGTTGGCCGTCATTTCCCAGCAAACATTCCAACCGTATTCGTTTTCTTTGCAGCCGTCGGTGTAGGCATAACGCTGCGCCTGTGGGGCGGCCACGGGCAAATCGGCCCGCCCGCGCGTCATAAAGATGCGCGCCACCCTGTTTTGCTCCATGTTTACAAATACGTGGGCGATTTTGCCGCTGCCGGATGGATCTTTATAGGAAAGGTCGACGCACCAGTTGTCGCGGCAGTCGTCGTCGGCCAGCCAGGCCGACATGGGAATCATCGCCGGGTCTGTCTGGCCGATGTCGCCGAGCAGGTTTTGCACGCCGGGGTCGGCGGCGGCGATGGCCAGGGCTTTGGGCAAAATGAATTCGCTGCCGCCAGGGCGTGCGTCCGGGTTGGTCCAGCGGTCCACGATACGGCCGTTCGCCGTATTCAGGATCGCGTTGACTGTGCCGCCCTGGGTGTAATCGTAGAGGGAAATGTGGACGCAGTTCTGGCGGCCGCAGCCGGCTTCTTGCCATCTGGCGGCTTCGCCTGCGCCCAGGACAACGGCGTCGAGAAAACCAAATTCGTCGCCGCCCAGCATGGCCATCAGGCCGGCATCGGCCAGCGCGGCGGCTTGCAGGTTTTGTTGGTTCAGGCTGATCTGCGACATGGCTGTCATGTCGTACATCGCCTTGCCTTTCGCGACGGCGACGGCGACTGTGCTTTCGTGGCGGTATTGGTTCCACATCAAACTGCCGGCCAATAACAGCCCGCAGGTGATGGTTAAGAGAAGAATACGGCGATTACGTCTATTCACAAAAGACTCCTTGGTTGTACGGCCGTGTCAGGATCATGCCGGGGATTATACCTTGTGCCGGAAGCGAGAGGTAACATGGATTGGGGTGAAGAGGGAAACGGCCGTTACGCAATTTGCGTATAGGGAACAATATTATCAACAGCCGGGGCCTTGTACACCTGAACAACCCCATCAGCGACATACACGATGACTACCTTAGAAGAATTTGAAGAGTTAGATGGCCAGTTGATTGCCACCCGCAAACTAATCCGCGAACAAGAGCGGCTGCTGAACATGATGGCCTCGATGGATGTCCAACTGCGGGAAGCGCGCAAACAATTGTCCCCCTTGGTAACACGCCTGAAATATGAAAAGGCGGACGTGCAGGTTTTGGAAAGCCTCAGCCTTGAGGCTGCTTTTTTTGCTTTGTTGGGGCGACGCGAGCAGCAGTTGGAAAAAGAAGTTCGGGAGTACCTGGAAGTGAAAATGCAGGTGGAAGCGTGCCAGATTAGAATCAGCAGCCTGGAGCGCAGCCTGGAAAAATTGGAATCCGACCTGGTCGACATCATCGACTGCGAGGAAACGTATGCCAGTTTACAGCAGGAGCAAGAAGCGTTCATCGTGCGGTTGGGCACGCCGGAGAGCCGCCGTTTGGCCGAAGTAACGCAGGCTTTGGCTGTGAATGAGCGGTTTCTGAAGGAGGCTCAGGAGGCATACGAGGCTGGTCAGGCGGCGCTGGAGAGGTTAACGGCCGTTACCACCGCTTTGTTAGAGCTTCGTTCCTGGGATGGGGTGTGGGGTCAGGAATTTAAGGACACAGGCCGCGGCGGTCTTGCGCAAATTGTGGCGCTGGCCAGAGAAACACAGCCGCTGCTGGACCGTTTGCAAGCAGAGCTGCTGGACGTGGAGCAGCAGTTTTTCACGCAGCCCGACATGAAAATCCCAACCGATGCCGCGCCAACCATGATTTCGTTTACAGGCACGTTGTTTGACCTGTTTTTTACCGAAACCCTGGCGTCTGCGGACGTACGCGACTGGTATACTCACCTGACCACGCTGCGCCGCCGCATCACCCTGCGGGTGGATTTGTTAGCCGAAAGTTTGCAAAGTACAAACGGCCGTCTCACCCAACTACAGCAGAAACGGTCTGATCTGGTCGCCCTCTGCTGGTCGGCGGAGCAGTTTGGCGGCTGAAGTCGTTTTCATCCCTTGCCCAGCGCCCGCGCCACATGATGCACCAGACGTTCGGCGACGGCCGTTTTGCTCAACAGCGGCATCTCTTCCACTACTCCGGCCGAACTTAACAGCACCACGCGGTTGGTATCGACGGCAAAACCGGCCCCGTCCGCCAGCACATCGTTCACGGCGATGAAATTGAGGCCTTTGCGTAAAAGTTTTTGACGGCCGTATTCAAACGCATCATGCGTCTCGGCCGCAAACCCCAACGACACACGCGGGTAGCCCGTTTTTTCCCGCCGCTCCTTCACCGCGCTCAGGATATCCAGCGTCACTTCCAGACCAATCGCCAGCCCCCAGCCGCCATTGCCGTCGCCTTCCTGTTCGGTCTTCTTGATTTTGCGATCCGACTGCGTTTCTGGCCGAAAATCGGCCACCGCCGCCACCATGAACAAGGCGTCGGCGTCTTGGGTGGCGGCCAGCACGGCATCGGCCATTTGTTGCGTCGTTTCCACGTTTATCCGCGTCACACCCAGCGGGGCCGGCTCGCTGATGGGTCCGGCGATCAGCGTGACCCGCGCGCCGGCATCCAGAGCCGCCTGAGCCACCGCCAACCCTTGTTTGCCCGTGGAACGATTGCTGATGAACCGCACCGGGTCCAGCGCTTCCCGCGTAGGACCGGTGCTAACCACGACATGCATCCCGACCAGCGGCCCATTGCCCGCCAAAGCCAGGCGCACTGCGTTTAGCAGTTCCGGCGGCTCCACCATGCGCCCCAATCCGCTCAGACCAGAGGCCATGCGCCCAACCGCCGGTCCGGCAAAGGCTGCGCCGCGCGCCTGGAGCGTGGCAATGTTGGCCTGCGTGGCCGCGTGTTCGTACATGCCGCCATCCATCGCCGGGGCCAGCATGATGGAGCAGCGGGCGGCCAGAGCGGTCACTGTCAGCAAATTATCGGCCAGACCGTGGGCCAGTTTGGCGATGGTGTGAGCGGTGGCCGGAGCGATCAGGAAAAAATCGGCCGTTTCGCCCAAACCCACATGGCGAACGTGGTCGTCCAGGTCCCACATGGATGTATACACCGGCCGCCCGGTGACCGAGCGAAATGCCAGCGGCGTCGCAAATTGCTGCGCGGCTTCTGTGAGGATCACGTCTACTTGCGCGCCGGCCTGGGTTAATTTGGAGGCCAGGTCGATGCTTTTATACGCGGCGATGGAGCCGCTGACGCCGAGTAAAATTCGTTTGTTTTGGAAAAGGGTGATGGGTTCCATTTTTTGTCCTGTGCTTGTTGGGCGGATTGGGATTCGGCAGATTGAAGCGCCGCCGTGAAGAAGATGGGAGATGCGATGAATCTTCAATCATTTGTCGTTTTCTAAACGAGGCAATTATACGCCATCCGCCGCGAGTCCGGCACTTTTTGTGGCTGGGGATCAAGGGCTATCGCATTTTCGGTTTACGACCCGCATCGCCCGGCGCTGAAGCCGCCGGGCTGCCAAATAACGCCCCGTAAATGGGGCTTTTGCCCTTTTCTAGCCGGTTTCAACCGGCGTTGTTGCGCAGACGGGGTGTTTACGCCCCGCCGAAACCGTCCAAGACACTTCAATGGCGCGAGTATGCAATTGCCCTGCTGGGGATCGGGTATGATTCGGCTGGGGAATGGATTATACTGTAGGCAGGCAGCGGGATGTGTTGATTTTTTGGGCGCATACGGCCGTATCCCCCAACCCCGCCACATAAAACGGCCGTATCCCCCCAAATACGTGTAGTGGGAAAGGTTTACCCGAACCGGACCAAAGGCAAGGGGTGTGATGTCCGTTCAACCCGACAGCGTAACCAATCCACCGTGGATTTTATCGGCTTCGCAGCAGGCGTGGCTGCTGCGATTGGCGCGGGATGCCATTCGTTATTACCTGGAGCAGGGGAAAACGATGAGGGTGGAAACGGCCGTGCCCGCTCTGTTGCAGCCGGCCGGTGTGTTTGTCACACTGCGCAGTCTGGCCGATGGCCTTACGCCCAAAGCCGCCCGCCTGCGCGGCTGCATTGGGCATGTGGAAGCGGATTGGCCTCTTGCTGAAGCGGTCGCTGCCATGGCTGTGAAATCCGCTACCCGCGATCCGCGTTTCCCCCCTGTAACCCTGGCTGAATTGGACCAGATCACCATTGAGATTTCGATCTTATCGCCGGCGGAACCGGTGGAATCGATTCACCAGATCGAGCTGGGGCGTCACGGCCTGATCATCAGCGATGGCTACCATCGCGGGCTGCTGCTGCCGCAAGTTCCCCTCACATTTGGTTGGACGCGCGAAGAGTTTTTGGAGAATTTGTGCCGTAAAGCGGGTATGCCGCGCGACGCCTGGCACGAAGCCGAGCTGTCTATGTTTACAACGGCCGTCATCGAGGAATCAGCAGAAGGATGACGATGTCTGGTCGTCATCCTTCTGCTGCCATGCTTTTTGCTTAGGCCGCCAGGGCCAACTCCGTTTCTACTTTTTGGGCTGCGTAAGCCTGTTCCATTTCGTCCCGGAACTGTTTGGTATACAGGTCGTAGTAATGGCCGCGCTTGCGGATCAGTTCTGCGTGTGTGCCCATTTCCGACACACCGCCATTTTCGATCACCAGAATGCGGTCGGCTCGTTTGATGGTGGACAGCCGGTGGGCGATCACGAAGCTGGTGCGCCCTTCCATCAACCGGTCCATACCTTGCTGGATAAGGGCTTCCGTCAGCGTGTCTACCGAGCTGGTCGCCTCGTCCATAATGAAGATGTCGGGTTCGGCCAGGACGGCGCGCGCCAGGCTGATCAGTTGTTTCTGCCCTACAGACAGCAGCACGCCGCCTTCGCCAACTTGCGTATGGTAACCCTTTTCCAGTTTGCTGATGAAGGTGTCGGCGCCGGCCATTTGGGCGGCGGCAATTACTTCATCTTCGGTGGCTTCGAGACGGCCGTAACGCAAATTCTCCATCACCGTGCCCGAAAACAGGTGCGGCGTTTGCAGCACCATGCCGATCCGCGAATGGATGGCATGCAGCGTCAGGTCACGATAATTATGTCCGGCGATGAGGATACGGCCGTTCTTTGGTTCATAAAACCGGCAGATCAGGTTCACCAACGTCGATTTACCCGCGCCTGTCGGTCCAACCAGAGCAATCGTCTCACCCTGCTTGATCGTCAGGTTAAAGTTTGTCAGCACCGGTTTTTCGGCTTCGTAGTAAAAATCCACGTTGTCGAAGACAATGTCGCCCCGAATCGAGCCGGGATCGCCTGCGCCGGGTTGATTTTGGATCTCCGGCACGGCGTCGATCAGCGAGAAGATTCGCTCGCCGGAAGCAATCGACTGCTGCATTTCGGCGTACACACGGGCCATTTCTTGCACCGGCCACATCATGAAAAAGATGTAGGAGATGAAGGCCTGGATGCCGCCAATGGTCATGCTGCCCAGTTGGAACTGGTAGCCGCCGTACACAATCACGCTGCCCACGCCCAGCGAGGTGATGAGCAAAACAGTCGGCAGGAACAGCGCGGATAACCACGCCGCCCGGTAGCCGGCTTTGTACATGTCGCCGCTCAATTCGCCGAATTCGCGCAGATTTTCTTCTTCGCGCCGCAGCGATTTGACCACACGTACCCCGGTGATGTTTTCGTTGTAAGAGCCGGTGATTTTGGAGTTCAGTTTGCGTACCTTGCGGTACTCCACCAGAATTTTCTTTTTAAAGATGGTGGCGACCACAATCAACACCGGAATCATGACCAGAACAATGAGGGCCATGCGCCAGCTGATGAAGAACATGAACACCAATGCCGTGGTGATGTTGGTGAAACCCCAGGTAACGTCTAAAAAGCCCCAGGAGACGAGGTCGCCCACGCGCTGGGTATCGGACGTAACGCGAGACATCAGCCAACCGACTGGCGTGCGGTCGAAGTAGGACAGCGACAGTTCTTGCAAACGGCCGAACATGGTTTTGCGCAGGTCGTACTGCACGCGTTCGCTGAGCATCCCGGCGCAGGTGATGAAACCAAAGACCATCACAGCTTGCAAAAGCATCAGCGCGCCATATTGCAGGATGATGCGCGTCAGGACGTCGGCGTTGCCGGCGATGATGCCTTCATCCATGATCCGTTTGCTGAGGTAAGTAAAGTAACTGTCCAGCGCCGACACCGTAGCGATGCTGATCAGGAAAAAGAGCATCAGGGGCCAATGATGCAGCCCTTGTTTGATGATGCGTAGGACGGTTTGCCCATTAAATTGAGTCGTGAATTCTTCTTCTTCAAAACGGTATTCATCAGACATGATGATGTCTCCGTGAGCGGCCTGGGGTAGGGCGGCGGATGTGCCTGCCGCCTACCGCCAGGCTTAGTTTGTTGCGATTGTTGTTGTTATTTTTTCCTGGAAACGGCCGTTATGATGCCCGTTTCCATTGCCATTGCTGCCCGAACCAACGGACGCGATTTCTTTCTCCAGTTCGGCTTCGATGCGCGCCTGCAGGTTGTAAATTTGCTGGTACGTGCCGGGCTGGTCCAGGAGTTCGGTGTGCGTGCCGCGTTGGATGATACGGCCGTTATCCAGCACCAAAATCAAGTCCGCATCCATCACACTCTGAATCCGATGCGCGATCACAAAGGTGGTTCGCGTAGCCATTAAGTCTTGCAGCGCCGCCCGGATCGAAGCCTCGGTTTCCGTGTCCACCGACGAGGTGGCGTCGTCCATAATCAGAATGCGCGGATTCTTTAGCAGTGTACGGGCAATGGTCACCCGTTGCTTCTGCCCGCCGGAAAGTGTCACCCCGCGTTCGCCCACCAGCGTTTCATAGCCGTTGGGGAAGGAAAGGATGACGTCATGGATGGCGGCTGCACGCGCGGCCGCTTCCACTTCCGCATCAGACACCGTTCGACCCACGCCGTACGTGATGTTTTCCCGGATGGAGCGCGAGAACAAGAACGGCTCTTGCTGCACAATACCGATCTGCCGCCGCAGCCAGATGCGCGGATACTCGCGTAGCTCAACGCCGTCTAGCGTCAGGCTGCCCGCTGTGTAATCGTAAAAACGAGGCAGCAAATTCACCAGCGATGTTTTGCCCGAACCGGTCGACCCCAACAAAGCGATCACCTGGCCCGGCTCCACATCAAAGCTGATGTCGTGCAGAACTGGTGTCTCTTTGTCATAAGCGAAGTGAAGATTCTTAAACTGCACCGCGCCGCGCAGCCCGTCTTCGGGGATGTATGTACCGGCGTCCAATGGTTCACGGTCCTCACGAATGATGTCGCGCACTCGGTCAAAAGAAACAAGTCCCGTAGACATCTGGGTAATTAACCGCCCCAGGTTGCGAATCGGCCAGATAATCAGCACCACCAGCCCGGCGTAAGTCAGATATTCACCCGGCGTAATGATGCCATCGATGGCCATGCGCGCGCCCAGGAAGAACCCGGCCAACATTTGTATGCCGCACATAATGTCTGTTACCGGCCAAAACGAAGCGTGCATAAAGATCAACCGCTTGCCGCGCCGATATTTTTCCTGGTTATCGACCTCGAACATGTCGATTTCGTAGCTTTGCCGCGCAAACGCTTTTACCACACGCACGCCGCTCAGATTTTCTTGCAAGCGGTTCGATAGGGTGGCTTCTTGTTCCTGATACGTTTCATAAACCTCGCCTACTTTTTTGAAGAAGTAAAGCGAAACGCCAATGATGAACGGGATGACCACCACAGAATACAGGGCCAGGCGCACATTGAGCATCAGCAGGGCGACGAAGTTCACCAGAAACAGCAGCGTAATATTCCCGATGCCATTTAGTTGTTCGGCAAACAACCGGCGCAGCGCATCCACGTCCGAGGTCGATCGCTGTAGCAGTTCACCGGTTTGCATGTTGTCGTGATAGGTGAAGCTGAGTCGCTGAATGTGGTCATAGAGATAGTTGCGCAAGCGGCGGGTAATGCCCTCGGCCGTTTTGGCGGCTGAACGGCCGCTTACAAACGTTAGCGCCCCTTGCAGCAGCGCCAGCCCGACAACGGCCGTGCCTACCAGCAAGCTCTGGCGCAGAATACTACCATCAGACGACAAAACGTTGTCCACGTAGTAGCCCAATGTGTAGTAGATGGTCGAGCGCATCAGCGCCGACAAGCCGATGGAGACAATCGCCAGCAAGTAGAGCCAGCGGTATCCGGCCAGGATGCGCCATAAACCCACCAGCCGTCTTTTGGTGACAATTTGTTTGAGGTCGTAGTCTAAGTTATCCATTGTTGTGCCTCGCAGAAATCAGTGAGTTTTTTTGTGCTTGATTTCTGCTGACTGGCAAAGGGTTGTGCTTCGCGCTTTGTCAGTCGGTATAAAAAGTCTTGTTACTTCACAATCGCAACTATGTATATAGGTTACGATTCATTCCTGACACCTTGTGTCACCTTCATCCGCAGCAACAAAAAACGCCACGGGGTCCCGTGGCGTTGTGCTGGTTTCTAAGATACCGGCAGAAACAAAAAAGGCCACGGGCTTTAATTTGCGCCGTGACCCTGTTGGTTCGCTTGCTAAATGTTACTTTATGTCAAGCTGACAGGGTGCGTCGGCGCACACACGGCTTTATCAAAACCGCTGGGAACGATGTAAATGGTGTTGTTGATTGTGTTACCCATTTGCGCCTTACTCCTTTCAAGATTAGATGTGCATGAATATGCAGGAAGCACTATAACAAATGATGAGGGGGAAGTCAACCCCCAAAAATTAGAGGAATATCTAACGATTTCTGGTTTTTTGGAGGTTGGGAGAAAGGTGATTTTAGGCGGGCTGCACCCTGCCTAAGGTGCGGCATGAACACCTGGTTTTGGGTGATAAATGACAACAGCCACAACCTGCTGCAGCAGGTTGTGGCTGTGTCGGCTAAAGGCGTGGAAAGATATGGATTTACGCTGCTTTAGTCGCCGGTAATCGGGGTTGCGTTGCGGGTTTCCGCAGGCGCGCCGAGCAAGATGCTGATCGGGCCAAAGGCGGCTGTGACCACGTTGCGCAGCTGCGCTTCGCGGCTGCCTTTGTCCCAAATGACTTTGGTTAGGAAATCGAGGTCGCTTTCTATATCGCTGTTGCGCATGAAAAATTCCACCAGCGGATGGGCGACGGCGATGCTGTGGTTGAGTGATTGAAGTTCGATTTGAATGCGCAGCAGGCCATTTTCGTAGGCGTCGACCAGAAAACTGCCGGCTTGCCCCAGTGCCGAACTGGCTGTGCCGGCCAGACCGCTGCGTGCATGGCTGATGGCGTTTTGTAGTTGTTGTGTTTTGTTGGTCATTTCCTGGGTTTTGACGGTTTTTTGGTCTTCAATTTGGGTTTCGACGTTGCTTTTGGTTTCCTCTTTGGAGTCGCTGCCGCGTTTGATGCCGAACATGCCGGCAACGGCCGTGCCCATACTGGCCATCGCGCCGATCAATACATCTGTCTGTTTTGTGGCAAATGCATACCCCACCAGCCCAACCACCACCACAGCGCTAATCCCGATAATCACCCAAAAAACCGGGTGAACAGAATCGAAAATACGATTGATGCCCTCCTGCGCCACCTTCGTAGCCGTACCGCTGATCGACGCTACAAATTCGGCGACATCACGGGCCATTTCGTCGATTTGTTGGCTGGCCTGCTGGAAAGCGGCCGGTAAATCGCGCTGCGCCAGACCCCGCAAATCGCCAATCGCCTCGTCCATAAGCCCCTGGGCAATCCCTTCGACGGTGAAGCCGCGCAAATCTTGCTGACCGGTCATGAGGTTGTACCAGATGCCCGATTGCTCGATCAGCGTCTCGCGTAACCGCCGCCAATCGGCTACCTGCATTTCCGGCTTTTCCATGCTGCGTGATTCTGCGGTGTCCGGTTTTTCTTCGGCGCCTAACCAGATGACCGTGCGCTGCCAATATTCGATGCTTTGTTTCACCGCCTGTAGCACGTTGCTGGGCAGCGATGGGTCTGGCCGAACCAGAAGATCGTCTAGCGTGTTTTCTGTTTTGAAAGCCTCAGGCTTTTCGTGGGTGCGATAGTACACATCATCAAAGACGGCGCTCAGGGCGGAAATTTGGTGCAAGACGTGGGTTACGCCGCTGTCGGTGAAGGTGTCTTGCCACATCTGGCATAAATTTTGATGCGCGTTTGGGTCTTGTTCCGCCTGATTTTCTAAGCGGACGGCGTTGACCGATGTGTTCCAGGAAATCGAGGCCAAATTACGCCCGGCCTCGTAGGCCAGCAGGGCATTTAAATTTTTTGTCCCGACGCCCGACGTGGTGAATCGCTCGCGCAAAAAGCCATCCCACGCCTGGAACAGTCGCGCGCTTAAGACGCTGAGCGCCACGATAGCCTCGCGGTGGCCGATGTCGGTTTCTTGTGCTGGCTGGCGTTCGTTTTCGGCCAGCGGCGTTTTTGCATAATACGCGCCGGGATTGGTTGATTTGTAATCGACGCAGGCCTGAAGGGTAGCCTTGGTTAACGAATCGTTGGCCAGACCGGTTTCTACGGCCGTCTTCGCATCTGATCCCGGCTTTAGCACTTCGCTGACTTTTTGGATTAACCGGTTTTGCTGTTTGGTGATCAGATCAGGCACCAGGTTGTCCAGGGGATCGCTTAGCAGCAGATTCAGGCAGTTTAATGCCCGGCGGCTCACGTCATAAAGGCGAAAATTGGACCAGAATGGGTTGTCGTCATCTATTTCCAGAGGATCGATCCCAAAATTGGCATAATCCAGAGCATCCGGATCGCTTGGGTCTTGCGGGTAAAGATAGGGCAGGTCTGATTGGGGCGGCGGGTCGTAGATTT
>JAKQCM010000156.1 GCA_029559155.1 Chloroflexota bacterium
TGGGGAGACGGGGGGAGTAGGAGAGAGGGGGGAGACAAGGGGAAGGGGGTTTCTGGCGGCCTCAATCCTCATCCTGTCATGCTGAGTAGAGTCTTCGGAGCGCAGCATCCCTGTGCGTCAATTGTCAATCGTTATTCTTGGATTGGCCCAGTAGGCGGCGCTGGGGGGCGAAACGGCCGTTTCCAACCGCACCACCACCGACTGCCCCCCATACGCTGCCAGCGGCGCGACCACATCCGCCCATTCCTGGTCTGGCGTAAATACCCCTTCAGCCAGCGTCACCGGCTCGGCGTTGGGGCGAATCAGGCGCACACGGTACGGCGTCTCACCGTCGGCATTGCTGCGGAACGCCAGCCGCAGGTCGCCGCCCGCCGGAACCTCCGATAAGACATACATCAGCGACAGCCAGCCGTCTGTCTCCTGCGTCGACGTTACCTGCACCGCGAATCGCTGCACCTCATTCGTTTTGACAACGGCGAAACTGGACTGCGCGGCCCCGGTCGCCAAATCGCTCACCGCCCCGGCTTCATCCACTACATCCAGGCGCGGCGTGCTGCTCCAGATGAAGACGGTTCCGTCGTTGGATTGCAGCTCCGGCATCAGGTTATACAGCCGCCCATTTTCATAATCGAACACGTAAAAATCGCGGGTGGCCAACCGGACCTCCTGTAACTGCGTAAAACTGCCGGAGGGCAGGGGCAGCCGTTCGGTCTGACCGTACCATACTTCGGTAACGGCGCGGAAAAACTGCGGCGTGATGGGGAAGCGGTTGGCGAAAACGTGGGTTTCTGGCGTCAGCGTGGGCAACATAGCCTTCATTTGCGCCTCGGCGGCCTGGTCGCGTTGGGCGCGGGCCAGCCATTGCCTTTCGGCGCGCCGGACCTGGACGATGTGGTAAAGCAGCACGGCCGTTACGGCCACCGAAATCACGCCCATGACGATCACGGCCGTATCCCTTCGCCCTTTTCGCTTCTTTTGCGCCGGCCACAACGCCAAAACCTGGTCAATGCCTGATCCCATCGCCCACACCAAGCCAACAGCTGCATTATAAAAATGACGCCCGGCGAACAACTCCGGTTTTTGCAGCCAGATAGTGGCGTACATCAGGCCCAGGTGCAGCGCAAACCACAGCAGTCCCCAGCGGCCCACCGACAGCGCCGCCCAAAACCAGACGCCCAACAGCAGCACCACGCCCTAGCCAAACAGCCAGGCGTTGGCGGCCATGGCCGCTTGCCAATCGTACAGCAGCGTGTAGCGCACGGCCGTATCGCTGACAAATTGCCCGGCCTGTACCGGCGAAAGCAAACTCAGCCACTGGCTGGCCGGCGTCTGGCTGATGTCGATGGTGAGGTTGGGGCGGGTGAACTGGATGATGACCAGAACGGCCGTGAGCACGCCCATCACCCCCAACGTCAGCAGCAGCGGGTTAGACACGGCAAATTGCCGCCTTCTGAAATCTACCTTTTTGACCACAGTCACCAGCGCGAAAAATATGGGCAGGAGGATGGCTTCCTCGTGGCTAAACAAAGCCAGCACAAAAAAGAGCAGGCTCAACCAGAGGTATTTATGTCGCGGGTGGCGCAAATAATCGAGGAAAAAGCTGAGACTGAGCAGGGAGAAAACGGCCGTCATCACAATCGCCACGCTGCTAACCCAGGCCACCACGTCGACAAAATGGCCGTGAATGGCAAACAAGGCTGCGGCGCAGGCGGCGGCAAACGGCCGTATGCCCCACTGCCGCGCCGTCCGAAAAACCAGCGCCGTCGCCAGGGTGTGCCACAGCAAAAGCTGCCAGTAAAACGCCGCCGGATTCAAGCCAAAAATGAGCCGGTTAGCCAGAAACCACAGGTTTTGCAGCGGGCGGTAATACCAACCCAGGGTGGTGGGGTCGAAGAGTTTGTAAGCGGTGAACGGCCGTTGCACAAAATCCAAAATCCAGCCCAACTGCACGTAATCATCCCCCACCCAGGCGCGCGCATACGGCGGGAAATAAATCACCAACACGGCCAGCAGCAGCCCCACCATAAAAATTTGCGCCAACTGAGAATTCTTTCGTGTCGCTGTCATTTGCGTTATTATCCCCAAATCCATAACCAATAACCAATTGCCGATTTTCGATTAACGATTAACGATTTTCGATTAACGATTTTTGATTGCCGATTTTCTGGAGACTGCTATGCCCAACCGCCTGGCTCAAGAAACTAGCCCTTACCTGCGGCAGCACGCCGATAATCCCGTTGATTGGTATCCCTGGGGCGCGGAAGCCCTGGCTGCCGCGCAGGCCCAAGACAAACCGATTTTGCTGTCCATCGGCTACGCCGCCTGCCACTGGTGTCATGTGATGGCGCACGAATCCTTTGAAGATGAGGACACGGCCGTTTACATGAACGCCCATTTCATCAACATCAAAGTCGACCGCGAAGAGCGACCCGACCTGGACAGCATCTACATGAACGCCGTTGTGGCCCTCACCGGGCAGGGCGGCTGGCCAATGACCGTGGCGCTGATGCCCGACGGCCGTCCCTTCTTCGGCGGCACGTACTTCCCGTCTGCGCCACGCTACGGCATGCCCAGCTTCCGACAGGTGCTAGAAGGATTGCACAACGCCTGGCAGACCCGTCGCGCCGACATTGACCAAAACGCGGCCCAACTGACCCAACACCTCACCCGCGATCTTGTCCAGACGCAGTCAGGCGCGCCGCTTGACGAAACCGTCTTCAGCGATGCCCTGGGCAGCCTGCTGCGCGTGTTCGATTCTGACCTGGGCGGTTTTGGCCGCGCGCCCAAATTCCCGCCATCCATGACCCTGGAATTTCTCCTACGCATGGTCAGCCGCCGGGGCGACAAAATGGCCCTGCACATGGTCGAACACACCCTGCAAAAAATGGCCTTCGGCGGCATCTACGATCAGATCGGCGGCGGTTTTGCCCGCTACGCCACCGACGACAAATGGCTGGTACCCCACTTCGAGAAAATGCTCTACGACAACGCCCTGCTGGCCCGCGTATACCTCCACGCCTACCAGGTAACGGACAGCTTGCTCTACCGCCGCATCGCCGAAGAGACGCTGGACTTTGTGCTGCGCGACATGCGCCACGAATCTGGCGGCTTCTACAGCAGCTACGACGCCGACAGCGAAGGCGAGGAAGGTAAATTCTACGTCTGGTCGGCGGCCGAAATCCGCGCCGTCTTGGGCGAGGAAGCCGACCTGTTTATGCTGGCTTATGATGTGACCGACCGTGGGAATTGGGAAGGCAAAAATATCCTCAACCTGCCGCGCGAATTGGCAGAAGTGGCCGAAATGGTCCACACGCCTATCGATCAGGTGCAGGCCCGATTGGCTGCCGCGCGGCAAGAGCTGCTGGCTGTGCGCGTGCAGCGGGTCTGGCCCGGCTTAGACGACAAAGTGCTGACGGCCTGGAACGGCTTAATGTTGGCCGCGTTTGCGGAGGCCGGCCGTGTGCTGCATCGCCCGGACTACACGGCCGTTGCCACCCAAAACGCCGAATTCCTCTTTGCCAACCTGCGCGATAAAGACGGCCGTCTCCTGCGCACCTGGAAAGCAGGCTCTGCCGCCAAATACAACGGCTACCTGGAAGATTACGCCTATCTGGCCGATGGCTTGCTGGCCCTCTACCAGACCACTTTCGACGTTCGCTGGTTCAAGTGGGCCAGGCAGTTGGGCGATCTCATGTTGACGCACTTCCAGGACGAAGCCAACGGCGGCTTTTTCGACACCTCCGACGACCACGAGGCGCTCATTCAGCGCCCCAAAGATTTGCAAGACAACGCCATCCCCAGCGGGAATGCCATGGCGGCGCAGGTATTGCTGCGGCTGAGTTTGTACACGGGCGACGGCCGTTACTGGGACCCAGCCAACCGGGCCGTCACCGCACTCTACGACGCGCTTGGCCGGTTTCCCTCTGGCTTCTCGCATTGGCTGTGCGCCGCCGACCTCATCGTGGGCGATCCGCAGGAGGTAGCCATTGTGGGTGATGTGCAAGCCGCCGATACGCGCGCTTTGTTGGACGTCGTGCAACGGATTTACCGCCCTAATGTGATTGTGGCCTCCGGTCATGGCGGGGAAGAAGTGCCGTTGCTGGCGGAACGGCCGTCTCTGCAAGGCCGCGCCACCGCCTATGTGTGCCGTCAATTTGTCTGTCGCCAGCCGGTAACCGATCCCCTGACCCTTGCCCGCCAGTTAAATGGCGGTGACCGATGATTGCCGTCCGCCCGGCCACGCTCGACGATGTAGAGCCGTTGGCCCAACTGCTGCGCGGGATCGGTTGGTTTGCGGCCATGGAAAACGAGACGGCCGCGGAAACGGCCGTGCGCGTTTCCCATCACCTGGCGCTGTGCCTGGCCGACGACAGCCATGCCATTTTTGTGGCCGAAAACGAAGCCGGCAGGGTGGTAGGGTATACGGCCGTGCATTGGCTGCCATACCTTTTTCTTTCCGGCCCGGAAGGTTTTGTGTCTGAACTGTTTGTAAGTGACTTTGCTCGCGGGCAAGGCGTTGGCAGCCGGCTGTTGGATGCCGTCGTGGCCGCAGCGCGGCTGCGCGGCTGCGTGCGCCTGCAATTGGTCAATTTCCGCCAGCGAGAATCGTATCAGCGGCATTTTTATCAGAAGCATGGCTGGCAAGAGCGTACAGAGGCCGCCGATTTTGTGTTTTTCGTGTAACCAGTCGCTATTCTCCGCAAGTTATGTTAAACTATTGTGACGATACAGACCCCAAGGGTTTACTCCTCAGAAGGTGGATTATTTGGGTATGAAACTCTTGGGGTCTTTGCCAGAGAAACCTGAACAGGGACAGATCCCGAAATAAGCGGTCACCTGACGTTTATTATTACAAATAGCATCAGCGCCCCATTGTCGTATCGCCCAAGAGACAGGCGGATGGATTTATCGACCATCCGTTTGCAGCAAAAAAGAACATGACAGAGGAAATTGAAAACCAGGTGGCCTGGTCGGTCACTTTGGATATCCAACCGGAATTTCTCCTTGCCGTAGATGGGCTGCTGTTTGCTGCGCCCGGCGCGCCCCGACCCGATGGGGCGTCGACGGCCGTGATCGCCCTCGATTTACAGGATGGCTCGTTAGTCTGGCGGCAAGAGTTCCCGTTTGTGATGGTAACCGGGCTGCAAAGTTACAATCCGGATGGGCTGGTGGTTCAGCGCACGGCCGTTTCCCAACCCCTTCTCTTTCTCGCTACCGCCAGCATCGACCTGCTGCGGGGAGAGGGGGCGCTGGCGGCGATTTCGTTAGACGGCCAGGAGCGTTGGCGCTGGACCAATCACAGCCAGAGCGTGTCCCAGCCCGCCGTTGGCCCAGATCGGCTGGCGATGCTGGTCGGCTCGCATCAACTGGTCATGCTGGCTCCCACAGACGGCCGTCAACTGCTTCAGACAGCCCTCGATGCTTATGCCACCCTGGCCGCCCCCTTGCTCCGCGAAGATGGCTGCATTGTCCCCACGCGCGGCCCGGATGTGCTGGCTTTAGACATAGACGGCCGTGTTCGCTGGCGCTTCACGGCCGAGCAAGATACCTGGCTCGATCGTACCCCGCTGGCTGTGGGCCAACTGATTATCACCACCGGTAGCAGCGGCGTCGTGTACGCTCTGTGGCAGCGTGATGGCGTGTTGGCCTGGCAGCAATCCATTGGACCAGCCCAAAGACGGTTGTCCCCACCCATCAGCAATGGCGAGCGTGTGTTTGTGGGCGCGGCTGATGGGTTGTATGCCCTGTCGCTGGCCGACGGCCGTATCGAGTGGTATTTTGCCACCGAGCGCACCATGGAAGCCGCCCCCGTCCTGGTTGGCGATACAATTTACGCCACCTGTCATGATCATCATTTGTATGCCATTGCCACCAGTGACGGCACGGAACGCTGGCGCTACCGCATGACTCGCCGCATTGAAGTCGGCCCCACGCTGGCTCTAGATGAATCGACGGGGCAATCGCTGGTGATTGTTGCCGATAGAGGGGGGACGGTAACGGCCGTTTTGCGCACACCGGCCGGGGTAGAACTCCAGGCCACCGGCCAATGGGAAGCGGCCGTCACTGCCTTTGCCACCGAAGGCCATCTGGACCGGGCGGCCGCCCTCTCTGCGGCGTTTGGTCAGCCGCAACAAGCCGCGCAGTTGTGGCAAGAAGCCGGGCGGCCGGAGCAAGCCGCCGAACAATATGCCGCCGCCGGTGATTGGCTCAATGCCGCCGCAGCCTGGGCTGCTCTGGAACGGCCGCGTAAACAGGCCGACGCCCTGATCCAGCACGCCAATGCCATGACCGGCAACCCGGCCTATCGTGATGATGAACGCGCGGCCGTCTGGCAGCAGGCCGCGCAGTTGTTAGAGCTGGAAGGTGAAAGCGTGCAAGCCTCCGAATGTTGGCTGGAAGTGACCCAATACCGTCATCTGCCGGTCATTACCGTGGATGTGGACAAACATGAAGGGTTGATACTCGATGGCTGGACACGGCTGCAATTTATCGTCCGCAACGATGGTTTTGGCATTGCCCGCAATATCATCATTCGCGCCAGCGGATCGCAGTTTAAGCTGGAAGAAAGCTCCACCCGGCAGTTTGTGGCCCTGCGGCCGGACAGCGAACAGACTATATGGCTGGCGGTGCAGCCGTGCGGTTATGGAGATGCTGTCCCGCTGCGCGTAACCATCACCTATCAGGACAAATCGGGCGCACCCCATGAGCAGGCGCAAACCGTGTATCTGCGAGTGGCGCAGACCGAATCCGGTCGTTTTGCTCAGGAACGCCTGCCGCTTTTAACCGGCTCCACCATTCCGGCCCAAATTGACCCGACGCGGCTGCGGCAGTTGTTGAGCGAGTATTTCGACATGGTCGATTTGCAGGCGTTGAGTTTTGATTTGGGAGTGGATTTTGAAGAGTTACGCGGTGACACCAAGACGGAAAAAATCATGGCGCTGATCTTGTACGTGGCGCGGGAGCACCGGCTAGAGGCATTGTTGGCGCGATGTCGAGAGGCACGGCCGTTCGTCGATTGGTAGCCGCTCCAGACCATAGATGCGCTCCTACAGGCTGCCTTGTTGCTTACCCCAGGCTGCCTTACAATACAGGCACAAGAGGAACAGGCGACAAGAGGAGAATTTATGGAAGCAATTTATCGTAGTGATGGCGCCTGGGTCGGCGTTTATCACCAGGGCAATCTGTTCAACGTCGATGGCGAATGGCTGGGGTTTGTGAAAGGCCGTGATGTCTATGACACAACCGGCGTCTACCTGGGCTTTTTCAGCAACGACCGCCGGCTTTTGCGGCAGCGGCGTACTCCCGAAAAGCCACGCCTTGCACCTCCGCCAAGACCGGAACGCCCGCGAATGCCGGCCAGCATGCCGCTTTCCCCCATGCTGCGGGCGCTGCCCTATGCCTATATCGATATGTTTGAAGAATTTGCCGATCAGTTAATGTTTATCTCTGATACGCGCCCGGATATGGAGTGACATGGAAGGGAGAGCAGTGCGCGAATCTCGGGTAACCTTGACGCAGGTGATGGGAGTTACTCAGGCCAATACGTTGGGCAATGTGCACGGCGGCCTGATCATGAAGCTTTGCGACGAGGCAGGCGGCATGGCGGCCATCAAACACGCCCGCCATCCGGCCGTCACCGTAACCGTAGACTCGATGTCGTTTTTGTCGCCGGTGCATATTGGCAATTTGGTCACCGTGACGGCCGAAGTGACCTGGGTTGGCCGGACATCTATCGAGACGCGCGTGGTGGTGACGGCCGAAAACGTGCTGACCGGCGAGGTGACGCATACCAACACGGCTTATTTTGTTTACGTGGCGCTGGGGGAAGACGGCCGTCCGACCGAAGTCCCACCCCTCATTTGCGAAACCGAAGAAGAGCAAGCTCGCTGTCGCCTGGCCGAAGAGCGCCGTCAGGCTCGCCTCCAGCAACGGCATTAACGCTTGAATGGTCCGACAACCATGACTAAACCCCGTTCAAAACTTCTAGACCTGCTTCTACAATCACCTGCGCATCGCATCGCCAACCTGCCAGACGAAGATTATGGCCTGGCAGACGTGGAGCCTTTTCCATTTTTGGCGATTGTGGGGCAGGCGGAAATGAAACTGGCGCTCATTTTGGCCGTCATCAACCCCCGGGTTGGCGGCGTGTTGTTGATTGGTCCGCGCGGCACGGCAAAGACAACGGCCGTACGCGCCCTCACGGATTTACTGCCCCATGTGCGCCGCAGCCTGTGCGTCAATGGCTGCACCGAAGCGATGCTGGATGAAAGCGGCATGGACGCCATTTGCGACGATTGCCGCCAAAAAGTGGGTTACGGCGCGCCGCTCACTGTGGAAGATCAGGTGCGCATCCTGGATTTACCGCTGAACACCCGCCTGGAAGATGTGGTGGGCGGCATCAACGAGCGCATCGCGCTGGAACAACAGCGCGTGCGCCTGGAACGCGGCATTTTAGGCCATGCCGACGGTCACATTTTGTACATCGACGAAGTCAATCTGCTGCCCGACGAGATCACCGACGCGATTTTGGATGCGGCGGCGCAGGGCCATTACACCGTGCGCCGTGGGCCGCTGAAGCTAAAATATCGCTCGCGCTTCTTATTAATCGGTTCGATGAATCCCGAGGAGGGACGGCTGCGGCCGCAATTGATGGACCGTTTTGGGCTGCGGGCGGTGGTGCGCGGGTTGGCCGAGGCTGATTTGCGGTATCAGGCATACGAGCAGGCTGTGGCTTACCAGCATGATCCGGAAACGTTTGCGGCGGTGTATGCTGCCAGTACGCTGGCTTTGGCCGAGGAAGTGCGCCAGGCGCGGCAGATTTTGCCACAGGTGGTGATAAGCGAGGCGGCGCGGACATTGGGCGTGAGGCTGGTGCAGAGTCTGCAAATCGATTCCAGCCGGGCCGAAATCACCTTGTTTGAAGCGGCGCGAGCCTACGCCGCCGCCGATAACCGGACTGAGGTGCTGCCGGATGATGTGCAGGCGGTGGCGGCGCTGGCTTTGCGCCAGCGGCAAAGCCCGGCTTTGCAGCAATTTTTCACCGAATTGGCCCAGGAAGAAGCGCAGATGACGGCCGTTTTTTCCCAACACACCACCTCTTCCGACGCATGATGGCTAACCCCGCAGTCCAATCTTCCACCCGCAATTCCCAACTGCCTGCGGCGCTTATTGCTCTGGGGCTGACGGCCGTCTTCGTCGGTTATCTGGCTGTTTGGCTGCCGGGACCGGCTGTCGGGCTGCAATTTTTGGGCGTGGAATTGGGTGAATGGGTCAAATTTTTGGGCGTGGGGCAAAATCGCGATCTGTTTTACCTGCCGCCCATCACGTTGGGCCTGATGTTGGCGGTGTGGACGATGTTTTGGCCGAACGGCCGTTGGCAAACCTGGGCGGCGCGAGGGGTGGCGCTCCTGGTCAGCTTGCTGGCATTTCCGGCGTTAGAAGACCTGCTGGGCGCGTCGCGGGAACAATACACCGGCCGTATTTACCTCATCGGTCTGGTGTTGGCGGTGGCTTTATTTAGTGGTTTAGTGGGCACAAAACTGGCGGCGCGACGGCCGTGGCTGCCGTGGCTGCTGTTGGCGTTGGTCGGGCTGCTGGGCGCGGCCGCGCCGGCATGGATGTATTGGCAGGTTGCCCCTTACGTCAGCCAGATAATCGGTTTGCCGGTGGGGGTTGGCTGGGGAGTCTGGTTAAATGTGGCCGGGCATGGGCTGGTAACGGCCGTGGCCGTTTGGCAATTGTGGTCTCATCGGCCGTAAGCCTGCGCCAATCAGCAAAAATAAACACGGATAGGGAGGCACACGGGTTGTTGATCGTGTTCTTCCCTATCCGTGTTTACGAATAAGTCTTTATGTCTACAAAAAAGGCTTACACGCGCATCCGCTCGTCGATATAGGTAATCGCTTCGCCGACAGTCGTGATTTTTTGCGCTTCTTCGTCAGAAATTTCACCGTTGAATTCTTCTTCAAACGCCATGATTAATTCAACCAGGTCCAGTGAATCTGCGTCTAAGTCTTCGCGAAAACGGGCTGGGAGAACAACCTGATCTTCTTCTACGCCCAGTAAATCAACAATGATGGCAGTTACGCGCTCTTGTGTGTCACTCATTTACCTTCTCTCCTTCGTGTGCAATTTCGGATGATTGCTGAATTTTAGAGTCAACCTGACGGTTGTCAAGCTGTAATTCTACCAGTGATTGTCTAAACACCGTAATAATAAACACGCCGATTGGGCAATAGTTGCGTGAGTTGCCTGATTGGTCGCGTTTTACAGGGCCAGAAAGTAACGCGGGAATCAAACGGATCAGTCGGCGGCGATGGTCAGGACGCCGGGGGTAAATTGGATATGAGTACGGCCGTTTTCCTGGGTGACAGGGCGGGGTAGTTGCCCTTGGGCGGAATAGGCCACGGCCGTTTTAGCCGCTAACCGTTCGCTGTCTGTTTCAATGATAAACGGCCGTTCCCAACTTGCCGTGCCGCGCATGAAGTTGAAGGCGCGGCGGGCCGGCCAACCGGTGGGGATATGGAAATCAGCGGGTTGTGGTGAGGGGTAGGAACGGCCGTTGGCCCCCTGTGGGCGGCGCGGCAGGGTTCCGGCTTGCAACTGCGTGATGGCTTCGACGAGTAATTGGCCGCCCAAATCGGCCGCCAGGGCATCGGCTGCCGGACCGGAAATGCCGTCTGGCAGCGACAATGGCGCTTGCAAGGCAATGTCGCCTGTGTCCAGCCCGTCGTCCATGAAATGCACAGTGACGCCGGTTTCGCTGATTCCGGCGCGGAAGGTCCAAAACAGCGGCGCAGGCCCGCGAAAATCGGGCAGCAAGGCGGGGTGGACATTGAGAAAGCCATAACGGGGGATTGACAGCACTTTGGCCGGAATGCGTTGGTCGAAACAGGCCACACAGGCCACATCCGGCGCTAACTCGCGGATAAGCGCTTGCATCTCAGCGCTTAATCGCCCGATGGCAAAAACTGGGATATGATGCTCCCAGGCTGTGTGGATGAGGTTAGGTGCGGCGAAGGGCGTCAGAATGGGCAGTTGGGAAACGGCCGTCACCGGTTCCAACCGGCGTATACCCGGCCCTTTTTCGGCCGATGGGACGCAGACACCAACAACCCTGATGCCCGCCGCCAGCAGCGAGGGCAACGGCCGTCGTGAAAACTCGCCCAACATCCCAACATATAACACGCGCAAATCGTTCATTTGAAGCCCTGCCTATCCCATTATATACTCTTACCTATTGACACCCACGTTCATTGGAGAAACCATGACCCGAGAAACGAAAACCATCACCGTTGTTCACTGCGCCAAATTGGGCGCAGAACTGCCCGCGCTTAACAGGCCGCCTTTTCCCGGCGAGTTTGGCCAGCGCATTTTTGAGAATATCTCCCAATTTGCCTGGAATTTGTGGCCGGAACAGGCCACCCTGATCATCAATCATTATGGCCTGAATATGGCCGATCCCCGCGCTCAAGATATGCTGATGCAGGAAATGGAACGCTTTTTCTTTGGCGAGGGCGGGCAGCAGCCGGAAGGTTGGACGCCGCCAAGCGCCGCGCCGCGCAAAAAATAAAGCGCGAGGCGTGAAGCGTGAGGTGTGATGCATGAAGAATCACGCTTCACGCTTCACGCTTCATTCTTACCCATGACACAAATCCTTCTGCTTGCTTGTTACGAATTAGGCCACCAGCCGCTAAGCCTGGCGTGGCCGACGGCCGTGCTGCGTACCGCCGGGTTTACAGTAACGGCCGTTGACCTGTCTGTATCGCCGCTGCCAAGGGAAACGGCCGTGGCTGCTCCCCTGGTCGCCATTGCCGTACCCATGCACACCGCCTTGCGCCTGGGCGTGCAGGCCGCGCAGCAGGTTCGCGCCCTCAATCCGCAGGCGCATATTTGCTTTTATGGCCTGTATGCCTGGCTAAACCGCGACTATTTATTGGCCGGTCTGGCCGATTCGGTGCTGGCCGGCGAGCTAGAAGCGGAACTGGCGGCTCTGGCGCAGCGCGTTCTGGCCGGTGAATCTCAACCGGCTGCGGCCCAGCCCATTCTGGCGCGGCTGCCCCTGCCTGTCCCCGACCGGTCCGGGCTGCCCAATTTGAGCGAATATGCACGGTATGAGGCCAATGGGACGATGGCCCTGGCCGGTTATGTGGAAACGACACGCGGCTGTTTGCATACCTGCCGCCATTGTCCGGTTGTGCCGGTGTATCACGGCCGTTTCTTTGTCATTTCCGCCGACACGGTGCTGGCCGATGTGCGGCAGCAGGTGGCCGCCGGCGCGCGGCACATCACCTTTGGCGACCCCGATTTCCTGAACGCGCCCGGCCACGCCCTGAAAATCACCCGCGCCCTGCACGCTGAATTTCCCCGGCTCACCTTCGATTTCACCACAAAGGTCGAACACATCCTGAAACATCGCGCCCTGATGCCCGAACTGCGCGCCCTGGGGGCCAGTTTTGTGATTTCGGCGTTTGAAGCGACGAGCGACGCGGTGTTGGCGCGGCTGCAAAAAGGGCATACTGTGGCCGACATGGAAGAGGCGCTGGTGGTTTTGGCTGAGGCTGGCCTGCCGGTGCAGCCCACCTGGGTCCCCTTCACGCCGTGGACCAGTCTGGATGATTATGTGGCGATGCTGGCCTGGATTCGCGCGCAGGGTTTGATTACCAATGTGCCCGGCGTGCAGTTGTGCATTCGCTTGTTGGTGCCGCCGGAAAGCGCGCTGATCGATCACTCCGATGTGGTGGATTGGCTGGGACCGTTGGACGCCGCTAACTTCACCTATCAGTGGCAGCACCCTGATCCGCGCATGGATGCGCTGCAAACGCAGATCGCGGCGCTGGCTGAATTGGCGGGCAGTGACCCATTGGCTAATTTTGCCGCTGTGGAGCGGCTTGCTTACCAGGTTGCCGGGCGACCTGCGCCGTTTTGGCTGCCGATGGAGATTGTGCAGCCCGTCCCGCCCCGCCTGACGGAAGATTGGTTCTGTTGAGCGGAGCCAACCTCTGGTCAGTTTGACCAGCTCACCAATCGCTAATAGCTTGATCTCTTGGATGAGACCCTGAGGGTTTGCTCTTGTGGCGCAAAATTACCTGGGTCTTAAAAAAACCTTAGGTTCTTACCAGAAACCAACTATCAATAAAAAATTGCGAGGTTGTTATGAAGGTTCGTGCTGCGGCTTTTCTGTTTAGTTTGCTGGTGGTTGGGTTGCTGGCGGGCTGTGTGGGTGGGGAGACCCAGGCGACGATTCCGCCGCCGCCAACGCCGTTGGGAAATCAGCCGCCGCTGGTGGTGACGATTGGGCAGTCTACGGCCGTTCCCCAACAGTTAGAAACGGCCGTCGCCCAATCTTCGCCCACGCCCTTCGAGACACCTACCCTGGCTCCTACAGTCACCCCCCAGGCTCAGCCGGCCGATCCCCAATCGCAGGCCGCCACGGCGGGGAATTTACCGGCGGCCAGCCACGACTTGCTGTTTATTGCCGATGGGGCGTTAAAGCGCTGGCAAGGCGCGGCGCGGCAGGTGGTGACGCTGGTGGCCGGCGGCGACGAAGCCGCCAGCGTAGCAAAACGTGGCCCCGATATGTCGCCGATTGTGGGCGACGTGGCCGCGTATGCGCTGAGCCAGGACGGCCGTCGCGCCGCTGTTGCCCGCCTCACCGCCAGCACTCCCATCTCCAATACGGCGACGGCCGTTACCGTCACCATCCAGACGTACGAACTGAGTTATTTGAATTTGGAGACCGGCGAGCGGCGCGTGCTGGTTCCGGCGGTTACCGATGTGGGCAATCTGGCCTTCGCCTTGTCGCGGGACGGCCGTCATCTGGCGTTTGGCGGCCTGGGGTTGGGCGAGGCTGGCAGCCTGGCGCTGACCGCCGAGCCGCAGGGCGCGTTGTTTGTGCTGGAAACGGAAACCGGCGCGCCGCCGAAAACGATCGGCGGCTGCGCAACCCGGTGCCATGATTTTGTCTGGCATCAGGACAACAATTTCTTTGTGTTTGGCGATGGCGGCGGGCTGTTTTTGTTTAACTTGTCGGCCAGCAAGCCGGAATTGCTGGCGGGCGACCCCGCCATCACCCGGTATTATGGACCGATCTCCTGGGCGAAGAACGGCCGTTGGCTGCTCATGTGGTTGGGTTTGGGCATAGAAGGCGCAGACAAAGCGATTTTAGACGTGCCGACCAAACAGGCAATGACCATTCCCAACACGTTCCAATACGCCGATCCGCTGTACGCCGAAGTGGCCTGGATGCAGGACGACCGCCTGTTTGTGGTGCGCGCTGAAGGCCCGGACGGCCCGGCGATTGGCGAGACGTGGCGCGTGGATGTGGAAGGCGGCCAGGTGGTGCGTGATGAATCGGTGGTGCTGTCGGCGTCGATTGCGCACCCAACGGCGCCGGTGCATTGGGCTGACGGCCGTTTCGGGTATGGCCTCATCGACGAAAACGGCGCCGCCGGAACCGGGCTGTTCCGGCGCACGGCCTTTAACGAGCCGGAAGAGCGCCTGAACGACATGCCCGCAGCCCTGTTTGCGCCGGAGGCTGCCTGGCTGCCGGATGGCTCCGGCGCGGCGCTGGCTCAGGCTGGGCGGCTCTATTACGCGCCGGCGGGCGGCAGTTTGTATGATATGCAGCCGGTGGTTGGTCGTTGGGCGCATGCTCTAAGCTGGCTCCCCTGAAACCGGTGAACGGCTGTTGGCTGTTGGCTGTTAGCTGTTGATGGTTAGCATGGGGGAGATGGTGAAGTGGAGCTGTTGGTGGGCGGCGCGGAGGGCGGCTTCAACGGCCGTCGCCGATTCGCCGCGCGCGAAGATGAAACCCAGGTAACTTTCCCCTTCTGGCAGGGGGACGAGTGGGTTGTGCAGGGGGGCGGTAATTTCCACGCTTTCGATCAGGGGAATGGCGGCGGCGGCTTCTTCGCCGGCGACGGCGCGCAGCAGACCGGCTTCGGGGATGGGGATCATCATCACGCCGCTGGCTATTTCCTGGCGCACGGCGTCGGCCAACCCCAGCCCGGCGGCCTGACGCAAAATTAATTCTTCCAATGAGGCATCGACGCCAAACCGCAGCGTGCGGGAACAAAGACCGCCAATCGAGCGACCGGCCATTTCCACCAGCCACGCGCCATCGTCGTTGACGCGCAGTTCGGCGTGGATGGGGCCGGTGCGCAGTCCCAGGGCGGCTGCGGCCTGGGCGGTGCGCGTAAAAATGGCTTGCTGCACGGCCGTTGGCAGCCGCGACGGCGTGACGTAAATGGTCTCCTCGAAGAATGGGCCTTCGAGGGGATCGGGTTTGTCGAACAGGGCCAGGGGGTGGAGTTCGCCGTTGTCTAACATGCCTTCCAGGGCCACTTCGACGCCGGGAATGTAATCCTCGACGAGAAATGGCTGGTCGGGCTGCGGGCTGAGGCGCAGCAAGATGCGGCGCAGGCGCTCGATGGCTGCGGTTAGTTCCTGGGCATCGTTGGCGCGCATCACGCCCCGGCTGCCGGACAGTTCCAGCGGTTTGACGACGCAGGGGAAGCTTACCTGGGCGGCAATGTGGGCCGGATTGTCGGCCAGGGTGAAGGGTTGGAAGGCGGGCACGGGCACGCCGCCGGTGTGCAGCATCTGGCGCATGACGAGTTTGTTGCGGGCGGCCAGGGCGGCGGCGGGGTTGTTGTGCGGCAGGCCCAGGGCGGCGGCGGCGCGGGCGGCGAGCAGGGTGCCGCTGTCGTCGACGGCCAGGATGGCGGCCAGGGGGTGACTTTGGGCGTAGGCGGTGATGGCGGCAACGGCCGTGTCCGGATCGCGGTAATCCAGCCCCAGGGTAACTTGCCACTGGGCCGCGAGCTGCGGGGGCAGGTCAACGGCCGTGACGATCTCGATGCCTAATCGTTCCGCCGCCGCCAAAAACGGCGCGGCGCGGTAGGTGTGGGCTGTGAGTAAGAGCAAAATGCGGTTGGTCATAGGGCTTGCTGTGGGGCGCGTTTTTTCGCGCCTGATGGGAAGGAACGGCCATCGAGCGTGGAGGAACGGCCATCGAGCGTGAAGGAACCGTCATCTAACGTTGAGGAACCATCATCGAGCGTGGAGGAACGGTCATCAAGCGTGGAGGAACGGCCGTCGAGCGTGGAGGAACGGCCGTCGAGCGTGAAGGAACGGTCATTGAGCGTGAAGGAACCGTCATCGAGCGTGAAGGAACCGTCATCTAACGTTGAGGAACGGCCGTCCAGCAGATTGTCGGAAAAGTAGCCGTAGCCGCGGTTTCTTACCGCGTCTTCCAGAGGCGGGGTAAGGATACCCCGGCTACAAAAAGAGGTTCTCCGACAGACTGCTAGCATGGTTCCTTATTCGCTCATCAGGGCGGTGCGGGCGGCGGTTAATTCTTGCTGCTGGGCCTCGTCTACCACCGGGTAGGCCAGGTGGAGCGATTTGAGTTTTTCGACGATGATATTGGCAACGGCCGTGCGTGTGAACCACTTGTTGTCGGCGGGGATAATGTGCCAGGGCGCCCATTCGGTGCTGGTGTGGTTGAAGCAATCTTCGTAAGCCGTCTGGTATTGGTCCCAATAGCCGCGCTCTTTGGAATCGGCCGTGGAAAACTTCCAATTTTTCTCCGGTTCATCCAGGCGGGCCAGGAAGCGTTTTTTCTGCTCTTCGCGGGAAAGGTTGAGGAAAAATTTCAGGACGATGATGCCATTACGCACCAGATATTTCTCGAAGTTGTTAATATCCTCGTAGCGGTTTTGCCAGACATCGGGGCCTTTGCATTCGGGGGGCAGCTTTTGCCCGTCCAAAATGCCCGGATGAACGCGCACAACGAGCACTTCTTCGTAATAAGAACGATTGAATATGCCGAAACGGCCGCGTTCTGGCAGGCGGATCATACAGCGCCAGAGGAAATCATGGTCCAATTCTTCGCTGGATGGTTTTTTAAAGCTGAACACCTGGCAGCCTTGCGGATTGACGCCGGACATGACGTGTTTAATGATCCCATCTTTGCCGGCGGCGTCCGGCGCCTGCAAAATGATGAGCAGGGAGTAGTTGTCCTGAGCATAAAATTTGTCTTGCAAATCGGCGAGTTGATCGATGTCGTCTTTCAGTTTTTGCTCGGCCGCTTTTTTCTTGGCAAATTCGCCAGTGTACGTGGTGTCGTAGTCGGCCAGGCGAATCTGTTGCCCCGGTGGGACGATGAATTTTGCGTGGTCCATAAAACCTCCTGAAGATGAGCAAGTCAAGGTCGATTGCCATTATCTTGACAACTTGCCTGACAGTCAATAAGCTTGAGACTACTGTAATCAGCCCCAATTCTAAAGGTAATCATACCATGAATGAAATGGAACAACCCTTATCACCGTATGTGAATGGGAATCCTGTAGATGGCCGAAAAAACACCTATCCTACGGCCGTATCTTCTGCAGCAATTCCTATTATCAATGAAGACGACGGGCCGATGGTGGTGCAAAGCGCCCCCGTGACAGTGACGGCGGCCGATGTCGAGGTGGATGAAACGGCGGCAAGCCTGAGTCGATCCCAGGTTATGGATATTGCGGACCAGATCGCCGATGCCCTGACAGACCCCGATACCATCGTGACTCCCCCGGATGATCCTGAATTCGATGCGTTGCACTCTCTGACGCGTTTCCTGGTTGGCATAGCGATAGAGGGAAGCAAAGAGATGTCTTTGCGATTGCAGTTGTGGGAAGCCTATTTGCATGAGGAACTGCCCAAAACGCCGCCGGATTCGGCCGATGTCACGGAAAAGGATATGCTGCGTTTTGCCTTGATCGGATTTTTGCTTGAATCGGAGGATGCTTCACGGACGCTGGCGTCTAAATTGTTGAAAGTGCCGGGCGGCGTGGCGCGCACGGCCGTGCGCACGGCCAAACCCGTCACCAACAGCCGCTTTGCCAAGCCGCTCCAGCGCCGCATCGATCGCTTGGCCGGGCGTGGCGAAGAACAATTAACCCGTTGGATCCAGCGCGGCCAGGCAGAAGAACCATTTAGCCGCAACCTGGCCCGTCTGGGCGTGCAAGAAATTGTGGATGAATTTATCAATCAACTGGCCCAAAACAAAGAAGTGCAAACGCTGGTACAGGAACAGGGGGTAGGACTGGCGGGTGAAGTTGTCGATCAGGTTCGGGAACGGACGTTCACGGCCGACACGCTCATCGAGCGCATTGCTCGCGCGGTAACGCGCCGCAGTCCACGAGTCGCGCCGCCAATGGCGGACTTGTCTGAATATCCTAAAAAACTCCCTCCCGGGTAAAAGGTTGGTGAAAACTGGTGACTATTCAACTGGTGCATAAGAAAAAAGCCCCACCGCCCACCTTTCTGGGGCATTATGCGGGGTTTGTCTCGCGGCTCATTGCATTTGTAATAGACATCTTGATTGTGTCTTTCGCGATTGGGATCATGTTAGGCGGCGGCCGTCTGATATTAAATTTCTTTAATTTCGATCCCCTGGCGTTTTTAAGTTCGGATGCTGCGGTGTCCCATATGACGCTCCGTAACATTCTTCTGTTTATGACCAGTTTTACCTTTACGTTTTTTGTGAATATGGTCTATACGACCTTCTTTTGGATGGCTGCAGGCAAAACAATTGGCAAAGCGATCATGGGCTTGCAGGTGATCGGTCCGAAAGGCGCGCGCATCACCTTCTGGCGGGCTATGAAACGTTATATAGGCTATTGGATTTCAGCGCTGCCCTTATTTCTGGGCTATTTTTGGGTGTTGGTGAATGACAACAGGCTAAGTTGGCATGATAAGATCGCCGGCACCAGCGTTATTTATGATCACGAAGCCAAATACAGCGAGCAATTGTTAGGCCGCATGGCGAAGTTTGTGCCGCGAATAGAGCAAAAGATGAAAAAAGAGGAAGTGTCGCTGCTCAAGCCCGAATCCAAACCTGAAGTTCAGTCCACGTCGCCAGAGGGAACCAAGGAGTAATACTTCGTGCCAGTACAGTTTGAACCGCTTTCCAGTATGGATGCCGCGATTTTAGGCATCGAAGATAAAACAAATTTAATGCTCGTCTCCGGCGTGCTGACATTTGCCCGGCCGGTGGCGGTGGAAGACCTGAAAACTGTGCTGACGCAGCGCTGGCTTACGCAACGGCGCATGCGACAGCGCCTGATTCGTCCGGGGATGCTGCTGGCGCGGGCGTATTGGGAAGACGATCCGTATTTCGATTTGAATGCGCATGTGCACCGCCTGGCGCTGCCTGAGCCGGGCGATCAGGCGGCGCTGCAATCGCTGGCCAGCGATTTGGTCAGTATGCCGTTGGATTATTCCAAGCCATTGTGGCAGGTGCATGTGATTGAGAATTATGGGTCGGGCGGCGCGGTGATGTTTCGTATTCATCATGCGATTGCCGATGGGGTGGCGCTGGCGGCGTTGTTGACGTCGCTGACGGATGTGACGGCGGAAAGGTCGTTGGTGGGGGTGGGGGAAACGGCCGTTGCTCCCAATGGCCATAAACCCGAAGGCGTTACCGAAATCAGCAAACAACTGGCGATTGCCAGTAACATGGGCCGCCGGTTGGCGCGGCGGCTGGCTATAACCGGCCTGGATGTGTTGAGCGAACCGGAAAAGGCGCGCGAATTATTCGACAAAGGGGCGGCGTACACCCAATCGGCCATTCAGTTGGCCCTGAAGGTAGCTGAACCGGAGACGATATTTGGCGGACCGTTGGGGGTGAGTAAACGCGTGGCCTGGTCACGGCCGTTGCCCTTGGGCGAGGTGCAGCTGATCCGTGACCGATTAGGCGGCACGCTGAACGATGTGCTGGTAACGGCGTTGGTCGGCGGGCTGCGGCGTTATATGCTGGCGCGAAATTTGCCGGTGAACGGCGAGCGGTTCCGGGCGGCCATTCCGGTGAATTTGCGGCCCAAAAAGCGGGCGGCGGACCTGGGCAACGAGTTTGGTGTGGTGTTTCTATCTGCGCCATTGGGGATGGCGGATCCGCAGGAACGGTTGGCGGAAGTGAGCGCCTCGATGGACCGATTGAAACAATCACCGGATGCAGTGACGGCGTACCGGATAATTAGTGTGCTGGCGTTTGCCCCGCCGGCGGTGCAGAATGCTCTGGTGAAGCAGTTGGGGACGTTGGCAACGGCCGTGATCTCCAATGTGCCAGGGCCAACAGAAGATCGCTATCTGGCCGGGCAAAAAATCGACGAAGTCATGTTTTGGGCGCCGCAGTCCGGGCGCGTCGGTTTGGGCATTACCATCTACAGCTTCGCCGGCCAGGTGTATGTGGGAGTCAGCGTCGATCCCAAATTGATGGATGATCCGGACGACTTTATTTTGGCCTTTCACGCGGAGTACGCGGCGATGGTAGGAATTGCTAAAAAATTGTCTCAGGAGGACGAATGTTAAAAAGAATTATCGGGTTTATCATGTTTATCACAGGTCTGATTGGGTTGGCGCTGGCCTTTGCCGGAATCTATTTTGGCCGGCAGGCGGTCGACCAGATTGGGGTGGGATTAAACAACACGCTGGTTCTCACCCTGGATACGTTGTCGACGGTGAAAGACACCTTCGCGTTGACGAAGACGGCCGTCGATCAAGCTGCGGTCAGCATCAAAACCGTCGAAACCACAACCGCTGGACTCAGCCAAACCATCGGCGACACACAGCCCCTCGTTAACCAAATTTCACAAGTAGCCAGCGTTGAAATCCCCAACAGCGTGGATGCGATTCAAGTTTCGCTCATCTCGTCGGCCGAACTGGCCCGCCAGGTAGATAACACGCTCCGTTCGCTGAGCGACTTCCAGCTGGCGCAATCTATCCCACTGCCCCTGGGCCAGAGTATTGATCTGAATTTTGACCTGGGCATCAATTATGATCCGCAAACGGCGCTGGATGAATCGCTGGTGGGCATTGCCGATAGTTTGGACGGCGTTTCGACGCAGTTAGGGAATCTTGGCCCTATTTTCGAGGTCAATTCGAGCAATCTGGGCATGATGAGCGACAATGTGCAGTTAATTGCCGAGGACATCGCCGCCATTAACGATGTTGTGGCCGATATTAACCCGCTCTTGGACCAGTATGTAGACACGGTTGTCCAGGTTGAAGATGGCATCAAACAAGTGCAAAGCAACCTGACCTCTTATTTGCAAATTATAAAAAATGTATTGACCGCCTTGATGATCTGGCTGGCGATTTTGCATTTAGGCCCCTTATTTATGGGCTGGGAATTGATCAGCGGCATTTACAATAAAAATGAAATTGTCTACGTCAAATCATCTGACGACGAGGATGAGGCGGAGACCAAGGACAAAGGAGAGTAACTCATGCGTTTGTTAATTCGTTGGGTGGTGATTGCGATCGCCTTGTGGGTGGCTGTTTTGATTGTGCCGGGCTTGTCTAAAGATGGCAATATCTGGACCTGGTTCATTGTGGCCGCTATTTTTGGTCTGGTGAATGCCATCATTCGCCCGTTTGTGCTGCTGTTAAGTTGTCCGCTGGTCGTGCTGACGCTGGGTTTATTTGTCCTGGTGGTAAACTGGGCCATGTTGTCGCTGACTATTTGGATTTCGTCGGATGTGTTTAATTTAGGGTTTACGTCTGATGGGTTTTGGCCCACGTTTTGGGGCGCGATCGTGATCAGTATCGTTAGCGGTATCCTGAACATTTTCCTGAAGGATAATAACGAGAAAAAAGACGGAGTGGTTTTTAAGTAGTAGATGGCTAGATGGGACACGGCCGTTACGCGCGTAAGCGTCGGCAGTGGGTGAAAAATTGGCGGTTGGAGACTGTTCGGTTTCCAACCGCCAATTTTAGGTTTGATGGGGAAGGGAGACGGCCGTGTGCCCCAATCACAAACTCAGCGGCTGATGACCGCCCGCTGCCAGGGCCACGCCCCCACGGTAATGTTTCGTCTCTGGAAAAAAAATAACGCCAGTCCAAAAGCCGCCAACGCAATCATGACCAAAACGAGCATGTCGCCAGTCGATTGACCCACTTCAAGCGCTTCGGCCGTGGCCTTGTAATAATGAAACAGGAAGAAAACACGCATGTTTTCCAGCGATGTGATCATGCCGCTCAAATTACTGCCCAGGTAACTGACCACCACCACCACCGTGGCGAGCATCGCCGCAATTCGCCGGTTTGGACTGAACGTGCCCAGAAACAGGCTGATCATCCCCACAGCCATCAGCAGCGGCCAGGCAGTCAACAAACCCAGAAACACATCCATCGGCGTCACCAACGTTTCAATCTGGCTGAGAATCGTTTGCAGCGTCAGCGCCGCGCCCGCAGACACAACAACCAGAATGCCCAACAGCGCGATGCCAAGAGCGACGGCTTTCACAGCGACAATTTGCCAGCGGTGAATGGGCAGCGTCACAATGAGTTCCAGCAAGCCGTCGTCTTCTTCTCCGGCCAATGTGCCAGTGCCATTCATCACCGCGTAAATGCACAAGATCACCGGCACAAGGTTGGTTACGGTGGAAGCCATATAACTTTCAAATGAACTCATGCTGATGCCCATTGCCTGGTAAATTGGCAGGTCCAGGATGGATTGGAAATTGGCCATCTGGTCGGCAAAGGATGGATACAGCCCAACGTAGACGACTGGGAAAAAGCATAAGGCAATCCCCCAGCCAATTATCCCGTTGCGGCGAAACTGTAATTCTTGCCATAAAAGTTTAATCATGTTTTTCCCCGTTCCCCTTTCCGTAATAGGCCAGAAAGATTTCTTCCAAACTGACCGGAATTGTTTCGATGTCGGTGATGCCGAATGCGGCTGCTTGGGTCATGGCCTCATCCAGGCGACCACTAATTTCCAGAGTGATACTGCCCGCTTCCCGGCTTGTTTCGATGACGCCATCCTGAGCGAAGGCGTCGGTTGGCGGCGTGTTGGCGAAGGTGAAGCGGATGCGCTTGAAGTGCTGCGTGGTCAAATCTTCGACCCGTTCGGTGGCGACGAGCTGCCCTTCCCGGATGATGCCTACGCGGTCGCAGACGGCCTGGACTTCCGGCAAAATATGCGAGGAGAAGAACACGGTTGCGCCGGATTGGTTGGCTTCGCGCACCAATTCCATTACCGTTTGCTGGACCAACGGATCCAACCCGGAAGTCGGCTCGTCCAAAATTAGCAGGTCCGGTTTATTCATGAAGGCGGCCACGATACCCACTTTTTGTTTGTTACCCCGCGAAAATTCACGAATTTTGCGGTGGGTGTCCAGTTCTAGCCGCGCTGCTAATTCTTTCCAGTATCCAGGATCGGTGTTGTTTTTTTGCAGGGAATAATACATCTCGAAGAATTGACTGGCTTTCATGTTTTTGTACAGACTCAATTCGCCTGGCAGGTAGCCAACGTGTTCACGGATGGCGACGCCGTCCTTTTGGCAGTCCTGGCCGAAGATGTGGGCTGTGCCTGTTGTGGGGCGAATGATGTCCATTAGGACGCGTTCGGTGGTGGTTTTGCCGGCGCCGTTGGGGCCAAGAAAGCCGAAGATTTCCCCTTTTTTGATTTGTAAATCTAAGTCCAGGATGCCTCGGTGACGGCCGTAATAAACCGATAGGCCTTTTGTTTCGATTGCATAGTCAGACATGGTTGACTCCTTTGTGTCGTTAACCTACGGGGGTGTATTGTACCATGTTGCCGATGGTGGGCATAACGGCCGTCTCCCTGTCACCCTCGTCCGGCGCGCCGCTGCAGACCCTTGTTTGGTAGGCGCGAGAGCCGGCGTTATACTTAGCCCATGCTCAATTTAGCCCAATCCCACCGCTCGATTCGATCCTTTACCACCCAGGATGTGGATGATACCCTCCTGAACGATCTCCTGCTGACCGGCCTGCGCAGTTCCAGTTCTGGCAATATGCAAACGTGGTCTGTCATTGTGACCCGCGACGAAGGCAACAAGCGGCAGTTGTATGAGGCCCACGGTCAGCAGCAAATGATTTTGCAAGCCCCTGTTTTCTTAACTTTTTGCGCCGATGTTTTTCGGATGCGGGAATGGCTGCGGGTCAACGAATCCAAACAAAGTTTTGATGATTTATTGGGCTTTCTAACCGGCGCAGTCGATGCGGTGATTGCCGCGCAAACCATCAGCCTGGCTGCGGAATCCGTCGGTTTGGGGATTTGTTACCTGGGCACGACGTGGTGGGCGGCCGACCGGATTATTGACATGTTGGCGCTGCCCCCCGGTGTGTTTCCCGTCACCAGTCTGGTGGTGGGCTATCCGGCCGAAGCGCCAGGGCTGCGTGACCGGCTGCCGCTGGAATTGTTGGTCCACCAGGAAAAATACACCCGCCTGTCTGATGCGCAAATCCGCCAAAGCCACGCCGAGCGGGAACAAAAGGCGTGGGCGCGCTATAACGCCATCGAATCGGTGCGCCAGAAACTGGCGGACGCCGGTATCACCCGCGTCACCGATTATTACACCTCGGAGTTCAAGTACCCCAAAGAACTTCATTTGCGGGTAAGCAAGATGCTTATAGAAACCCTGCAGGCGCAGGGATTGTGGCTCTAATAGTTGACCTCCAAAACCCCAGGGGTTTTGTTGCTCTTTAGAAAACGATCCTGATGCCTCGAACCCTTGGGGTTTCCATTAGATGAACCGCGTAACATGACTTACTCATACGCCAGCACATCCCGCACCGTCAGCCGCGAGGCACTGCGGGCGGGCAGATAGCTGGCAATCACCGCCACCACCAGCACCAACGCCAGCCACATAAAGGCCCCCGGAACTGAGTAGACATAACTTAGTTTGCCGTTTACAATATGTTGCCCCACCACCGAACTCAGCAGTTTTCCGGCCGGGATGGCAAAAAATATGGCCAGCGTCCAGCTTATCAAAGCCATCAGCACCCCTTCCACCAAAATTACCCGCAGCACGGCCCCATCCGACGCGCCAACGGCGCGCATGACGCCAATTTCGCGCGTGCGCTCCAGGACGTTCATACTCATTGTGCCCGCCAGCCCCAGGCCGCCCACCAACGTAATGAGCAGCGCCATCACCATCAGTACCGAGACGATGATGCTGAACTGATCCTCCTGCACGCCGCGCAGCACGGAACTTGTTTCAATGCGGCTGATGCGGATGCCTACCTGCTGGAAATAATCATCGACTCGCGCGGCAATTTCTGCCTGGGAGACGGGATCGTGGGCGTTGGTGACTAGTTGTACGCGGCGGGTTTGGGCTACTTCGCGGGCCAGACGCGACACGTAGGGGTAATTGGCATACGATTCGTACCACACGGTGACGCCGATGGCCTGATAAACGCCGACGATGGTCCAGGGATTTTCACGGCCGTTTATCTTCAGCACAATCTCATCCCCAATTTGCAGCGATGGGTCTTCGCGCAGCAAACTGCTGTCGATGACCAGGGCGTTTTCGTCGTCGGGTTCCAGCCAGCGGCCGGCGACAATTTTGGGATGGGTGAGGTCGCTGCCGCCGGGCGGGGCCAGGATGGTCATGGAATTGCCTTCTTCGCCGTTGGCGTTGATGATGGCGCCATTCACGGCCGTCCACCCCTCCACACGCTCTACCCCCGGGACGTGCAGGGCATACTCCTCGATTTGCGCCAGGCGATACGGCCGTTCAAACTCCACCTGCACATCAAACCGGAACGCCTCGCCCAGCTCTACCACTGTTTTGTCCGATGACGCGCCGACGCTGAGCACGCCAATAAACACTGCGCCGCCCAGCACCAGCGTGCCCAAAGTTAGTGTTGCCCGGCCGCGATTACGCAGGATATTGCCCAGCGACAGCAGCCAAGGCCCGGTCACAAACCGAATGCGCTCGATGACTCGTTCCAGCAGGCTGTTGCTCAGGTTTTCCTGGCTCAGGCCGGTGGAATTGAGCGCGGCGAACACCGTAACCCGCGTGCCCTGCCAGATGGCCGGCAGCGCCGCCAGCACCGGCACCAGCAAACTGACAATCAATTCCAGCAGGATAATCGCCGGGCGGATCTGGTAGCTCGGCAGGGGCAAATCGAGCAGGCCGGGACTGGCAATGAATCCGGCAAATTTTTGCGCCGCGACGGCCGCCAGCGGCGCGGCCACCGCAAAAGCCAACAGACCAAACAGCATGACCATCAACAAATACATGGTCACCAGATTCCGGGTCAGGCCGCCTATGGCTTTCATGATGCCGATGTACTGCACTTGCCGCAAAATCAGCGCCGACATGGTGTTGAAGACCAAAAACGCGCTCAGGGCCAGGGAAACAACCGCCAGAATGCCCAGCACCGAGCGGATAGATTGGATGATAAATTTGGTGGGACTGACGCCGGGTTCGGGGAAAACCAGGGTGAAAAAGACCATGACGCCGCTTTTTTCGATTTTGTCTTTGATGTCGCCGGTGAGCGCCTGGATGTAGGCGCGATCATGTTTGTTGTCGGCGGCGACGTAGAGCAGGCGGTTGTAATCGGCCGTTTCCCCCAGCCATTCAAAGGTGTCCAGAGTGGTGTAGACGTTGATGCCGCCGGTGTTGATGGAGGGATTGCTGTTCTGATCGCGTACTGTGCCGACGATGGTCATGTCGTAATGACGGCCGTCGCTCATCTCCACCGTGACCACATCGCCAATGGCAAAATCGGTCAGGGCCACGGCCGTTTGGTCAATTAGCAGTTCGTGGTCGCCGGGGATGGCTTTGCCGCCGGTGGATTGGAGCAGGTTGACACGGCCGTTTTCGTAATCTTGAGCCGAGAGTGGGGCGTTGTACCAACGGCCGTGCAGCAGCATGCGCACGGCGCGCACCCGCCGCCCTTCCGCGTCTGCCACTTCTGGCATGTTCCGAACCGCGTCCACCAGATCATCGCCAAACGGCGAGGTGATGATGAAGGCGCTGGTCGGATTAACCGCCTCATAACCCACCGTGCTTGCCTGATCCAAAATCAGGTAGGCATTGGCGACCATGCCCACGGCAAACACCCCGATGGCGATAGAGAGCACCACCAGCACCGTGCGCGATTTGTTGCCCCAAAGATCAGCTAAAACTTTTTTCCAACGTGGTCGAATGAACATATTATTTGGCGTGAAGCGTGAAGCGTGATTTGCTTTTTCATCCATCACGCTTCACGCTTCATCTAACAACTTCCCTTGTAAATTTCGGTTGCTTCTTCAATATCTCCCCATCGACGATGGTGACGACGCGGGTGACGCGCCGGGCTTTGTCCGGATCATGGGTCACCATGAGGATGGTTTTGCCCTGGTCTACAAGTTGATTAAAGAGCTGGAAGATGATTTCGGCTGTGGCCGAATCCAGGTTGCCGGTTGGTTCGTCGGCGGCCAGGATGGGCGGGTCGTTGGCCAGGGCGCGGGCAATGGCCGCCAACTGCTGCTGCCCGCCCGATACCGAGGAGGGCAGTTTGTGGGCCACGTCCGCCAGCCCGACCTGCTCCAGCAGGTGCATGGCCCGCTCGCGCCGCTGCGGAATGGGGTAGGTGTGGCAAAAATCCATGGGCAGCATCACATTTTGCATGACAGTAAGCGTGGGCAGCAATTGGAAGAATTGGAAAATGACGCCCAGTTCGCGCCCGCGCCATTCGGCGATTTGCCCTTCGCTGAGGGTGTGTACGGCCGTGTTGTTCACCCACACTTCGCCGCCCGTTGGCCGGTCGATGCCCGTGATCATGTTGATCAACGTCGATTTGCCACAGCCCGATTTGCCGATGATGGCCACAAATTCCCCTTCATCCACCGTTAGATCGATGCCTTTGAGGGCAGTGAAGTCTCCGGCGCTGCCGTGGTAAGTTTTGACCACCTGCCGCACGTCGATGAGGTGGTTGGCTGCGTCGGCGGGTAAACGGCCGTTTTGCGCCTGTGGTTGTCGGTGTGAAAATCGTGCAAACATACTATCTTTCAAACTTGTACCCGATGACAATAACTAAATCTCGTGTTATATTATGAACATCATGTTCACAATTGTAGAGCTTGTCGCCAAGCCGTCAACTAGCAAATACCAGAAGCGTCTATTTTTAGACGGCCGTTCAAAATTCATCATCACCTGTCCATTGTTCGCCCTTCAAGGAGCCGCCCATGAACCAGCGCAAGCCGGATAGGCGCGTCCAGCGCACCCGCCGCCAACTGCAAGAGTCCCTGATGTCGTTAATTCTAGAAAAAGGGTACGACGCCGTCACCATTGAGGACATCACCGAGCAGGCCGATTTGGGCCGCACCACATTTTATCTCCATTACAAAGATAAAGAAGAATTGCTCATGCAAAGTCTGGAAGCGGTTTTTGATGATCTGGTAGCCCAAATTCAGCGCCGTTCGATTGATGAATGGGTGGCCCACGGCCAGGGTCCATGGACGCTGGCGTTTGAACACGCCGCCGAAAATGCGCGTTTCTACCAGATTATCCTTAGCGGCCAGGGCGGTGATGGCATCAAGCGGCGCATCCAAACTTACATCGCCGCCACCGCCAAAACGACCATCACCCGGCGAGCCGAGGAACTTGGCGCATCGCTCTCACTGCCGATTGAGGTGCTGTCGAACTACATTGCCAGCTCGCTGCTGGGCCTGATTGCCTGGTGGCTGGAGAGCGAGCAGACCTACACAGTGGCTCAGATGGACGATTTTTTCCGCCAATTGACCATGCACGGCACGGCGCAGGCGATAGGGTTTGTGCCGTTGGTCGATGGGGGAGATTAACGGCCGTATTCCTCATTTTCCGGCTACTATTTTTCCGACCAAATGAGCTATAATTTCCCGCATGGCATACACACCACCGGAAAACGTCCAGGAAATCCTCAATAATTTGCCCACCAAACCCGGCGTTTATTTACATAAAGATAAACACGGGACCATTATTTACGTTGGCAAAGCCATCAACCTTCGCAGCCGCGTCCGTTCATATTTCCACCCCAACGTCGACTCCGTCAAAACCCAGCGCTTGCGCCGCGAAGTCGCCGACATCGAAATCATCACCACCGACTCCGAACTGGAAGCGCTGCTGCTGGAAAACACGCTCATTAAAAAGCACCTGCCGCGCTATAACGTGCGCCTGAAAGACGACAAACGCTACCCCTACATCAAGGTCCATTGGGCCGACGATTTTCCCAAAGTGACCCTCACCCGGCGCATGGAACGGGATGGATCGCGTTATTTTGGTCCCTACACGTCCGTGTGGGCCGTCCACCAGACGCTGGACATGCTGCGCAAAGTGTTCCCTTACCTCACCTGTGATCGGGTCATCACCGGCCAGGATCCCCGCGCCTGCCTCTATTTCGACATCAAGCTGTGCACCGGGCCGTGCATTGGCGCAGTCAACAAGCAGGAATATCGCGCCATGATCAAGCAGTTGATGGATTTTCTCAACGGCAAAACTGAAGAAGTGGTGCAGCAAATTGAGGCGCGCATGGAGAAAGCGGCCGTTAACCTGCAATTTGAGAAGGCAGCCGAATACCGCGACCAACTGCGGGCGGTGAATCAGGTAGTCGCCAAACAAAAGGTTATCTCGGCCGCCAACGCCGACCAGGACGTGATCGCTTTTGCCCGCGACGAGGCCGGTGCCTGTGTGCAAGTGTTTTTCATTCGTTATGGCAAATTGATTGGCCGCGAATATTTTTTGCTAGAAGGCACTGAAGATGAGGCCGACGAATCAGTGCTGGAAAATTTCCTGACGCAATTTTACGACGAGGCCGCTCATGTCCCCAAAGAAGTGCTGCTGCCCCAGGAAATTTCCGAAGCGATGGTGATTGAAGAATGGCTGCGGCGCAAACGCAGCACCAAGGTAACGCTGCAAGTGCCGCGCCGGGGCAAAAAGCGTGAATTGGTGGAAATGGCGGCTACCAACGCCTCCGATACGCTGGCCACACTGCGCCAGCAGTGGGCGGCCGACCGCTCCAAACACGTGACGGCGATGTCGGAATTGCAGCAGGCGTTGAATTTGCCCACGCCGCCGGCGCGTATCGAATGTTACGACATCAGCCACACGCAGGGAACACAAACAGTGGGGTCGATGGTTGTTTTTGTGCAGGGCGCGCCCAAAAAGAGCGATTACCGCCGCTTTAATGTGCAAACCGTGGGCAACGACGACTACGGCGCGATGACCGAAGTGCTGACGCGCCGCTTCCAGCGTTACCGCGACACCCTGGCCGGCGAACTGCACGATCCTGGCCAAATCGGCAAACAAAAAAAAGAGACGGCCTGGGCGCTGCTGCCAGACCTGTTGATTGTGGATGGCGGGAAAGGGCAGTTGGCGATGGCTGTGCAGGTTCTGAAGCAATTTGGCCTGGAAAACGACGTGCCCTTAACCGGCCTCGCCAAGCAGGAAGAAGAATTGTTTGTGCCCGGTAAGAGCCAATCGATTCTGCTGCCGCGCCGTTCGGAAGGATTGTATTTGGTGCAGCGGGTGCGTGACGAAGCGCATCGTTTCGCCAACGAGGGCCATCGGAACCGCCGTTCGAAGGTGGGCGTGGCCTCTATTTTGGACAGCGTGCCCGGCATTGGTCCCAAACGACGCAAGATGCTGCTGTCGCATTTTGGTTCGCTGGACGATTTGCGTAAAGCTACCGTAGAAGAAATTGCCTCCGTGCCGGGTATTCCGCTGGAGGTGGCTGAGTCGATAAAGGCGCATTTAGCGTAGGGGAGGAGATTGGAGATTGGAGACTGGAGATTTCTCAGTCTCCGATCTCCAATCTCCGTTTTACGGCAGGACTTCTACGTCGTAGGGGAGGGCGGGCACGAGTTCCAGGTTGCTGCGGTAGTTTTCGACACGGCCGTTTACCCTTACCCTCGTTCCCACTTCCCCCAAAGCCACATTGTTGGGTATCCGGTCCAGCACCGTGCGCCAGACAAACACCACAATTTCCCCCGTATCGTCGCCGACAAAAATTTTGACGCTGCTGCTGTTGGCTTCCAGCCGCAGGATTGCGCCGCTGATTTGCGCCAGTTCGCCGACGTGGCCGGCCAGTTCGCCGATGGTCCGGGGGGTGGCAAAGCTGCCGCCGGGCGTGGGAACCTGCACGTCGCCGCCAAAATCCGGCGCGATTTGCCACTCGCCCTCATACTGCCCCACCGTGCCGGTGGCCCGCACGGCCGCGCCGACGTTCAACTGCGGCGCATCCCAGGTATCGTCGTAGACGTTATGCCACAGCAGCAAGACGGCCCGCCCACTGCCATCGTCGAGGGTGAATTTGAAGCCGTTGGCGAAGCTGGCGGCGGCGACGACACGCCAGGCCCGGGCGGGCGAG
>JAKQCM010000163.1 GCA_029559155.1 Chloroflexota bacterium
TGTGGGGGAAGTTGCTTATCGTTCATGCCCCCTATTTTCGCCATCCCTCCCTTTTACACCAAATTAAACCGCACCCTAAAAGTTGGGCAAACTAGACAGAAATAACAGGGTGGGTTATACTTTTTTTATTCATGTAGTCCGAAATGACAATAAAATTTGGCATTTGACCCCGCAGGCAGCGGGGTTCTTTAATTTCATTTTTGTCTATGCCTCGTGGGGCACGACCCCCACGAGGCACGATCCCCACGGGGCACCCAATCCTAGAATCCAGCCAAGCATGGTGGAGAAACAGATAATGAGTGAGGAAAATTTCATCTACTTAACTGAAGAAGGTCTGGCCAAAATTAAGGAAGAATTGGAGTTTCTGAAAACGGTTCGCCGGGATGAAATCTCCACAAAACTGCAAATTGCCATTGCTCAGGGCGACCTGAAAGAAAACGCGGACTACCACGCGGCCAAAGAAGAGCAAGGCTTCACCGAAATGCGCATTCGCGATCTGGAAGATTCTCTGCGCCGGGCTAAAATCATCAAAGAGGTTGGCCCCAGCGATAGAGTGCGCGTGGGCAACACGGTAACTGTGTGTGAAGTGGGTTACGATGATCCGGAAACCTACTACATCGTCGGCGCGCATGAGGCAGATCCGGCCAACGGCCGTATCTCCAACGAATCGCCTATTGGCAGAGCGCTCATTGGGGCCAAAATAGGCCAACAAGTCACCGCCAACACACCCAGCGGCCTCATCACCTTCGAAATTAAATCGATCAGCTAACGCTTTTCCCACTACGGCCGTTCGGCCACACCATACGCTCAAAAGCCCTCGTCGAATCAGGACAAGGGCTTTTTTATTTCCAGGTAGGTCAAAACTGACGCCTTGGGACTGGCTTGACGCACCATCATACACAACTGAATGTGGGATGAGCAACGGCCGTCACGGGGCAGCCGGCATGGGGAGCAGCACAAATGGCGCGCCAACGGCCGTTGGCACATTTTGGCAGGGGCCAGGGTCACAAGAATACGGGTCGAACAAGCCCACACGCAGCTGAGAAGCGTTGGCCAAGGACACCGGATGAAGCTGGATGATCGTGTCGCCAGGCTGCCAGTGCGGCTGCCATAGAGCCTGCGGCTCGGCCGCGTCCCAGCGGTAATCTTCGGCCGCCAGATCCCCATTGCCGTCCAAAACCTGAACGAACAGGCGCATGGGCTGCGTGATCGGACCAACGACGCGCCAATACGTAACCAACTGGCAGGCATCCAGGCTGCCAAAGCAGCTTTCAGGCTCCAGGCTGTACCCGAAAAGCTGAAGCTGCCCGTCAAAGGTTTCGTCCACGGCAAATTGCGGCGTTTCGGGAAGCGCGGCGGGCAGGGTGACGTGGGTAAAGGCCACGGCCGTTTCGCTGGCCGCGCCCCATGCCAATAATTTTTCCTGCCAGAAGGGAGCCAGGGGCAAAGCCGTGGGATGGAAGATGTGCGCACGGCCGTCGGCCGCCGCAGCGGGGATAACAACTGTATAAATTATGTCTTCTCCCGCCTGCGCGCCAAAGTGACTTAAAGCCAGGTCATTGCGGCGCAAATAAAGCGCCATAGTCGGCTTATCCATCGTGTCTGGCGACCAGCCGCCAATGGCGGCAGCGGTGATGGCCGGATCGTGGTCGAGAGCAACGGCCGTATCGTGCAGCGCCGCCTGCCACACAAAAGGAATATCGCCGCCGTTGGGCCATATTTTAAAGATCGACCAGGCCGTCCAACCTGCATAAAACACGAACAAAAACGTTAACAAAACTGGGCGGAATCTGGCCGCGCCTGTGGATAACCTGGGATAAACAGTGGATAACTTGGGTGAATTGTGTATAAACAAGGCTGGAAACAGCCCCAAGACCGGTAAAATGTTAACAATACGAATCGAGCTGGGGGCATTGATGGTGACGATGCTGGGGAGAACGGCCGTGCCCGCCCACAACAACAGAAAAGCGTATCGCATATCCCGCCAGCGCCACAAACTCAACAACACGCCGCCATAAAAACAAATCGCCAGCAGAGGCTCAAACAACGGTTGGCCGGGAATACCTTCACGCCAGATCGGCACGCCGGTAAACCCAAACATGCCCAAAATCTTCACGCTGTTTTGCAGCACCGGGCCAAAATCACCGGCGCGCAAGGCATTTAACGGGGCAGCCACTTCAGCCACTCGAAATTCTGCTCCCGGATTGTTCTGCAAAAACCAGACCAGCGGCGCGGCCACAATGGCAAAGACAGCCCCAAACACAACCACGCCGCGCCAGCGAGCCTTTAATTCCGCCCCATGAAAAATCGCCAGGTAAACCACGAACAGCGCATAGAAAATCGGCGCCGCCCGCGCCGCCAGATAGGTATACAGGCTCAGGCCGCCAAAGAACCCGGCAAGCACAAACAGAACCAACGGCCGTTGCCCCTTCACGCCTTTACGCCGGCAATCCCATGCCTGCCACCAGAAATAAGCCGACAACCCTGACACCAGCGGCAGGGAAATAGCGCGGAGACCCAAACGGCCGTAAAACACAGGCAGGAAAAGAACGGCCGTAATCCCCGCCGCCGTCAGCGCCACGCGCACGCCAAACAACTTGCGCGCCAGGGTGTATGTTATGGCCACGCCCAGAAGCCCCACATAACCGGAAGCCAGCCGCAGCGACAGCGCGTGATCGCCAATCAGAGCCACCAACAGCGCCTGCCAGTAGTGATAGCCCGCTTCATGCCCATAGGCGCGCGTGAAGTAAATGGCGTGTTCGCCGGACAAAATCAGGCGGTCGATGAGCCAGTTGGCGACTTCGTCGTGGGCCAGGCCAGGCGGGGAGATGTGGACGATGCCGATGAAGCGGAGGGCGGCGGCGATGAGGAGTACGGCCGTTATCAGCCAAAGGGCTGATTTCGGTTTTCGGACTTCGGATTTCGCAGGGGGGGAAGTCATGGTTAGCTCAAAAGGGACAAAGAAAATCCGCGTTCATCCGCGTTCATCCGTGTCCCCATCCTCTTATAGTCTGAGCCGGGTGACAACTGGCCCCGGTAGAATTGAGCGCAAGATTTGCCGCTCATCCTCGCCGACGATGTGCAGGATGGGTAACCCGGCCGCGTAAACGGCCAAACCCACAGCCACGCCAACAACCGGGTGCAGCAAGGAACCGAGCGCCATGATGAGAACGACAACGGCCGTTAGCAAAAACGGCTTCGCCAACAAGCCCACCCAATCGACGCCGCTCATCCGCTGCCGCAAATAAAACGCAAACACACCCAGCAGCACCACTTCCGATAAAATCGTTGTCACCGACGCCGCCTGATACGAAAAATAAGGGATAAAGAGCAAATTGGCCACCACGTTAAAAGCCACCGCCACCGTAAATGCTCGTGGCTGCATTCGTTCCAGACCCAAAGCAATCAACACGTAATTGGTCACGCTGTTCAACCAGCCAATGGGAATCGCCCAAATCACAATCTGCAAAGCGATAGCCCCATGCGGCAAAAACTCCGCCCCGCCCACAATGCGCACCAAAATCTCCGCAAAAAAAGTGATGGCGGCGGCGATGGGCAGCGCCAACAACAGCATCAGCTTGAGCGACATCATGTACATGCGCCGCGCCGCTTCCATCGAGCGCTGAATCTCCCGCGAAATGATGGGAAACAACGCCAGCGTAAAGAATGACGGCACAATTTGCAGGGCGTTGAACCATTTATACGCGCTGTTGTACCAGCCTACCACCTCCTCGCCGTTGGGCAGCATCACCCGCAGCAAGTACACGTCAATGGAAATAAAAATGGTTTGCAGCAGGTGGATAAGCATCAGCGGGAAGCCCAGGCGCACCATGCGCCGCTGCAAAGCCCAATCCACGCGCCACGGACCGGGCAAATCAAAATTGCGCCCGGCAATGATCGTCAGAATGAGCAAGGTAACGATGTTGACAGCAATGGAAACGGCCGCCAGGCCCACAAACCCAAATCCCAGCAGCAGCACGCCCACACCCATTGCTACGCGCAAAATAGTGGTCAGGGTGGTCATAGCCGCCGGGATTTCGGCTTTTTCGTAGACATAAAACAAGCCGGTCACCCCCTTAGACATGCCAGAAAAGACCATCCCGACCATAATCAAAACAATGGCCACAATTTCGGCTGGGGCGAACGGATTGCTGAACAAATTGGTGGCCAGTACCAGCACGGCCACCGGCAGCGCGCCGACAAATGCCGCGCCAATCCGCAAAATCGAGGTGTTGAGCAAATAACTGCTGGCCCGGCGGCGATCCTGAGACACTTCGCGCACCAGCAAAATATCCAGGCCGAAATTGGCGATGATCTCAAAAATACCGGCGGCGGCGATGGCGGTGGCGTAACTGCCGGCATTGGCCGGGCCAAGCACGCGCAAATAAAACATGGCGTAGACAAAATCGATGGCTTTATTGAAGAGATTGAGAGCCATCGGGGCCATGCTGTTTTTGGCCAGACTGCGGGTGGTGGTCATTTCGGCGTCGGGCTTCACGATGGCGCGCCAGCCCCAAACGACGCCTACAAACAGCAGCAGCATCACCCCCATAAAGCTGCCCAGGCCGCCCAATTGGAAGCTGGTCGGGCTGTATTTGAAGCGGATGGTCCATGCGCCGGCCTCTGGCAGCAGCACGCCGCGGAAGTTGCCATTCACACGGAAAATGTCTACCTGCTGCTCCTGGTCCTCGCCGGTTCCGGCAGGGCGCACGAAGGCTTTCCAGCCTGGGAAATAGCTGTCGTTGAGGATGAGGATGCTGGGGGCGGTGGTAACGGCCGTTGCCGTCACCTCGTTAATGCCGTAGGCGTCTACGCTGGCGGGAGAATAGAGATTAGAGATTGGAGATTGGAGATTGAGCGCCTCTTCCCCAATCTCCAATCTCCAATCTCCCGTCTCCACGACGGCAAACTGGCGCGGGTCGTAGGTGCGCAGGGCTTCCAGGGCATCGTCGGCCAGCACCAGGCTGGTGATGGGCAGGGTGTAGGCGCGGGGGGCAACGGCCGTGTTCTCGTACACGCGCACACCTTCCCCTTCCCAGGCTAAAACAAACTGCGGCAGGTCAATGGTCGCGCTGGTGATCACATATTTCACGCCCAACACGCTCAACAGCGGCGAATTCAACGACGCCAGGTTGGCAATGGGCTGGATGCGATTGTAAGGCAGGCCGCCCTGCGGCTCAATCGCCGCCATAAACTCGGTGTACTGCCGGGGAATAATCGAATCATAGCCGCGAATATCCTGAAAATCGTAGAGCCAGCCGGAATTGGCATTGAAAGGGATGTCGCCGTTGGGGTTAAAGCTGGTGATGCGCCAAAGGCCGGGCTGCTGTTCCAACCAGGCGACCATTTGCGGTTTGTAATCCAGCAAGGCCGGGTCCACGGCCGCATGAAAGCCGCTGCTCGCCAGGAACAAATCCACGACGATGACCAGGGCGGCGAGGGGTTCCCATAACGGCCGTTTCCCCGCCAGCGGCACGGGCAGCGTAAGCGATGACCGGCTGACGCGCAGCACCAGTCCCGCAGCCACCAGCATCACCCCCAGTATGAAAAACTGGCGAAATTCAAAGCTGTAAAACGCCCGCACGCTGTCGAAGGCGTTGGGCGCCAGGGCCATGCCCAGGAAAATGCGCTCCACGAACGGTTCGATTTGTGGATAAAACAATCGTGACAACCACAAACCGCCCAGCAGCGCCAGCCCGCTCCAAAAGGCCAGGGCGGCCAGGATGGTGATGAGAGACGGCCGTGCGCGCAAAAAGATGAGTGATTGGGGATTGGAGACGGGAGATTGGGGTTTGCTGCCCGCCAGGTAATCCGCGCCAAAGCCGGCCAGCACCGCCACGCTCAAAGTCAGCGGAAAAATCCAGCGGAAAGGCGTATGCAACTGGTTGATGAAGGGCAGGCCGTAATACAACAGCGCATACAACGGCGTGCCAAAAATAAACGCCAGCGAAAAAAAGCTAATCACCGCAAACAAAATCGTCTGGCTCCTACGCCCCGCAATCCACAATCCGCAATCCGCAATCCGCAATCCCAACACCGCCAGCAGCAGCGGCAAAATCCCCAAATAAATCGCCCCTTCTACGTAATTTTTAAACCCCCACTCGTTATGGGTGCGCGGATTGCCCTCAAAATCGGCCGTGTAGGCGACCTGCTCACCACTAAATACGTCCTGGTAACTGTGGTAAGCCGGATTGCCAAAAAAGTTCGGCACAGCCAGCGTCAAAAGCCGGCGCGCCGGAAAAGCCCAACTCAACACTTCCTCAAAAGAAGCCGAGCCTTCACGAAAATTACGCTGTCCAACTTCAAACAAGGGAACCAACTGCACCGCGCCCAACAGCAAGCCAATGAAGACCATGCCCGCCAGCCAGGCGGCCGGTTTTGCGACGATTGGCCAGGTGATGGGACGATGGGAAACGGCCGTGCCCCCCACCCGCCACGCCGCATACAAACCCATCAACAACAAAGTGTAATAGGTAATCTCCACATGCCCCGCAAAAATCTGCATCCCCAAAGCCGAAGCGCCCAGCGCCAACCACAAAATCTTAAACCTGGAATCCTGTACAATTTTCTCGATACAGCCCAAAAGCAGCGGCAGCCACACCGCCGCCGCAATAATCATGGGGAAAACGGCCGCGCTGATCACCATAAAACCCGCGCCCTGATACACCAACCCGGCCAACGCGGCGCTGCCCCGGCGCATCTTCAAGATACGCCCAAACACATACATCAACACCCCGGCCAGCCACAACTGACTCACCGTAAACCAACCATACGCCTTCGTCAACGGCAGGATCAAGAACAAAAGGCTAAAGGGATAATAAGCAGAATGCTGGCCGGCAGCCAAAAACGGCGCGCCGGCAAAAATATACGGATTCCACAAAGGCAGCTCGCCGCTAGACAAAGAATTGGCAATAAACCGCTTCCAGGCATAGTTTTCGATAATGAGATCGGTAATCAGGTGGTTTTGGGGCACTGTGGCCTGGAAATCAGCCGCGGCCGATGACCAAGGCGCCCATTGGAACAAATTATCCACTGGCAGCATGGTGCGCCCCCCCACCGTCACGCTGTAAAACAATAACAACGGCAAGAGCAAAAACCCCGCCAAAATGAGCAAATCAACTTTATAAGCGACAATCCGTTTCATGCCACAAACAAAATCAGGGCTATTCCTAGCCCTGATCACCTTTGTCAAATTTTCCCGCTGGTTGCATACCAGCTTTCATCAAGATTTTACCAGAATCGGTTAACCCTTCACAACTTAGCCCACATGTTCCTGCAGCGAGGCAAACAACGATTCCATATCATTAAACCGATGCTCCCGCGAAGAAACACTATTGACGCGAACGATTAACCGTTCCGCTTCCGGGAGTTCATGCAAGCGCTGCCGCTCCAAAGCCGGGTAAAAGTATTGGATAGATGGTTGCAAACGAACCAGGCAGCGTTCGGCTACTTTTTTACAGCGGTCAGAAGACGTAACCACAACGAAGTCGCCATTATCCGTGTGCCCGACAAAATCGCTCACCCCGCCGCTCTCTTGCACCGCATTGGTAATCATCAAGGTAACAGCTCGCGACACGTCGTCGGCCGCTACAAAGCCATACCGATCACGAAATTTATCCAGGCCGCGAATGCCTGCCAGCACCACACCCCAATCGGGTTGGTGTACCATTTGCTCCAGGCGTTCCACAACCAGTTGGCCTTCTGGCAACCCCGTGACAGGATTTACCAGGGTATTCAGGCGTGCGCGCCGCAAAGAATTCCGCACACGCAAACGCAGTTCCTGAATATCGAAAGGCTTGGTAATATAATCGACCGCCCCCAATTCGAGTCCGGCCAATTTATCTTCACGCTCACGTTTTTCAGTTAAGAATATAACCGGGATATTTTGGGTGCGCCGCGAATGACGCATACGCCGGCAAACTTCATAACCATCAATATCTGGCAGCCGGATGTCCAAGACAACGACATCAGGCGCTTCAGCGCTTATCGCGGTTACTGCATCTTCACCGCGAACAGCGTTTGTAACCTGATACCCTTGCGCTCGGAAGTAAGCGCCCAACATCTCTGCTAAATCCAGATCGTCTTCAACGATGAAAATTTTTTGTTGCTTTTCTTGTGATCCGTCAGCCACTAGCATACTTCCTTGGGTTTTGACGAAGATTTGCCGCAAGTAATTTTGGGCGAGCCAAAGCGTCTATTTGATCGGCTCTTTGTCTATGCGGATGACGCCAGTTTTTGCGCCCATAGCGATGCATTCCGTGGGATTAACACGAAATTCTAGCCCACCGCTAATCCAGCGTAGTGTTTCTTGCAGAATGCCAACCGCTACATGACACACCGGGCGATCAGATTCGACGCCCCAACACATGGAGCAGCGATCGATGTAATAGAGGTAATGGTCGTCGAATTCTTCACAACGGCTGGTTTGATCGCTAAATTGGGTGAATATGCGGGCGACGGCCGGAATGCCAATTCGTAGTTTTGTTTGCAGGGGGAGTACTTTAAAGGCTAGATCGCCTACGCCGGCCAGAGCGCCGAATTGTTTTAAGCCACGAGAAAAGATGGCGCGGCCGCCGCGCAGGGCCAACCCGCGCCCGCCGCGCGGGCCATAGATATCTTCTAGCCCTCTATTCAAGTTGGAAATATAAGCAAAATCGAATTCGCGTTCCAGGTTATCTGGGGGTAAGTCTGTGATAAACTGGCGCATTTCAACCAAGTTGAGGAGTGCATTCAGGCCATTTCGCCCCATTACTTCTTCCATGGATATCAACAAGATGCGGGCCATCTTATTGGGGTAGTAATAGCCACTCATGGGAACCAATTCTCTCACGACAACCTCCAAACGTTGCTTTACAGGTGGTAGAATGATGATAAGTATAGCAACTGGCGATAGATTCACCAACAGCTATTGGGTTTGTGACGTGCAATTTAGGAATAAGGTAATGTTAGATATCCCTCGCTGCGAAAGATTACCACAGGGGATTTGCCTTGTCAAAGTAACTGAAGCGGTGCGTAACTCTGTTATAATGACAAAAATTAACAGTGTGAGGAGCAGAGCATTGTGGCACAGGCACGCATGATTTTCCCACCCGATTTTCTTTGGGGCACGGCCGTTTCCTCTCATCAAGTCGAGGGCAATAATAGCAACAATGATTGGTGGGCCTGGGAACAGGAAAACGGCCGTATCCTCCACAACGACCGCTCCGTCCTGGCCTGCAACTGGTGGACCAACGCCGAAGCCGACCTGGACGCCGCCGCCAAAATCGGGCTTAACGCCCAGCGCATTTCCCTCGAATGGAGCCGCATCGAGCCAGAACCCAGCGTCTTTAGCGCCGCCGCCCTGGAGCGCTACCGTGAAATTCTGACCGCCATGCACCGGCGCGGCATCGAACCCATGGTTTCTCTCCACCATTTTACCAACCCGCTTTGGCTGGTGGAAAAAGGGGATTTCAACGTCGACGTGGTTGTCGATTACTTCCAGCGCTACGCGGCTAAAGTTGTCGCCGCCCTGGGCGACCTCGTTCCCAAGTGGATCACTTTCAACGAGCCGATGGTCTATGTTTTTATGCGGTACATGGCCGATGAATTTCCCGCGCCGCGCAAACATGGTTTCGGCCCCGGCTTTCAGGCTGTGCGCCATATGATGGCCTGCCACGCCGCCGCCTACCACACCATCAAAGCCCAATACCCGGCCGCGCAGGTGGGCATTGCCAAAAGTATGCAGGTATTTGCACCCCGGCTGGGCGGGAACCGTCTGGATACATGGATGACAAAGCGCGTAGACGGGGTATTTAACGATTTGTGGCTGGATAGTCTGGTTAGCGGACAGTTGAAACGGCCGTACGGCCGTGGCCGCATCCCCCATCTGGCCGGTTCTTATGACTTCATCGGGATCAACTACTACACCCGCTTCCGCGTCAAATTCCCGCCCGGCCGCGAATTCATCGTGCGCGATTGGGGCGATAACGCCATCGTCAGCGACGGCGCTTATGGCGAAGTGTACCCCGCCGGCCTTTTCCAAATGATCAACCGCGCTCGCCGTTATCAAAAACCCATCTACATTACCGAAAATGGTCTGCCGGACAAAAATGACAGATTACGGCCGTCTTTCCTCCTAACCCATTTGCGAGAAGTTTGGCGCGCCGTCAGTTTTTGTTTCCCGGTGATGGGGTACTACCATTGGAGCCTGGTGGACAACTTTGAATGGCACAATGGCTGGAGCCAACGGTTTGGCCTCATCGAGATGGACCCGGAAACCCAGGACCGGCAGTGGCGACCAAGCGCCCATCTTTACCAGGAAATTTGCCGTTCCAACAGCATCAGTTCCGATATGGCCGCGCGTTACGCGCCGGAACTCATGGACACCCTGTTCCCCGGCCAGGAACCGGTCAAACTGTAAGATTAGACGGCCGTCTGCCCCATTTTGCCCCCCTTCTTAGTTAATGGTTGCCGGGCAGGGTGTGATATAATTGCCATTCTGAGATCAATTATTTGGGAGATTTAGAGATGTCTGGACATTCAAAATGGTCGACAATTAAGCATAAGAAAGCGGCCACCGATAAAAAGCGGGGAAAAATTTTCACCCGATTAGCGTCTGAACTGACGATGGCCGCCCGCGAAGGCGGCGGTGATCCAAGCTTCAACAACCGCCTCGCCCTGGCAGTGGAAAAGGCAAAAGCCGCCAACATGCCCAAGGACAACATCGAACGCGCCATCAAACGCGGCACCGGCGAACTCGAAGGCAGCGAATTGTTCGAGATGATGTACGAAGTTTACGGGCCAAACGGCATTGGCATTCTTGTGGAATGCGTCACCGACAACAAAAACCGCGCCGTCGCCGACTTGCGCCACACTGTCAGCAAAAATGGCGGCAACATGGCCGATGCCGGTTCCGTCGCCTGGCAGTTTACCCGCAAAGGCTACATCGCCGTCGCCGACGTGGCCAATGAAGACGAACTGTTCCTGGTAGCCGCCGACGCCGGCGCAGACGATATTCAGTTTAGCGAAGATGGGGCGGAAATTTACGTGGAGCTAGAAGGGTTTGCCGCAGTGCGCGACGCCATTCAAGCCGCCGGTTTTAAGCTGGAAGAAGCCAACGTATTGTACGATCCCAATGCGCCGCTGGAACTCGACCAACAAGCGGCCGTGCAGGTAATGAACTTCATCGAAAAGATTGAAGACCTAGATGACGTGCTGAACGTTTACTCCACTCTGGATGTGACCGACGAAGCCATGGCCGCCATGGACGCCGACTAACCGAAGCCAACAAGAACGATGAACGAGGGGATTTGTTTTCCCTCGTTCATTGCTCGTCACTCTTATGCGTATATTGGGATTGGACCCAGGCACAGCGACTACCGGATATGGGATTATAGATGCAGCAGAAGACGGCCGTTTAACGGCCGTTTCTTTTGGCGCCATCCTCACCCCAGCGCACACTCCCATGCCTCAACGCCTGCAAACCATCCAGCAAGAACTGCAACAACTCCTCCGCCAGTACCAACCAGACACCGTAGGCATCGAAGAAGTATTTTTCGGCCGCAACATCACCACCGCCATCACCGTTGGCCAGGCGCGAGGCGTGCTGCTGGTCACTCTGGCGAACGCCGGTCTATCCATCGGCGAGTACTCACCGCCCAAAATCAAAGAAGCTGTCACCGGCTACGGCAAAGCCGACAAAGCCCAGGTGCAGCTCATGGTTCGTAACCTGCTAGACCTGGAAGAAACGCCTCGCCCCGACGACGCCGCTGACGGCCTGGCCGTGGCGATTACCCATTACCAATATCAACGACACGCAGCCCTGTACGATTCGTAATCGTAACTATACAGACCCTAAGGGTTTTGAACTCGACTAATTTATCTCCCAAACGGCCAAACCCTTAGGGTCTCGCCAGGCAGCCTGAACAGTTACTCGTAATCAGACGCCCAAATCATCAACTCACTCTGAATTCTGGAACACCCAAGAGACATTATGATTGCCAGCCTTAGCGGAACCATCCAATTTATCGGCCCAGACCATCTCGTCATCAAAGTCGGCGGCGTGGGGGTGCGCGTGTTTGTGCCCAAAACGGTGCTGGAAGATGTCGGCGGCGTCGGGCGCAGCATCATGCTGCACACCCACCTCATCGTGCGCGAACAAGACCTGGCGCTCTATGGCTTTGAATCGACCGAAGACCTGCAATTGTTTGAAGTGCTGCTAACGGTCAACGGCGTTGGCCCGAAGGTGGCCCTGGCCATCCTGTCTACGCTCAGCCCGGAACTGCTGAAAAGCGCCATCATGCGCGAGGAAACGGCCGTGCTCCAACGTGTCCCTGGCATCGGCAAAAAGACGGCCGAACGCATGATGTTCCAACTGCGGGACAAACTCGATCTCAGCCAGGCCAGCACCAACATGCCGCTCGTCGCCGACATCGATGCCGATGTCATCGACATCCTGACCAGCCTCGGTTTCAGCATCGTCGAGGCGCAATCCGCCCTGCAAAAACTGCCGCGCGAAGTTAAAAACGTGGATGAACGTGTCCAGCTTGCGCTGCAATACCTTGACCAGGGCTAAACGCCCCGGCCACAAATCTCGCTAATTTCCAGGTTTAGATTGACAAAATCCAGTTTCCCGGAGTGATTCATGACCTCAGACGCAATCCCCTTGGCACAAGAGACACTTCTCCTGAAGCAGCCCACTGTCAGCGCCGATCACATTGCTTTTTTGTATGCCAGCGACATCTGGATCGCCGGGCGCGACGGCCGTCACCCCCGCCGTCTCACCGCCCACAAAGGCGTCAAATCCACCCCTATGTTTTCGCCAGATGGCGAATGGATCGCCTTTTCCGCCAACTACGATGGCAATACCAGTGTCTACGTCATCGGCAAAGAGGGTGGGTCGCCCCGACGGCTCACTTTCCACCCCGGCGACGATTGGGTGCGCGGCTGGACGCCCGACGGCCGTGCCATTCTTTTTGTCTCTTCCCGCGACGCCCATACCATCCGCTATCGCCGCTTCTTCACCGTGTCGCTGGAGGGCGATTTTCCGCAGGCCCTGCCCCTGCCCATGGCTGAACGGGGCGATTTTTCACCAGACGGCCGTTTCCTGGCTTACACCGCCATTCCCGAACCATTCTGGTCCTGGAAACGGTACCGCGGCGGGCGCACGTCGCCTATTTGGGTGCTGGACCTGACCACCTACGACCACGTTGAAATTCCCCACGTCAACGCCAGCGATACTTTCCCCTGCTGGCTGGGCGATACCATCTATTTCCTATCCGACCGGCACGGGACGATGAACTTGTTTGCCTATCACACACAGACTACGGCCGTCACCCAGCTCACCCACTACGACGATTTCGACATCCGCTCGCTCACAGCGGGGGATGGGCTGCTGGCGTATGAGCAAAACGGCCGTATCCACCTCTACAACCCCGCCGACGGCCAAACCACCACCCTGCACATCCAGATTGCCGCCGATTTGCCCTACGCGCGACCTTATTTCAAACGCGCCGCCCACACCATCCGCTACGCCGGCATTTCTCCCACCGGCGTGCGCGCCGTATTCGAAGCGCGCGGCGACATTTTCACCGTGCCCGCCAAAAAAGGCGACATCCGCAATCTCACCCGCACCCCCGGCGTACACGAACGCTTCCCCGCCTGGTCGCCAGACGGGCAGCAAATCGCCTACTTCTCCGACGCCAGCGGCGAATACGAACTTGTCTTGTCAGACCAGACCGGCCTGCACGAAAAAACATTCATTCCCCTGGGCAAAAAATCCTTCTTTTACGCGCCCACCTGGTCGCCCGACAGCCAAAAAATCGCCTACACCGATAAAGCGCTCAACCTCTATTACCTCGATGTGGCCGAACAAAAACCCATCCACGTCGCCACCGACACCTACGACCACCCCGAACGCAGCCTGAATCCCGTCTGGTCGCCAGACAGCCAATGGCTCGCCTATACCCGGCGGCTAGACACGCACATACGCGCCGTATTTTTGTATGAACTGGCCACCGGCGTCAGCCACCAGATCACCGATGGTCTCAGCGACGCCACCTCAGCCTGCTTTAGCCCGGACGGAAAATATCTCTTCTTCGCCGCCAGCTCCAATTACGGCCTGAACACCGGCTGGTTGGATATGTCCTCTTACGAACGGCCGGTGCAAAGCAGCCTCTATGTTGTTGTACTCAGCCACGACACGCCCTCCCCGCTGGCCCCCGAAAGCGATGACGAACCGGCCAAAGAGGAAAAATCATCGGACGAAACCAACACCGATGAAGCCAAAAACGACGGAGATGAGCAAGACCAGAAAGAAAAGAAGCAGAACGGCCAGAAAAAACCACCCGTCGAGGTCAAAATCGACCTGGAAAAGATGGACCAGCGAATTTTGGCCCTGCCGCTGCCCGCCCGCGAATATCGCTCGCTGCAGGCGGCCAATGGCAAATTGTTTTACCTGGAGACCAATCAATCATTTGCCGAACAAACCGAGGCGCTGCTGGGCACATTAAACGTGTTTGATCTGAAAGAACGAAAAAACGAGGTCTATCTGAACAACATCCGGGCCTACTGGATCAGCGCCAACGGCCGTAAACTGCTCTACCAAGCCAAAAAACCCGACGATTTCGCCGTCATCGGCACAGACAAAAAGCCCGACAATGGCGGCGACCGCCTGAACCTGGCCCAGATGGAAGTGTACGTCGATCCAAAAGCGGAATGGTCGCAAATGTTCACCGAAGTCTGCCGCCTGCAGCGCGACTTTTTTTACGATGCCCACATGCACGGCCTCGATTGGGAAGCCACCGCAGCCAAATACCGGCCCCTTTTAACCCACGTTGGCCATCGCCAGGACCTGAACTTTATCCTGGCAGAATTGATTGGCGAACTTTCAGTCGGCCACGCCTACGTGATGTTTGGCGACATTCCTACGCCCAACCGGGTTAGCGGCGGCTTGTTGGGAGCCGATTATGATCTGGTGGATGGGTTCTACCGCTTCCGGCGCATCTACTCCGGCCTGAACTGGCATCCGGAACTTCGCGCGCCCCTGACAGAGCCAGGCGTTAACGTGAGCGAAGGCGAATATCTGCTGGCGGTTAACGGCCGTCCCCTGCGCGCGCCCACCAACCTCTACAGCCTCTTCGAAAAAACCGCCGACAGACAGACGGCCCTGCTCGTCAGCCCCACAACCGACGCCGCCGACGGCCGTATCGTCACCGTCGTGCCCATCTCCAGCGAAAACGACCTGCGCCACTGGTCTTGGGTGGAAAACAACCGGCAAAAAGTAAGCGAGATGACGAACGGCCGTGTCGCCTACGTCTACATGAGCAACACCGCCCTGGAAGGCTATGCTTCCTTCAACCGTTACTACTTCTCCCAACTGGACAAAGAAGCCGTCATCCTTGATGAACGCTTTAACGGCGGCGGCTCTGTCGCCGATTACGTCATCGACCTGCTGGACCGCCCCTTGCTGAGCTACTGGGCCACCCGCGAAGGCAAAATTTTTAGCACGCCGGCCGCGTCCATTTTTGGCCCTAAAGTGATGGTGATCAACGAATTTGCCGGCTCCGGCGGCGATGCGATGCCGCAGTTTTTCCGGCGGCGCGGCCTGGGCAAGCTGGTAGGCAAACGCACCTGGGGCGGGCTGATCGGCATCTACGACAACCCGGTGCTGCTGGATGGCGGGGTGGTCACTGCGCCGCGTCTGGCCATTTTTAGCCCGGAGGGCGAATGGGAAGTAGAAAACGAAGGCGTCGCCCCGGATGTCGAAGTGGAAATGACGCCCAAGCTGGTGATTAACGGCCTTGATCCGCAGTTGGAAACGGCCGTCGAAATCATCCTGGCCGAACTGGCCGCCAATCCGCGCCCCAAAATCGCGCGCCCCGCGCCAGCCACGCGATAAGATGATTGTCGAGTCCACCTGGAGGTCCTAATTCCTTAGGGAAGCCCTGCTGCTGGAGAAAACGATGAAAAATACGACAGAAGAAGAAGTCTGGAATACGCTCCACCGCCATTTGCACAGCGTTTTTGCGCGGGATGTGGCAACCTACAAAGCCACCACCAGCGACGAGTTATCGCTTTACGAATGGTTCATCACGCCGCACCGGCAAGACGGCCTGGATTTTCACTTTTTTATGATTAAACATGGTTGGGCCGGCACGGACGCCGACTTTCGCTACGATTTGTGGGAACCGCGCTTGCAGTTGTATGGCGCGCCGGGCGAAGAAACAACGGCCGTTGTCAGTTACACCTTCATGCTCACCATTGCCACCCCCGAAGGTCCCATCACCCACCGCCAACATAACGAAAGCCGTGTCCTCATCAAAGGAGAACACGGCTGGCAAATCGTCCACGTCCACAAATCGCCGTCTTGGACTGCGCCATATGGACCGTAATGCAGATGTGTGATGCGCGTTAGGCCAACATCGCCCGTATCGCGCTGACATCGGCTTGAATCTGGGCGGTTAACTCCGGCAGGCCAGAGAATTTTTTCTCCGGCCGAATGTGCTGGATAAACTCCACGCGCAGCTCCTGGCCGTATAAATCGCCGCTGTAATCCAACAAATGCGCCTCGACGGTGACGCCACGGCCGTTTACCGTTGGCCGCACCCCCACATTGGTCGCCGCAACATAACGCTGGTCGCCCAGCCAGGCATACGTGGCATACACGCCGTTGGCCGGCAGCAGCAGCTCGTCCCAGGCGGCCAGGTTGGCCGTCGGAAAACCAATCGTGCGACCGCGCTGATCGCCTTGCGTCACGTCGCCGGTAACGTGAAACGGCCGTCCCAAACATTCGCGCACAGTAGCCACGTTCCCTTCGGCCAGACAACGACGAATCCGGCTGCTGCTCACCCAATCGCCCTGAACTTCCACCATCGAGCGCACCAATTCCACCGAAAAACCGCGCTCAGCGCCCAACCGGCGCAAAAAAGGCACATCCCCTTCCCGTTTGTAGCCGAAGGCAAAATTCCCGCCCCAAATCTGGCGCATATCCAGATACCGGATGAGCTGATCAACAAAATCGGCCGCGCGCGTCAGGCGAACTTCTTCGTTAAACGGATGGGTAATGATCAGATCGATGCCTTGCTCAGCCAGCAGCTGCACCCGATCTGCCAGGGTGGTAAGGTAATATGGCCCTTCCTGGCCGCGCAAAACACGGGTAGGATGGGGGAAAAAGGTAAGAACGGCCGAGCGCCGGCCGTCGGCGCGGGCCGCGGCCACCATTTCTTGCAGCACAGCCTGATGGCCCATGTGTACACCGTCGAAAGAACCAATCGCCAGATAGGTGGGCGTGGAATGTTTTACTTCGGTGAGGTGTTCAACGTGGATGAATGTCTGTGTCATAAAGCGTGTACCTGGTTCAGAGCAAAGATGTCTGGTCGGCAACGGCCGTTTCCGGCAAAAACATCTTGTGCGGCTGCCAATAATCCACTTCAGCGCGCAAAATGCCCACAAATTCGCCAGCCGGGTTGGTTACGCGCACCATCTCGTGCAGGGCGTGGTCGGTTTCCCGCACCAGACGCTGTCCCACCAACAACCGCTCCACTTCTGAAGCGGGCAAGGTTAGTTGGGGCAGATGGGCCACGGCCGTTTCCGGCGGCAGCAAGTGATCGGCCAGATTGGCGGCAGACAGTTGATCCAGCGCAACGGCCTGATCGAGCGTAAAATCGCCGACGGCCGTGCGCCGCAGCGCCGTCAGATAACCGCCACACCCCAACGCCTCGCCCAGATCATGCCCCAACGAACGGATATACGTCCCCGACGAGCAGATCACGCGCAGATGCAAAACCGGCGAACGCCAGGCCAGCATGGTTAATTCAGAAATGGTAACTTCGCGCGCCGGCACGTCTATATCCGCGCCTGCGCGGGCTAATTTGTAGAGGGGCTTTCCATTTTTTTTGATGGCCGAATAAAGGGGCGGTTTTTGCTGAATGGGGCCGCGAAATTGGGCCAGGGCGGCGGCGATGTGCGATTCGGTGAGATGAGCGAACGGCCGTTCGGCTACAATCTCGCCCTCTGCGTCATAGGTGTTGGTGGTCTGGCCCAGGCGCACGGCCGTTTCATACGTCTTAGGCAGCCCAACCAGATATTCCAGCAGGCGGGTCGCCCGGCCAATGCCCAGCAGCATCACGCCGGTCGCCAGAGGGTCCAGCGTACCGGCATGGCCGATGCGGCGTGTGCCACTCAGCCGCCGGAGTTGGTTAACAACATCATGAGAGGTGACACCAAGCGGCTTATCAACGGCTAAAATTCCCGAAAGATTCGACATAATCAGCACAAATCATTGAGCAAACGGCCGTTTTTACAACCCATGCCCATTTTGCTGCGTAGAGGCTGGCGTTTGTTGGGCAATGGCCTGCTTACACATTTCCACAATTTGCGCTTCGGCCTTGGCCAAAGGGCCTTCCATCGTACAGCCCGCGGCCTGAGGGTGCCCGCCGCCGCCGAGACTTTGCGCCAACTGCGCCACGTCATACGGCGGGCGACTGCGGAAGCCAACCCGAATATACCCGTCCTCCATTTCCATCAACACCACGCCAATGGCCACCCGGTTCACGTCGGCCAGCAAATTCACCAGGCCGCTGCTGCTGTCGTTGCGGTAGCCAATCATTTCCC
>JAKQCM010000466.1 GCA_029559155.1 Chloroflexota bacterium
CCCATCCCATAGGCCATTCGTCGGTGGATCGCCCCTCGCCCGGCATGGGCGGCTTTGGTAAACTTGCCCCACTATGCGTGAAACTAAAAGTTTTCCATTTATTGTGGGCCTTATCGCCCTGATTGTGGTGCTAACGGCCGTAGCCATCGGCTGGCGCCTGCTCAATGGCGATAGCAGCCTGCTGCGCAACGTCAGCGTGCAGCACGACACCATCACCCCCAACGCCGATGGCAACACGGACGCTACCCGCATCCAATACGAATTGTCCGACAACGCCACCGTCTCCATCTATTTAGAAAATCAGGCCGGCGACCGTTTTTATTTTCGCCAGGAGAAAGAACGCGGCGCAGGCGAATACAACGTTCTGTTCAGCGGCGTGGTAGATGGGTATACACTGCCCGACGAGACTGTTACCGGCGAGGTGCTTGCCCGCCTGCTGCAAAACGGAACCTACACCTGGACGATCGAGGCAACCGATAAAAACGGCCGTACCGAAACCCAACAAGGCCAGATCACCATCGCCGACGCCGACGCCGCCCTGCCCGAACTGCGCGATTTTTCCCTCGACCGCGCCACCTTTACCCCCAACCGCGACGGTATCGACGACCGCATCCAGATTCAGTTTTACCAGACCAAAGAAGCCACCGTGCGCGTCTTTTTACTCACGCCCGATGGCCTGGAGCTGCCCATCGCCGAACTGGAGCGCGACATACCGGCAGGCATGCCTGGACGCCACATCTATGACTACGAAGGCGGCGTGGACAATGGCGAAACGCCGCCCGCCGATGGCGCCTACCCCATCGTCGCCGTCGCCGAAGACGCCGAAGGGCAAAAAGTGCGCGTCGCCAACGAGCTGACCATCGCTTATGGCGGCGTGCCCCGCGCCGACATCTTTGCCCCGCCCTCCGGCGAGACGCTGCGCTTTAACACAACGGCCGTAGCCATTTGCGACACCCTCTACTTCACCATGACCATCGAAAACTACGGCAACACCCCCATCCGCACCACCGGCCCCGCCCCCGGAACCGTCTACGACTCCGACTGGAACTACAACACCCTCGGCTGGCACACCGAATCCGGCGCCTGGCGCGCCGCCATCGGCTACGAAAACGAACTGAGCAACTACCCCTACCGCTGGGCCGTCGGCGGCCCCGATGATCTGGAACAAATTGGCGATTACACCTATCTCATGCCCGGCGCACGCGCCGTCGTCACGGGCGGCATCCGACTGGTAGATGTGTTTGGCAACCGCAACCCGCAGCCCGTGTGGGCCGGCCTCATCCACGAAGATGTCGCCATCACCGAATTCAACAATCGCGTAGACCCGCAGGCAATCTTGGTGGATATTCCTGACGCCGCCAACATGCCCACCTGCGAACCCCGCGAAATCCCCATGAAGCCAGAATAACAATCTCTACCTTCCCTCATCTCGCCTAGTCTCCCGTCAGCCGGGTTCCCTTAATGTCATCTAAGCAGCAGGTTAGCATCGGTGGCAGGCAAACGGCCGTCAAGGTAAACTAAAATTCGCTCAGAAATACATATACCTGGGTTGTGCGGCTTTAGCCGCCTCAAGCAAGGACGGGAAAGCGATTTGATGGCGATACGATGGTGGATAGGGGCTGGACTGCTCCTTATAGTTCTGGCAGCCTGCCAGCCCCAGGTATTAGAAGTAGAAGTTACTCGCCTGGTTGAAAACACGCCGGCGAACCAAACGGTAGGAACGGCCGTTCCCACCCCTGCCCCGATTCAAATCGAAGTCACCCGCCTTGTCACCACCGAAGTTGTGCAAGAAATCCCCATCGAAGTCACCAAATCACCCCTGGGCGCAGAACAACGCCCGGTGCAACTACTCTTTTCGCCGGCCAGCAGCACGGCCGTCATCATGACCCGTGGGCAGGTATTAGCCGACGCCCTGGCTGAAGCCACTGGCCTGGAATTTGTGGTAGGCGTCGCCGACAGCGAAGAAGCCCTCATCGACCTGATGTGCGCCGCCCCTGCCGACACCATCGGCGTCCTGTCACCGTTAGGCGTCGTACAGGCCAATATCCAGTGCGGCGTCCAACCCGGCAACATCGCCGTTCACCCCGACGGCCTCAGCTGGCAAGCAGGCATGATCGTCGCCCGGCGCGACAGCGGCATCCTCACCCTGGCCGATCTGGCCGGCAAACGAGGCGCTGTGCCCAACGCCAACAGCCTCCCCAACGCCAAAGCCGTCGAAACCATGCTGCAAAACGCCGGCGTCCAAATCGCCGAAATGATTGAAGTGCCTGGCGACAACAGCGCCATGCTGGCCGTGTTTGATGGCGACGTAGATTTCGCCGTTGGCACGTACACGCCGCCCATCTTGCCCTACGAAGAACGCCTGTGGCAGTACGGCGTAGACGCCGCCGAAATCTGGCGGCAGTTGGGCATTGCGCCCGAACGCAGCCCCATCGGTTATGTGCTGGTCATTGCCGAGCCGGAATTTGGCGGTTACCGTTTGCGCGATGCACGCGCCGGTATTTTCGATATTCAACCGGAGATTTATAACCAGACGCGCATTGTGGCCCTGACCCCGCAAATACCCAACGAAACTGTGGCTTTCGGCCGTGATTTTCCGCTGGCGCTGGCCCGGCAGGTCATCACCGAACTGCAAACATTTGCCACATCGGAAGCGTGCGCCACATCTGTTTGCGCCAGCGATTTTTACGATTGGCGCGGCCTGGAACCGGCAAGCAACGATCAATACACCCCCATCCGCGACATGATTACCGCTGGAGTATTCGCCGAAGAATGACCGCGCTAACCATGACCAACGGCGTTCTGCACGCCAAGAGAAATGCAAACGTATGCTAGACGTGGCCATTATTATCGTTAGCTGGAACGTGCGCGACTATCTGGTCGATTGTTTGCGCTCGGTGCATAAAGAAATTGTGCGCACCCGGCTGCGAGCCGAAGTTTGGGTGGTTGATAATAACTCCACCGATGGCACGGTTGAACTGCTGCAAAGCCTTTTCCCGCAGATTCATCTAATCGCCAATGATCATAATGTGGGCTTTGGCGCCGCCAACAACCAGGGCATGGCCGACGCCGCGCCGTTGGAACCGCGCTATTATTTTTTGCTGAACCCGGACACGATGCTGCGCCAGGGGGCATTGTCCCACCTGGTGCAATGTTTGGATGAACGGCCGAATGCCGGGATGGCCGGGGCGCGTCTGGTGTATCGAGACGGCCGTTTCCAGCACAGCGCCTTTTATTTCCCCGGCATTACACAGCTCACGTTTGATTTATTTCCCATGCCCAGTCGCCTGTACGACAGCCGATTGAACGGCCGTTACAGCCGCCAACTCTTCCGCCCCAACCACAAACCCTTCACCATCGACCACCCATTGGGCGCGTCGATGATGGTGCGCGCCAGCGTAGCCACCGCCACCGGCGGTTTCGACGAAAACTACCACATGTACTGCGAAGAAATCGACTGGAGCTGGCGCATCCGTGAAGGCGGTTGGGACATCTACGCTGTTCCGGCGGCGGAAATCGTTCACTTTGGCGGCGAAAGCACCAAGCAAGTGCCCGCACAATCGATCATCAATTTGTGGCGCAGCCGGGCGCAGTTATACGCTTCGCACCACGGCCGTTGGCGCAAAGCGCTGGCGACCCGCCTGGTTAAAATGGGCATGCGCCAAAAAGCGGCCAAAACCACCGACCCACACCTGAAACAAGCCTATGAAGAAGTCATCCACATCTGGACCAACCATTCCGGTCCCACGGCCGTCCGCTTCGACCATGACGGCGACTAACTCCTCCCCTTCGCCAAACTTGCCAAACAGGCCGGAGATTACGGCCGTTATCCTCACCTATAACGAAGCGGCGCATGTGCAAGCCTGCATCGAGAGCCTGCGTTGGGCCGATCGGGTGGTGGTCTTTGATTCGTTCAGCCAGGATGAAACGGTGGCGCTGGCCCAGGCTGCCGGCGCAGAAACGGCGCAAAGCGTGTTTCAGAATTACGCCCAACAGCGCAACGCCGCCCTGGCGAATGTGCAAACCGATTGGGTCTTTTTTGTGGATGCCGACGAGCGCGGCACGCCGGAACTGGCCGCCGAAATCCGGCGCGTGGTGGCCGAACGGCCGGAAATGGGCTGGTACGCGCCGCGCCACAACTACCTGTTTGGCAAACTGACCCTGGGGGCGGGCTGGTTTCCGGATTATCAACTGCGCTTATTTAAACACGGCCGTGTCCACTACGAACGCCCCGTCCACGAACTTGCGGTGGTTGATGGCGCCATCGGCCATTTGCAAAACCCGCTCATCCATTACAACTACCGCGATCTGGCGCACTTCCGCGCCAAACAGCAAGCCTATACCGACTACGACGCAGGCATTTTGCGGCAAAACGGCGTGCGCCCCAAACCGCAAAATTACGTTTTGCAGCCGTGGCGGCAGTTCTGGTGGCGTTATGTAACCCTCAATGGCGCGCGCGATGGCCTGCACGGCTTGCGCCTGAGCCTTTACATGGGGTACTATGAGTGGGTCAAGTACCGCAAATTAGCCGCGCTGTGGCGGGAAAAGTGATAAACTCGCACGTTTTCTACAAAACAGCTAGAGAGAGAGCTAGAGCTAGAGCTAGAGCTAGATACCGTCTTGAAAGCCTCTCGCTCTTGCTCTTGCTCTCGCTCTCTAGGCGGCGAAGGTTCCTGCCAGACTTGAGTAAACTATGACTCCAATAAGCGTTGAATGCACCTTTGCCGCCGACGGCCGTATCCAGGTGCGGCGCATGGCCATAGACGGCCGTTGGCAAACTGTGGAGCAGGGCCGGCAGTGGCAAGATCAATCTGGCCGGCATGTTCTGGTTATTGTGCCCATTGGTTCCCACGACGTAGTTCGCGAGCTTGTCCTTCGCGCCGATAAACTGGTCTGGGAATTGGTGGACGGCCGTTCCTCCGTTCATATCGCCTGAAACACGCATCCCCACCTCCCCGATTCTAAAATTTGAACCCCTTCCAGACGGCCCCCTGCGGAGCCATAACGTCCGAATCCCGTAGCTATCGTGTTTCGCCCTACGCCAAAACTTGAGGATAATTAGGGGTTTTGTTTTAAACACGCATTGAGGATTTCTAAATTATGGCAAGCATAACATTTCGCCGTCACGCAATTTCTGTTCCGGTGGAACATCGCCGGAATTTCTTTCATTTATACATGGACATCGCCTGGTTTGGGGTGGTGAACGCCAGCGCCATTTCCTTCATGGCCGTCTATGCTACGCGCCTGGGAGCCACAGGCTGGCAGCTGGGGCTGCTCAGCGCCGCCCCGGCCGTGGTTAGTTTGATGGTGACGCTGCCGGCCGGAAGCTGGCTGCAAAAGCGCGGCTCAATCAGCCGCAAGGTGTTTTGGGCATCGGTAGGCCATCGCCTGGTTTACGCCGTCTGGATATTTTTGCCGTTTTTCTTGCTGCCCCAGGGGCAAATCAACGCCCTGATCGCCCTCGTTTTTTTGATGAGCATCCCGGGCACAGCCCTGGCGGTGGGATTTAACGCCATGTTCGCCGCCACGGTTCCGGTGGAGTGGCGCAGTCACGTTACCGGCATCCGCAACGCGCTGTTGGCAGTTACATTTATCACCGTATCGCTGTTGTGCGGCTGGCTGTTGGAGGTGTTGCCGTTTCCGCTGGGGTATCAGGTGGTGTTTGCCATCGGCGCGATTGGCGCCGTGTTTAGCAGCTACCACCTGTGGCAGATACGGCCGTTGCACGAATCCAGTTACGTCCCTCGCCACGGACAAAGTGTAGGCGACCTGGCCCGACCGGGTACGGTTCGGGTGTGGTCGGGCGGCATGCGCACGGCCGTTGCCGATTGGCGCTTTTTATTAAACCGGCGGCCAAGGGTCAAAGGCGAAAAGCCACAAGGCATCGATCAGGCCTTTCAGTTGATTTTATTGACCATGTTTTTCTTTCATTTGGCCCAATATCTGCCGCTGTCATTGTTCCCGCTGTACTGGGTAAACCATTTGCACCTGACCGACCAGGATATTGGCCTGGGTAATGCCGTTTTTTATGGCACTGTGCTGCTGGCCTCAACGCAGTTAAGCCGCTTGTCGCGGCGACTGAGCCAGCACGCGATCCTGGTGATTGGCGTGGTGGGGATGAGTTTGTATCCGGTGTTAACGGCCGTTACCCGCGATCTAACGCTCTTTCTCGTCGTTTCGGCCATCGGCGGCATCACCTGGGGGTTGGTCTCCGGTTCGCAGGCCAATTACCTGTTGGAGCGCATCCCCGAAGACCGCCGCCCGGCTTATCTGGCCTGGTACAATCTGGCGCTTAACGCGGCCGTCTTGATTGGCTCGTTGGGTGGCCCGGTGCTTGCCGGACGCATTGGCCTGGTGGAGACGTTGTTTGTCGCGGGCGCAGTCCGTTTTCTGGCGTCTTTGTTCGTTTGGCGACGGGGATAAGGTAGAGCGAACTGAATAGCGGGAGCTATGCACCAAAACCCTAAGGGTTAATTTGACCTCTGGAAATGACCGTAGATTCAGCAAAACCCTTTTGCAGATTAAAAAATTAATCCGGTAATCGAGAGACGTGTCATGCTGAGAGCCTGTGCTGAGCTTGCCGAAGTATCCTCCGAAACATCCCATTTGCTTGAAATGACCGAGTGATAGGGATTCTTCGCTCCGAAGACTCCGTTCAGAATGACCAGTTCATTACCTGATTGTTTTCTTAAAGACCAATAGGGTTTGTACCAAAGAAACCGCATAGTGCGCGTCAATAAAAAGCCCCGCCAGATAATCATCTGCGGGGCTTTAACTGTGTTGCAAGTCGGGTGAACGGCAGCCTTAGACCACCAGGACACTTGAAAAACGAACCATTCAGCCGCCGGGATACGGCCGTACAGAATTCAAAGATTACACAGCGCCGGTCAACACCATCACGCCAAACGCAATGGCGATGATGTCCAACACAACCAGCAGCGCCAACACCAGGCGCTGGCCGGGGGTAAAGCTGCTCCAGGCAAACGCTTTGCCGGTCGTGGCTTCAGTTGCGGGTTCGGCGGCTTCCATTTCATCTTGCATGGAGCCGGTGCGGGCGCTTTTGCGGCGGAGTTGGTCGAACTCGTCATCGCCACCTTCAATCACAGGTTGGGATGAGGTGAAATCGTCATCAGCCAACCAATCGGGGTTTTCATCAAACGCATCATCGCTGAAGCTGCTAAAATCATTGCTCATGGTCAATCTCCTGGTATCCATTAGGCCACACGTTCTACCTGAAAGGCTACCCGACATTATGACAATTGTCAATGGTAGACTCGACTGAAGACGGCCGTCTGGTGGCCCAGATTACCGTAAAGAAACATCGGCGGCGGCAATGGTATGCACACGGCCGTCGCCCGTTTGCAGCAGTAACTGCCCCCATTCATCCACGGCCACAGCCTGGCCTACCAACGGCTCCTCGCCGGGACGACTGGCGGAAACTGTGCGCCCCAGCGTGATGAGGCGCTGCTGCCACGTCGGCTGCGGCGAGTGACCGGCCTGCGCCGCTTCATAGTACGTTTCCAACCGCGCCAGCAAATCTACCAGCAGTTGTACACGCGAAATGGGCCGTCCGGCGGCCAATGAGAGGCTGCTGACCGGGGTGATGCCGGGCGGCAGTTGGGCGGCGGTCATGTTCACATTCAGCCCAATACCCAGGACGATGGTCTGGAGACGGCCGTTTTCCCCCACACTTCCCTCCA
>JAKQCM010000474.1 GCA_029559155.1 Chloroflexota bacterium
CAACGTATCGACCCAGGCCGCCGCCAATTCCAGTCCCAACGGCATCCCTTCCACCTGACGGCATATAGTTGTGATGTGAGCCATGTCGTCTCTTTTAAGAGTCAAATCTGACTGCACGTGTCGGGCGCGCTCTAGGAAAAATTGCGCAGCTTCGTCTTCTTCACTGATATTCTCACGGGAGAAAGCCAGACCGTGCAGAGAAAAAAGCTGCTCTTCAACCAAACGCAGCGGCTCACGCGAGGTAGCCAGTACCTTAACCTGCGGCGCTGTTTGCAGCACATCCGCGATCAAATCAGCCCCATCCAGTAAATGCTCGTAGTTATCCATTACCAGGAGAAAGGATTTGTTCCTGAAATAGTCCAGAAGCTGCTGGCGGGGTGTACCGCCTTCGTAAAAATTGAAACCGAATTCCTGCGCCACGGCCGGCACGATTTCATCAGAAGATGAGAGCTTGGCTAATGAAACCATCCAAACGCCATGCGTAAAGTTTTTAAGGTACTGATAAGCTGTTTCTAGCGCCAACCGCGTCTTGCCCATTCCGCCAGCCCCAACAATAGTGATCAACCGGATATGTGGGTTCTTAAGGAATCCTGCCAGGGTTGTTAGTTCCGATTCCCGGCCAACGAATCGTGTGGTTTGGCGCGGCAAGTTGTGACTAACGACGGATTCATCACTTCCTGTATCAATTGGCATGATAGTCGTCAACGACGATAAGGAGACTGCTTTATCAAACTGGCTGCCTAAAATCTGTTCGTATAAAGTCATTGTTGCCGAGGACGGGTCAATCCCTAATTCCTCGGACAGGAGGCGACGACAGGCATCGTACTGCATGAGCGCCGCGCTGCGCTGGCCGTTACCGGCGAGCAGTTCCATCAACTGCCGGTGTGCCTCCTCCCGCCACGGGTCTAAGGTCAACAGCCGTTTGGCGTAAGCGATCCCATCGGAATAAGACTTTTGGTGAAGGCAGTCAGCGACCAGGGTGTGCAGTGTCTGCACAGCCAAATCGTGCCACCGGACTCGCTGCGTGAACATCCATTCCTCAAAAGCCGGTGCGTTTTTGACGTAAAAGCCGTCCAGGAAATCACCCTGATACAAGTCTATGGCTTCACGTAGGTGGGTTATATCGTTCTTTCGGGGGGAAACGGCCGTTTCAAACTGTTCCACATCCAGCCAATATGGCAAATCCCGGTTGAAGGCTATTTCTCTGGTGGTGATGTGGAGGTGGGGGCCGACATACGGCCGTAAACGAGACAACGTGCGCCGCAAATTCATCCGGGCGCGATCATCCGGCATCTCGCCCCACAGCAGCCCGGCCAGCGCCTCCCGAGAGAAGGGCTGCCGGTTGACGGCCAGGTAACACAACAGCGCCAGCGCCTTACGCCCGCCAACGTCAGCGACCGGCGCACCATTCTGGCAGATCCCCACCCCGCCCAGGAAATTCAATTGTAGTTTAGCCATGATATGCGCTTTCCGAAAAAGTCACGTTTTAGGAACGATTTAGTCACGCTTGCGGGTTATGATGTGGCCAAGATGACACAGTATAGCATACACAGCGGCCCCCCGTGAAACAGAAAGTGCATAAAAATGGCAGCAGCCGCAACGCATGATCATTCGTTTTTCATGGCTAACCCCGCTCATTTTCCCTTCAGAAAAGCGATACCAAAGCGATATAAAACGGCCGTTCCCGCGGCTAAATCCACTCTCCAAACGATACAAAAACGATACAAACGGCCGTTCACCCCTTCAAATTTTCTCATTCGCCCCTATACTGCGGACATGGGGCGGTGAACACCAGGTCTGAATTTTGGGCAGTGTCAACATGCCAAATAAGGCAAAGGAGAAATGCGATGAAAGTACAAAAGATTGTTCGGCCTTCCAGTGTTAAAAAGTGGCTGCGGGTCACGCTGGCGGCGGCCATCATGTGCATGATGGCAGTCTTCAGCTTGACGGACCACGCCAGCGCCGCCGGCGCGCAGCAAATATCGGGCATCGGCTACGTGCCGGCCGAAGGTGAATGCAATGACAATGTGACCAACGAAGCTGGCCAGCCCTATGATTTCTCCACTCGGTTGGAAGGCGATCTCGTGGGCTGCCAATACGTATTTGTCACCTCCTACGACTGCTCGCCCAGCGGCGTCTACCGAGAGGAAGGCACCGAGATTTACGTGATCGATGGACCCTACGGGCAAGGCACGTTCAGCACGACTTACTTTTTCCGGGCGAAGTTTGAGGGCTGCTCCCCCGATGGCGGGTTTGTCGG
>JAKQCM010000475.1 GCA_029559155.1 Chloroflexota bacterium
TAATCGCTGCGGTTGGTTCGGAGCGACCCTTCCAGCATCTCAATGCGCTTCTGTGGGATTTGGGTGTACTCCTCAACGACGAGGATGTCGAACTCAACGCCCTGATATTTGTCAATGTCGTTCGGGCTGCTGAAGTTGCCCAGAATGATTCTGCTGCCATTGGGGAACCGGATAACGCCCTCGTTGCGCGGGTAGTCGTGGGGTAATCGAATGAAGGTGTTGGCGCGCAGCCGGTCCATGCTTTCCCGCGCTGCCTTGCCGATTTTCCGCAGGAAAAGCGCAGTCAGGCCAGGGAAACGCTGCAAATCGTCGATGGCGACCTGGGCCATGATCGCATGAGATTTACCTGGGCCACGCGCCCCGCCCAGAGCGATGCGATCCGGTGCGCCAGGCTGATCGGCCTGGCGGGCTAAAGCGTGAAACTGCATCTGTTTCGGCTGCGGGACGTAGCCCGCCTGCAAAAAGCGGGCGATCTGGTCGGCGGGCATACCCGCCCGCTTCGCCTCTCGCAATGCCCGATCCAAAGCGGTCACGCTTCTGCCTCCTCCCCTTCTTCGTCTTCTTCGCCGTAAATGCGGGCGAGAGCTTCTTCGAGGCCGCGTACTTCCATCTGGCCTTTGGGCGCCGTTGTGCTGCTGGCTCGATCCAGGGCCGCAAGCAATGCCCGCAACCTGTCGGCATGTTTGACAAGGCGTCCCCGTTCATCCTTGCCGGAGGCAAGGGTGATCACGCCCTGCGCCATAGTTGGCGCAGCCAACTGTAGCATGGTGCTGGCGCGTTCGATTGCGTCGGTGGCCTGCTGCGTTTGCCAGTTGTGCGCGATACTCCAGGTATTATCAAGTACCTGGTTGAATGTATCGTCATACTTTTTCCATTTGTTCCAGGTGGAGCGAGAACAGGTTTCTGGCCGTTTCCAAAACGCTTCGGTATCGTAGGATTCCCCTACTAGACGGGCCGTGATAACGGCCGTGACTGTTTTGACTTGTAGCGGGGATGAGAGTTTGGCGAGTTCGCCGGCAATGGCTGAGTGCCATCCGTTTCCGTGAAGATTTCCATTTGTCGGTTGTTGTAAATCATCTTCCATAGTGTACAAATGGTCTGTTTTTATTTCGCTCAGTAAAACCGGTTTAATCACCGTTTAGGTGTTTTAGCTATACGAAACATGCTAGATGTATGTTTGGAATTTTGCCAAGGCTCGAAAATTCCCGAACAAAAGCGGCGGTGTTGTCTCCCAGATAGGTGACTACGCTGCCTTTTGTTGCGCCGCGTTTCTTTTCCCCGTTGGGCAAGATGTAACCTGTCCGTGGCGTTAAGAGGCACATAGTGCCGGCATAGAGCGGCCTGAACCATGTTTCGCTGGTGCTGGCCCAGGTGATGCAACATGCCTGAGAGACGCGCCCAGCTTCGTATTCTTCCAGAAGTTTAGCGATCCAATCAGCGTTCCAACTACGGTTAAACGGGTGGTTCATCCACACGCGGACACCTGGAGAGCTTGCTGCCCACGGTCCGCGCCATTCGTCCGGATCATCCAACGAAAAAAAACGCCGCGCCTTTATGGTGCGGTTGGCGACTTTGCTGCTGGCCGGGTCCAGGTCGATGCCGCCCATTACGCGCCGGGCGGCTTCAATGATTGGTTTGGGCGTGTAGTATTCAAAATTGCCCGAGTCTTGAAGAATGAGTTGGTGATTTTCCATGGTGTTTAAAAGCAAGAGGCGGCCCTCTCGCTGCCGCCTCTTATCCTGTTCCATTCGCCGTAAAACGACGTCGTGGATCATGTTAGCATGGTTTGTGTGTGTAGAATAGTGGCGAATTGCGAAGTCCGGGCTTCGAGGTTTGCCACTAAAAAAAAGCCCCGCCATCTGGTGCGAGCCAGATGGCGGGTGTATAAGTTAGGTTTTTGTCACTAAGATTTCATCCCCAACAAAGCAAAATGGCGGGCCGTCATCCTGGGCGCAGGCGTTTAGCGGAAAAGCGTCGCCCGGCTTTTGGCGAAGTTCGCGTTTAACTAGATGAATGCCATCGAGAATAAAGTGGTCGCCAATGGCGAGATTGCCGAATTTTGTGCTGTTTGGTTTTGGGTTCATTTCAATTCATCCATCGCTGTGTACAACTCTTTGAGAGCGCGATTGAGCGCAAAAGTTATCATCTTGTGGTCAAGATCTAATTTCCCGATGATTTTGATAAGTAGACCTTCAGCCTCTTTGATTTGAAACACAAGGGCTTCTTTTTGAGCCTTATTTGGGTCAACGACGATTTGTTCGACGATTGGCATTGGTGGGCTGGCGGCCTGAACAATGACAATTGGTTCTGCTGGTTTGGGGATGCGTCCGTCCTTGTCGTATTCTCGGCCGCAGTTGGTGCATTGCCAATGATTTGTGTCGATCAGCTTGCCGCTGCTGCCGGCATGGCAGCGCGGACAAGCTGCGGGCGGGGTATTCCCCGCCTCGTCGGGTACTTTCATTGCTTTGTTCTGGGTGCGGAGTTTCTTGTTTGCTTCGAGGAAGGCTTGCCGGGTATCGTGGGCAGGTTCTGGTGGATCTGCGGGGGGTTCGCTTTCCAGAATTTCAAACGCTTTGGCAATAGCATTTTTCAAGATGTCATCTTCGTAGTAAATGCCTCGCCGTTTCCATTCCTGGGTGATGTCTTGCCAGGGAGCTGAGTTTGTATGTCTGGCCACACTTTGGAATGTTCGCCAGGTACGACCATATCTATCTTTGTGAGTTCGGAGAAAGTCGGCCAATTCCGGGGCGAGTTTCTTGGCATACTCCGCTTTGGTTAATCCTCCGCGTTTTTCTCTAGCGGCGACGATGCGATGATACTGCTGCTCATTGTGATCTACAGTTTCCACGGCTTGTTTTACGGCTGCGGCCGTGACACGCCCCTCCCCTGCTTTCTTGATGGCTGTTCGCCAGACTTTTCGCTGCTTTTTAGGTTCCAGGCCGACCAATGGCCGCGCCTGGCTTTCGGTGGCGGGCATTGGCTGGCCTTTGTTGCCAATTGGCAACAAATTACTCACGACATCAGCCGCGCCAATGACCCGGCTGGCATAACTGCGGCTCATACCCCACCGGTCATTGCAATAAGCCTCGAAAGTATCATGGGTTGTGCGGTACAGTCGCTGGCTTCGGATTTCGGCGAGGGCGTTGCCCACGTCGAAAAAGGTTTGCAGCCCGGCTTCGATGACAGTCTCCAAACTTTTGAGTTTGGTTTGTTCAGTGGTGGTTAAGGCATCCATAAACATATCCTTTTTCTTAAAAACAATGAACGGCCGTTCCCATGATAGAGAGAACGGCCGTTCTTGAATAGTGGCGGGTTGGGCGATGTATTCGCCCATCTGCCACTAGCCGAACAGCGACATTTGTGCCGGCGCGAATAATCCGGGAGCCGGCGCAGCCGGAGGCCGTTTCTTCGTCTTTGTCTTCGGTTTGCTTAGGCCAAAGACGAGGCGAGGCTGTTTCATCGCCGAATCAGGGGTTTTGTTAGTGGCAGGCGCGGCCGCCGGCGCAGCTGTATTTGCCACTACTTCCGGTTCTGGGTCTGAAATCGGTACAGCGACAACACCGTTCCGGGTTGGGACAATCCGGGCTTTCGTGACCGTTACTTCTGGGCGTTCTGGTAGGGTCGCACTGCGACCACCTTGCAAGAATTCGGTAACGACTTCTTGCTGGGTTTTCCCCGGTTTTTTGCCCATCAGCCTTTCAGCCTCGGCTGCGTCCACCATGCCCACCCCAAACACAAGGCGTTTGCCTGCTGGTGGTGTGCTGTGTTTCGTTCGTTCGATCACGCCGCCAGGTCCGACAAGGGTTTTCCCTGTCATGAAACTTGTTTCCTCG
>JAKQCM010000487.1 GCA_029559155.1 Chloroflexota bacterium
GCCAAAGTACACAATGCCCTCATCACGCCCTTGCGTGACCGCTGGCAAATCAACGTTCCTGGTGGCGAAGATTTGAGTACCCAGGGCAACATCCTCAACCACGAGTACAAAATTGAACAAGGCCGCCAGACAATCGCCACCGTGTCCAAGAGCTGGTTCCGCATACGGGATACCTATGGCGTGGAAATAGCCCCCGGCCAGGACGACGCCTTGCTGCTGGCAATAACCGTTTGCATTGACATGATGGCCCATAGTGGGCGGTAAAGGGTGCAAGAATTGTGAGGAAAGTGGGAATACAACATTCCTACATCCTTCGGTGCAAAATCAAATTGTGACTCTGACGGATAAATCAAGCTTTGTAAGGAGAAGAAGCCATGTGTTGTGCATTTTTATCGCTCTTTTTGTTAGGCCCACGCGTCGCCGGAGCAATCTGGTGGCTTATCCAGCCGATTCGCTGGGCAACCGCCTTTAACGGTTTGGCGGGTGGTTTGTGGTGGATATGGCCGATGCTGGGTCTGGTCTTTCTGCCGTGGACGACCATTATGTATGTCATTGTAGCCCCCGGCGGTGTAACCGGGTGGGACTGGTTGTGGATAGGGCTAATGCTGGTGGCGGATATTGGGTCTTCTACTGGCGGATACGGCCGTAAACGTATTCCCGGTTACCAGGGATACTAATTCGACTGCACTCGCATAAGATGTTCAATTGACAAATAATCCAACCACCTGTCCAGCGAATGGATATTGATATCTGGCCGCGTCAGACACAGGTCTTTTTAGCACAGGGAGAAGATAATGAGTAAAAACCACATAGCCAGGGCGTTCATCCTTGCACTGCTGCTGCTGGCTGCCTGTAGCAACCAACCAGAACCAACCCCAGTCGTTCCGCCGCCTGAAGTTGTAACGGTTGAAGCGACGGCCACGGCCGTTTCCGCCGCCACGGCCGTTCCCGCCGCCACGGCCGTTCCCGCCGCCTCCCCCACGCCCCAAACCGCCGACAGCGACATCACCGCCCGCATTGGCCTGAACCCGGCTCAGATCAGCCTAGACACCCAGGGGCTGCCTTACCCCTGGCAGGCCAACGCTATTCCCGGCACGCCCTACGACGCCAGCCGGCCGCCCGGCCCTGTTGGGCTGCCCGACCACATCCAGGTCAACTTTGGCACGATGGACCCGGCCAACCGGCAGCCATCTGACCCCGTCATGTACATCATCCCCGTAGACGCCTACCGCCAACTGTGGGATGCCGCCGGGAATGGCGGCGTTTCCCAGATGATAGACGCCATCTATCAGAAAACAGTGGCGCTGCCCTATCCACCGGAAACCGGCGGAATGCCCGCCCTGCCCTATGAAATGGTCGTGGGCGTCAACGACATCGCCGCCCAAATTGGCCGCACCACCCCCACCGACATCAGCGCCAGCAAGAGCGGCTACCGCTTCTGGGGCCGGTTTGCCCAAAGCCCGAATCCGGTTAGCAACCAGGACATGCAGTACGTCTACCAGGGCTTTACCAATGACGGCAAATACCTGGTGACCTTCTTCTATCCACCGGTCACAACGAGTGAACTGCCCGCTTCCGCCGCCGACGTGCCGCAAACGGAGATGGATGCCATGATGGCCGACATGACCGGCTATCTGAACACCCAGGCCGCCGATTTGAACGCCTTACCCACCGATGCCTGGGAGCCTGATCTGGCCACGCTCGATGCCCTGGTCGCTTCGCTGACCATCGTCAATATGCCATCGGCGGGCATTGAAGGGAAAGTCTGGCAGTGGGTGGCCGAATCGGACGGCTATCAGGAGACGCCGGTAGGGTATGACAATGGGTACTTTGTGACGTTTTACGCCGACGGCCGTTTGTCCTTTCAGGCCGACTGCAACAGCGGAACCGGCGTCTTTGATGCCAGCGGCGGCATGGTGGGGTCGCTGGCCACCGAGTTGGGGGCCATGACGCTGGCCGCCTGCGGCCCCGATTCGCGCAGCGAAGACCTGATCGCTGTCCTGCAATCGGCGCAAAATTACCAGGTGCACCCTGGCGGCGCGATGATGGAATTGGTGTTACCGGCGGGCGGCGGCTCTTGGATCTTCACGGCCGTTGGCCCGGCCGACGAAGCCGCGACAGAACCCGAACAGCCGGAGGTGGCGCTGCCGACACCTGAACCGAATGGACCATACGGCCGTGTCACCGCCCCCGACGGCATCAACTTGCGCAGCGGGCCGGGAACCAGCTATGCCATTCTCGGCCACGCCCCCTTTGGCGCAGAAGGGACCATTGTGGGGCGCAGCGCCGACGGCCAGTGGTGGGTTGCCGCCGCGCCGTCCATTGCCGGTGGCGTTGTGTGGGCGTCAGCCTCGTTTGTGGAGGCTTTCAACGCCGATAACGTGCCGGTCGTCCCGGCCCCGCCGCTGCCGGTTCCGCCCACGGCCACCCCCACGGCGACCCCGCCGCCCCAGGCCGAAATCCGCTTCTGGGCCGATTCGACCAGCATCACCCAGGGACAGTGCACCACGCTGCGCTGGCAGGTGGCCAACATCCAGGCGGTTTGGGTTTACCCGCTGGGCCAGCCGTATAACCAGTTCCCGGTGACGGGTGAAGGCAGCCGCGAGGTGTGCCCCAGCTTCACCACCACCTACGAGATGCGCGTTCTGAAGCAGGATGGCTCTATAGAACTGCGACAGGTGACAGTTGCCGTGAGCGCGCCGGCCAATCCCTTGCTGAACACCAACTGGTCGGTGGCCAGCATCAACCTGCAAGCTGTGCTGCCGGGTAGTAATCCGCTGACGGCGAGCTTCACCGATGCGGCGTTCAGCGGCAGCGGCGGCTGCAACACCTTCAACGGTCCTTACCGGCTCAGCGGCAGCAGCATCACCATTGGTCCGCTGTCTGGCACCCAGGTGTTGTGCGGCGACGAGAGTCTAGACCAGCAGGAAAGCGCCTATTTGCTGGCCTTGCAGTCGGCAGCCTCTTATGTCTTAAGCGGCGACGTGCTGATTCTACGCAATGCGGCGAATGTGGAAGTGATGCGGTTGTTCCTGGTTTCTCGTTAGGGCAAAGTTTTTTGAGGGGCACGGCCGTTTGAGGCGAACGGCCGTGCCCCTTTTCAACCAGATCAGCCTAGCCCTCTACACCAAAAATGCAACTTTTTGGTGGTATGAACTGGGCCTTAATTGACATATCTTTAGCAGGATAATTGAGCTAACTTCATAAACTCACAAGGAGACAAAAATGAGTGATTTAATTGTGTTGGCCTTTGATAACGAATCAAGCGCGTTTATGATGCGTGATAAACTGCTGCAACTGCAAAAACAGCAGGTGATCACCCTGTCGGATGCCGCCATTGTCATCCGCGACAAGAAGGGCAAGCCGAAAGTGAAGCAGCTGCAAAGCCTGGTCGGCGCCGGCGCAATGGGCGGCGCGTTCTGGGGCATGTTGATTGGTTTGCTCTTCTTCGCCCCCTGGTTGGGCATGGCGGCCGGGGCGCTGGGCGGCGCATTAAGCGGCAAATTCGCCGACATAGGCGTGGATGACCGCTTCATCAAGGAAGTGGGCGAAACCATCCAACCCGGCCATGCCGCGCTGTTCTTGCTGGTGGAAAAAGTCACCGCCGACAAGGTTTTGCCAGAACTGGCCTCCTTCAACGCCACTGTCTTGCAGACCTCTCTGTCGAACGAAAACGAAGCCAAACTGCGCGAAGCCTTTGGCGCGCATGAAATCGAAGAGGCATAAGCGCAATCTACCAACCTCTAAACTTGAAAATGTGAATCGCAGCGGGTGATGGGCAAAGAACTCTGCCCATCATCCGCTGCGAATTCCGCCAAACTCAGTCAATTCAACAAAGTGACACAGAATGCCTCGAATTGCTTTGAACCGCGAAACGCTGCGTGCTGACATAACGGCCGGCATCGCCTCTGCTTTTGTCACCATTCCCGATGGGCTGGCTTCCGCCATTCTGGCGGGAGTAAACCCGATGCAAGGGTTGTATGCCCTCATGGTCGGTACGCCGATTGCTGCTTTTGCCCTCAGCTCCCAGTTTATGTATGTGGGCAATACTGGGGCAATGGCCGTGGCTACCGGCGATGCCTTGGCCGGTGTCACTGGCGTCAACCCATTGCTGGCGTTGGGCACATTGACGCTGATGGTGGGCCTCATCCAGTTTTTATTGGGTATTTTGCGTTTGGGGGGCATGACAAAGTTCGTTTCCAATGCCGTGATGGTTGGCTTCATGACCGGCATTGCTTTGCTCATTATTCTGGGACAGTTGAAAGCCTTTACCGGCTATGACAGCCCCTACAGCCGGAACGTGTTGTCCGGGCTGGACACCCTGCTCAATTTCAGACTGTGGGATATCCCCACATTTTTTGTGGGGGCGCTGACCATCGCCCTGATTATCGGGTTGGGCAAGACGCGGCTGAAGGATTTCAATATGATTTTGGCGATTTTTTTGGGATCGGCCGTTGCCGCCCTGTTAAATTTCGCCTCGGTTGAAACTATCGGCGATATTGCCGATATTCCGCGGGGCTTCCCCATGCTCACCCTGCCCGACTTGTCGCTCATTTCCCGTCTGCTGCCGGCGGCGTTTGCCTTAGCCATTATTGGTCTGGTCCAGGCGGTGGGCGTCAGCAAAACTGTGCCCAATGCCGATGGCAACTTTCCCGATGCCTCGCGTGACTTTGCCGGACAGGGGCTGGCGAACATCGCCAGCGGTTTTGTCCAGGGGCTGCCCATCGGCGGCACCATGTCGGAAACGTCGGTGAGTATGAGCGCGGGGGCTAAAACGCGCTTTGCCAACATTTTTTCCGGCTTTGTGATCATCACGGCCGTTTTGCTGTTGGGCGATCTGGTGGAACGCATTGCCATGCCCACCATTGCGGCGCTGCTCATTTTCGCCGGCTACGAAGCCATCAAAGTGGGCGATATTCTCGACGTGCGCGATACGGGCCGGTGGCCGCGCGCCATTATGGTTCTGACGTTCATGGCGACGTTGGTTTGGCCGCTGCAGTATGCAGTGCTGGCAGGGGTGGTCCTCTCGCTGATACAATATCTGGTGCAGTCCGCATCGGACGTGCGGTTGGTGGCGCTTGAGCCGCAGGCAGATGGCTATGTGGTGGAAAAAGCAGCGCCGCAAAAGCTGGCCCCATACAGCGTGACTCTGCTGCGGGTGTATGGCGCAGTGTTTTACGTGGCAGCGGCCAAATTGGAGGACATTCTGCCGCAGACTCAGGAAGCAGACAGAACGGCCGTTATCCTCAACCTGCGCGGCATTGAACAGGTCGGCAGCACCTTCATCAAAGTGCTGGAGCGCTACGCCAGCAAACTGCGCGCCCGCAACAGCAAGCTGATCCTAACCGGCGTGCATCCGCATGTGCGGCAACAATTGGAGATCACCGAAACAACGGAGATAATTGCTGGAAATGATATTTTCCTGGCCGATGAGCGGTTGATGTATGCCACGTGGCAGGCATGGACGGCAGCGCAGGCATGGGTAGAGGAGGGTAAGGAGGTTACGGCCGTTTCGTAGCCTATCAAAAAAAGCATATGACCACGACGACAAAACCCACCAAACGTTCGAAAAAAGAGATCCTAGTCGCCTATGTTCCCATTCTGGCGTGGCTGCCCGCTTACCAAACAAGCTGGCTGCGCGCCGACCTCATCGCTTCGTTAACCGTGATGGCCCTGCTTGTGCCGGAAGGCATGGCCTATGCCGGCATTGCCGGCATGCCGCCAGAGACAGGACTCTATGCGGCTATTTTGGCCTTGCTGTTGTACGCAATTTTGGGCAGTTCCCGCCATCTCTCGGTTGGCCCCAGTTCCACTGTCGCCGCCTTGTCGTTTAGCGTGGTGGCGGCGTTGGCTGTACCCGGCTCCAATGATTTCATTTTATTATCTACCACCCTGGCCTTAACCGTTGGTTTACTGCTCATTGGGGCCAGTGTGATGCGGCTGGGCTTACTGGCCGACTTTTTATCGCGGCCGGTATTGGATGGCTTTGTGCTAGGGGTGGCAATCTCCATTGCCGTGGGGCAGTTGGACAAAATCTTCGCCTTCGAGCCACAATCGACCTACAACCTGATGCCGCAGGTGCTGCTGTTTATCCGCGACATTGATATGGCCCATTGGCCAACGGTGGCTGTCGGCGTGAGCAGCCTGGCGGCGTTGTTTCTGCTGCATCGTTTCATTCCCAAAGTGCCTGCCCCGCTGATCGTGCTGGCGGCCTCGATTCTTTTCTCTGGCTTGCTGGATTTTCATGGTTACGGCGTACACATTGTCGGGGAGATTCCGGCCGGGCTGCCGCCGTTGGGTTTTCCCGAAGGCCTTACCCTGGCCAAAATGACGGCGCTTCTCTCCGGCGCGGCCGGGGTGACGCTGGTCGTCTTTGCCGAATCGGTGGCGGTTGCCCGCTCCTATGCCGTGAAATATGGCTATGAAGTCAACGCTGATCAGGAATTACTGGCCTTGGGCGCGGCAAACGTGGGGTCAGCTTTTAGCGGGGCTTTTACGGGCAATGGCAGTATGTCCCGCACGGCGGCGGCGGTGTCGGCCGGGGCGCAATCGCAAATGGTATCGTTAATTGGGGCGGTGGTGGTGCTGGTTACCGCGCTGGCGTTTACGCCGCTGTTCTACTACTTGCCGGAAGCCACGCTGGGGGCGATTGTGATTTATGCCGTGTCCCATTCCATCCAGCCGCAGCGGGTGCTGAAGTATCGGGCGATTACGGGGCTGGATTTTGCCACGGCCGTTATCGCCACCTTTGGCGTGCTGGTGTTCGGGTTGCTGGAAGGGCTGCTGCTGGCCGCCGGGCTGGGTCTGGTGGTGCTGCTGTTCAATTCCAAGCGGCGCAATACGGTGGAACTGGGGCGCGTGCCGGACACGGACGTTTTCCGCAGCCGGGAAAATTACCCGGACAGTGAAACCTTTCCCGGCTTGTTGATTTTGCGCTTCGATGGCACACTCTTTTTTGCCAACTCGCCCGATTTTGTAACGGCCGTGCGGCAGCATTTGGCAGCCATTACACCGCCCCCGAAAGTGGTACTGCTGGACTGCGAGTCTATGAATAATGTGGATGCAACGGCCGTGATGACCCTCATTGAACTGCAAAACGAACTGACCCGTTCCGGCATCGAACTGCGTCTGGCGCGGGTAAAAACCACCGTGCAAACCGTAATGCGCCGCGCCGAGCTGGAAACAGCAATCCCGGCGGAACATTGGTATCTCACCATCCGCGAAGGGGTCAATCGTTTTTTGCAGGAAACCGGTCAGCGATAGATTTCGTCGACGACGCAGGTTTTTCACTGCGCTATTATGGCTTGTGCGGATCTGATAGAATTAGAAACACCCTGTTGGTTGAATAATTGAGGATTGAACCATGGATAAAAAGCCCAATATATTGGTTATCGTGACAGACCAGGAATATGCCCACCAGGCGTTGCCGGCCGGCGTGACACTGCCCAATCGGGATCGCTTGCGTTCCAGGGGCGTAACCTTCAATCAGCACCAGGCCACGACGTCTGTATGCACGCCATCCCGCTCGGTCATGTGGACCGGCCAGCATACTCCTTTCACCCGGATGTATGACAACACGAACTTTGCCTGGATTGAGGATATGCGGGCCGATCCGGAGACACTGCCCACCATCGGCCACATGCTGCGTGAACTGGGGTATTACACCGCCTACAAGGGCAAGTGGCACGAATCCGAGTTTGCGGAGGGCAATACAAAAGATGCGCTGGAACCTTTTGGCTTCGCCGATTTTCAGGAATGGGGTGACGCTTATGGCGCGCCGCTCGATGGCTTTAACAAGGACCCCATGACGGCCGTCGACGCCGCCAACTGGTTGACCGACCGGGCCCCTGAAATAGCCCAATCACAGCCCTGGTATCTGGCCGTGAACTTCATCAATCCCCATGACATCATGTACTTCGACACCGATGCCGATGAGATGGTCCAGGTGCGCGGCATGTTCCCCATTTTCGACGCCCCGGACACACCGCTCTACCAGCAGCGCTGGCCCACGACACTGCCGGCGTCATTCTTCGACGATCTCGCCAGCCAGCCGCCGGCGGTGCAGAACTATAAGGACGCGTGCGACAGGGGATACGGCCGTATCCCGATGGCGCGGCGGGACATGTGGCACAATCACGTTAATTATTACCTCAACTGCCTGATCGACGTGGACCGCCACATCGGCACAGTGCTGGATGCGCTGGAAATAAGCGGTCAGATCGGCAATACCATAATCTTTTTCACCTCGGATCACGGCGAGATGGCGGGCGCCCATCACTTGCGCCAGAAGGGCAGCGTAGCCTTCAAAGAAACGTTGAATGTACCGCTAACGATTGTAGACCCTCGGCAACCGGGCGGCGTCCGAACCGAGGCAGTTGGGTCACATCTCGATTTGGCGCCGACAACCCTGGCTTATGCCGGCCTGTCGGAACAGGAACGTACGCAGCGCTATCCCTTCCTCAAAGGGCACGACCTATCCGGTGTGGTGGCCCAACCGACCTCTGACGGACCGCGCGGCAGCGCAGCGGCGCCCGGCAAAGGCGCCCTGTACACCTACGACATGATCGCCACGATTGACGGCGAGTGGCTGGTGCGCAATGCCGCCCAAATCATGGACGCGGCGGCCGAGGCCGCCAATCTTGAGTTCCAGCGCGGTACAGAAGAGTTCATGGCCATCGTCAAGGAGATCGGTACGCCCGACCTGGAGAAGCGCGAACTGTTCCGGGGGGTGTTTGACGGCCGTTACAAACTGGTCCGCTACTTTGGCCTGAAAAATTACAACCTGCCGCACTCCGTTGAAGAACTGCTGGCCAATAATGATGTGGCTCTCTACGACACGCGCCTGGACCCTGAAGAGATGAACAATCTGGCGAATCCCAATAACCCGAACTATGATGAGGCGTTGCTCGCAATGATGAACGACAAACTGACAGCACTCATCAAAGCTGAAATCGGCGTAGACAAGGCATTGTTCCCTCTTACTGGCTAATTTCTAGCTTTAGATTCACACCCTGGCACACAACTTGGGAATCCCCAGCTTTGCGATTTTTTCTGCCAGGCAGCATCTGACCCTACCCTTCACGGTCCAACCCGACCTTTAGCCACCATTAGTCGGGTTGCCGCTTATTGTCTTTGTGAGAGGTGACATTGAGCAGCGTGCAGATCAGGAACAGCGCCGCATAAAGATACCATAAGGGCCGCCAGATACGCGCCAGCGGCCACCAGTAAAACATCACCGTCGCCAGATAAAGCGTGACGTACGGCCCAAAAATAGACCAGCGAATCGGGGCGCGCCATTCAATTTGCCGCACATATTCCACCGTGTAGCCAAACGCCGCCCAAACCAGGTAAATAAATCCCCCTAACCACAACCACCAGGGAAAGCCTTCCATCAGGAGCAAAATGGAAACGGCCGTAGCCGGTATGCTCAATGCGTAAACAATGGGCCCATAACGCAGCGCCAGAACGAACCGCCATTTTCGCAGAGCAAAATGGCCGATCAAGACGCTCTGAAATAAAAATGCAGTCACAACAAACAAGATTTCCGGGTCAGTTAAACCCAACATGCTCCCACCTCCATGACCATTTTGAGCCAATTTCGTTTTTGGTCTCCCTCTGTAGTATGCCATACACCAGGCCGATTTTGACCATATGAACGTTCAAGGTCCGGGCCGCAGCCAATCAGATGTCTGGATTATTACCATATAGTATAACTATGTAGGGTTACGCCTATTCGCGGCATATTGTCAAAACAAAACACCATATTCACACCTTGTTTCCCACTGATTAGGCGAATGTAAGGATGGCGGTGAATCAATAAGGAGGATCATCCATGGCTGAAACCAGCCCCACCAACGTTCAGTGGTATAGTTTGTCAGAGGAACAGGCAGGCCAAAAATTGACCGTAAACGTCAAAAAAGGGCTTTCCTCCCAGGAAGCGGCCAGCCGGTTGCAGCAGGTTGGGCCGAACCGGCTGGCGGAAAAGAAAAAAGAAACGAAATTACAGACGTTTCTCCGCCAATATAAAGATTTCATGCAGATTATCCTGGTGGCTACTGGGCTCATCAGCCTGATCTTGCTGAATGATTACCGCACCGCCTTCCTGCTGCTTGTACTGACCGTGTTAAACGCCGTTCTGGGCATGTCTCAGGAGGCCAAGGCCGAAGCCAGCCTGGCTTCCCTGCGCTCGATGATGCAGCTTCAGGCGCGCGTGCGGCGCGACGGACAAATCGGCCAGATAACCGCCGACAACCTGGTCCCCGGCGACGTGGTCTTGTTTGAGGCGGGTGATAAGGTGCCGGCTGACGGCCGTCTGCTTGAAGCCGCCACGCTGGAAATAGAAGAGGCCGCGCTGACCGGTGAAAGCACGCCGGTACTGAAAAACACCCTCCCGATTGATAAACATGACGTCCCCCTGGGCGACCGCTTGAATACGGCCTACATGAACACCACCGTGACGCGCGGCCGGGGCGTCATGCTGGTCACCGGCACCGGCATGAACACCGAAATCGGCCACATCGCCGCCATGATGGATGCCGTGGAGCAAGACAAAACCCCGCTGCAAAAACAGCTCGACCGACTGACCATCATCATGGCCGCCCTGGCCGGGTTCGCCTTCTTAACCATGACGGCAATTGGCCTGTTGCGCGGCCTGACGTTGGATTTGCTGGTGATCACCGGCGTATCGATGGCCGTGGCCGCTGTGCCCACCGGCTTACCCGCCGTCGTGACCACCGTGCTCTCTTTGGGCACGTCGGCCCTGGCCAAATCAAACGCCATCGTCAAACGGCTGACCTCGGTGGAGACGCTGGGCTCCACCTCGGCCATTTGTTCCGACAAGACAGGCACGCTTACCCTAAACCAGATGACCGTGCGCGAAATCAGCGTGGCCGGTCATCGGTTTACTGTGGAGGGCCGGGGTTACAGCACGGAGGGAGCTATCCGCTACGTGGGCGAATCGAGTAACGTCGATATTCGCGCGGCCTACATTGCCATGGCCCTGGACACAGACGCGGTATTAGACGGCGAAAACCTGATCGGCGACCCCACCGAAGGCGCGCTTATCGTCCTGGCGGAGAAAGGGGGCATTGACGTCAACGCCACGCGTCAAGCGTTCCCCCGAATTGCCGAAGTGCCCTTCGATTCAGAATATAAGCTGATGGCGACCTTTCACAATATGACTTCTCCTGAGCAAGAACCGGTTGTTCGCGCCTATGTCAAAGGCGCGCCGGATGTCTTGCTGGACCGTTCTGCCCATGTGTTTACGCCTCTGGGCAAAATCATTCCCCTGGATGAATCGATTCGACAGGCGGTTATAGCAGAAAATGATCGTTTGGCCGGGCAGGGGATGCGGGTTTTGGCTTTTGCGGGCAAACGTTTCGAACCGGATACATTTGATCCCAACGCCAAACTATTGGATGAACTTCATGATCTGGCCCTTTTTGCCCTGGTGGGCATTGTTGATCCGCCCCGCCCCGAAGCCAAACAGGCCATCGCTGAGGCTCATCAAGCCGGTATCCAGATTCGCATGATTACCGGCGACCATGCCGTAACGGCCGCAGCGATTGCCAAGGAATTGGGCATTCCTGGCCGAGCCATCACCGGGCAGGAATTTTCCGCCATGAGCGATGAGCAGTTGACGCAGGAAATTGACGAGATTGGCGTCATTGCCCGCGTTGCGCCGGAACACAAGGTGCGGTTGGTGGAGATTTTGCAGCGCAAGGGCAACATCGTGGCGATGACCGGCGACGGGGTGAACGATGCGCCGGCGCTGAAGACGGCCAATATCGGCGTGGCGATGGGCATCACGGGCACGGAGGCGACGAAAGAGGCGGCGGCGATGATCCTGACGGATGATAACTTTGCCACGATTGTGACGGCCGTTGAATACGGCCGTTCCATCTACGACAATCTGCTCAAATATATCCGCTTCCAGTTGTCCCAACTGGTTGGGTTCATCTTAACTTTCCTCGGTTCAGCCCTGTTCAACATCGCCAGCGGCGTGCCGTTTACCCCCGGCCAGATTTTGTGGATCAACTTCCTGGTGGATGCGCCTCCCGGCATTATGCTGGGGCAGGATAAAGCCACGCCCGGCTTAATGGAGCGGCCGCCTCGGCCGGCCAGCCAATCGATCATCACGCCCAAACTGGGGGTGTGGTTAGGGCTGGGCGGCTTGAGTATGGCCGTGGCGGCGTTAGGCCTGATGAGCTATTTTGAAGCCGCCGGCGCTTCCGAAGCGGTGGTGTATACCCTGGGTTTCGTCACCTTTTCCCTGACCCACCTGTATGCCGTCTATTCCTACCGCAATCCGCGCCAGAGCTTTTTCAGCATCGAAACCTTCAACAACAAAAGGCTCAACCTCTCTGTGCTCGTCTCCTTCCTGGCAGTCTTTCTGGCGACGGAACTGGGCTTCTTGCAGCGCAGCATGAATCTGGTGTCGCTTGATTTCAGCGGCTGGCTGTTTTGTGGCGCGGTGGCCTCGCTGACGTTGTGGGTTAGCGAACTGTACAAGTGGATTGCCAAACCGGACTAAACGGTCGGGGCTTATAAAATGGATAAGAAAACCTTTAGGATGTTGCCCTGACCGAGTAGTAAAGAAATATTGTCAACTTCTTGACAAAACAGATCTAAGAGTTTACATTGTTAACTATATTAACGGTGTAAACTTTTTGCTTTCATACTCGGAGTGATTGGACCAATGAGTAAAACAAGACGGGAACAACTACGCGAGGAAACAGAGGCAGACATTAAAAACGTAGCGAGGCGGCAAATGGCCGTGGAAGGAGCCGCCTCCCTCTCGTTACGAGCCATTGCCCGCGAAATGGGTCTGTCGGCTCCGGCGCTATACCGCTATTTCGACAGCCGAGATGCCCTGGTGACCACGTTGATTGTGGAAGCGTATACAGACCTGGCGCTGGCTGTGGAAACGGCCGTTTCCTCCCACCTACCCACCGCCCACGCTGAACGATTCAGCGCCGCCGCCAACGCTTACCGCCAGTGGGCCATCACTCACCCACAGGACTACAGCCTGATCTATGGCACGCCCATCCCCGGTTACGAAGCTCCCCGCGAAAGCACGGTAGCGCCGGCCGCGCGGGTCAATGTTGCCATCGGCACAGTCCTGGCCACAGCGCTGCAAGACGGCTACCTGACACTGCCCGAAACCTATGCCAGCCTACCGGACGGTTTGCAACACGATCTGGACATGGTGGCTGCCTACCTCGACGACCAGAGATTTTCTCCGGCCATTATTTTGTTAACCATGTCTGTTTGGAGCCGCCTGCACGGTCTGGTCTGGGGCGAACTATACGAACATTTTGCGCCGAACATCGCTGATTCCGGCGAACTGTTCCAGGTGGAGATCGAGACGATGCGCTGGCAATTGGGGCTGGCGTGATCCATGACCCGGCGACCGGCATTTTCTGAATTCTCTCGAGGCAAGACCCTCCGGGGTTAACGCCATGTCCTAAAACCCTTTTCCTTATGACGGCCGTTTTCATTTGCGCGGGTTACGGCCGTTCTTTTCGGGCTGCCTGCATCACACGCAAGCCGCACCCGTCCCCGCGCCAAAAGGAAAAAACATGTACGCCAAACGTCTGCGCCAACTCACCGGTCTCCTGTTCATTGCCGGAGCCATATTGGTCAACATCCCCTATGCCTTGCTCATCATGAACTTCAACTACCCGGATATTTTACGAGAAACGGCCGTTGACATTCTTACCCAATTCCATGCTGGCGGCGCCGGTCTCATTTTCACCTGGCTGGCTTTCGCCTGGGCCGGTATGCCCCTCTTCTTCGGCATTATTTTGTTCCGCAAAGCGGTGGCCGGCGAGCAGTCGGCGCTGCTGGATGTGGCCACGGCCGTTGGGATCATCGCCTTTTTGGTCCAGGTAATCGGTTTGCTGCGCTGGGTTTTTGTCGTGCCCCTATTGGCCCAAATCGTCGTAGACCCGGCAAGCAGCGAGATGGCGCGACAGGCGGCGGTCGTCTCTTTTCAGACCATTCACCAGTACGGCGGCGTGGTGATGGGCGAGCATATGGGCCAGCTATTTTCAATTACCTGGACGATTTTGCTCTCCCTGGCAGCGTGGCGGCAAGGCTATTTCCCCCGCTGGCTAGCCGGATATGGCATCGCCAGCGCCCTGGTTTACTTGCTGGCGCAAACAGAGCTGTTCGCCACTGTTTTGCCCGATTTTCCGATTGTGCCCGAGGCAGGTCTGATCGGCAGTGTGATGTGGCTGCTCTGGATAATCGGCGTCGGTATTTCTTTGCTATGGCCGAAATCGGCCACGGCCGTGCACCCATCCCGCACTATTTCACAAATCCCAACGTGACAAACCCGGGAATCGCCGTGATGGCTAGAGCTTGAAAACGGCCGTTTCGCCCACCAATTCATTGACGGCAGCCAGCGCAGCGACTACACTCCGCCACTCTATGAGCAAATCGACAGGCAGTCTGGCAGCGCACAGCAGTGTATTAGACAACGGAACGGCCGTTATGGTCATGCTGCTCCTGGTCGATAGTTTGCATTACGTCTTCGCCAGGCTGCTGCTGCCATATCTGCCGGCAACGACCTCTTCCTTTTATTACATGACCATTGCCACGCTGGAAATCGCTCTCTTTGCGGCGGTGCGCCGGCAAATAGATTGGCAGATATTCCGCAAAAACGCCAAATTCTTCCTGACCATCGGCTTTCTGATTGCCTTTGCCACTTCGGCCAGTTTTGCGGCCGTCACCTACATCGATCCCGGCACAGCGTCGATGATCGCCCGCATCAACACGCTGTTTGCCCTCGGGTTTGGCCTTTTGTGGCTGAAAGAAAAGTTGGTACGCGGCGAAAAGATCGGCGCAGGCATTGCCATCCTGGGGGTATTTGTCATCAGCTTTCAGCGGGGCGAAGTAGGCGACCAGGTGTGGTTGGGCGCGCTGCTGGTGCTGGGGTCCAGTTTCACCTACGCGCTGCATTCGGCGATTGTAAAACGGCAGGGCGGCCACATCGATTTCACCAACTTTTTCCTCTTTCGCATGGTCACGTCGATTCTCTTTTTGCTGCTGTTTGCCGTTGGCCTAAACGAATTGGTGTGGCCGACCGGGTGGCAGGTATGGCTCATTTTAATCCTGGCGGGAACTGTGAACGTGGTCATAGGCCGCGGCCTGTTTTATCTGGCCCTGCGCCGGCTGGACCTGAGTATTCTGACGATTTTGTTGACGCTAAGCCCGGTGATCACCGTATTGTGGTCGCTGGTTTTGTTTGGCGAAACGCCATCGCTGCAAGGGATGTTGGGCGGAACGGCCGTTCTGGCCGGCGTCATTCTTGTCACCACCAGCCGGCAAAAAAAGTGACGACGACATCCTAATCGCCAACCAGATGATCTCGCCTCCCGTTTGGCATACAATTACCCCATGAAACCACTCATTGGCACCGACCTCAAACGATTTTTACGCGATTATAAACGCGCCCATCCCATTAGCCACGACCTGGCTGTCTTGCTGCAAAGCATCGAATACCCGGCCAACGTCGGCTCCATTTTTCGCGTCGCCGACGGCGCAGGCGTCTCGCAGATGCTTCTCACAGGCATTACGCCCACACCGCCCAACGCCACCATCGAAAAAGTCGGCCGTTACAAAAGCCTGCGCGTGCCCTGGCGCTATGAAAAAGACCCGCTCCTGGCCATCGGCGAGTTGAAAGCTGAAGGGTATCACATGGTCGCGGTGGAGTTAACGGACACGGCCGTTCCCTACGCCACCTTCACCTACCCGCAAAAAACCTGCCTCATCGTCGGCCACGAAGACCACGGCGTTACCAAAGCCACCCTGGCCGCCTGCGACGACGCCGTTTTTCTGCCCATGTACGGCAAGGGCCAATCCCTCAACGTCCACGTCGCCCTGAGCATTGTCCTCTACCACATTCGCAGCGCCTGACAGCTAAACCCCTAGCTCTAATCTTCAATCCTCCCAAACCCCAGTTATCATTTCCAGTCCCCAAGTGAGTTGTTAATTAGCCTCTTGTCTGTTATACTATTTTCATTACAACATGCGGGGTATTACAACAAAACTTTTTCGGGAGAAGCGTGATGAAAATTTCCTGTTTACAAGAAAATTTAGCCAAAGGATTGAGTGTCGTCAGTCGAGCAGTCAGCACACGGTCTACACTGCCCGTGCTGGCCAATGTGTTATTGTCTACGGATAACGGCCGTCTCAAACTCTCCGCCACCAACCTGGAAATCGTCATCACCTGCTGGATCGGGGCAAAAGTAGAAGACGAAGGAGCCATCACCGTGCCGGCCCGCACCCTCAACGATCTCGTCAGCACCCTGCCGCAAGAACAGGTTCATCTGGCTCTAAACGAAAAAACCCAAACCCTCCACATTTCCTGCGCCCGCACCGAAGCCAATATCAAAGGCATCGACGCCCAAGAATTCCCCCTGGTGCCGGAACCGGACCGCAATCACCGCATCCGCGTTGAAGCCGACGTCTTCAAACAAATGATCGGCCAGGTTGCTTTTGCCGCCGCCGTCGATGACACCCGCCCCACCCTCACCGGCGTCTCCACCAAATTCAGCGACAGCCAGGTAACCATGGCCGCCACCGACGGCTTCCGGCTGTCCGTGCGCTCGGCGCACATTCCCGGCCACGTCGAACGCGCCACCAACGTCATCATCCCCTCCCGCGCCCTCAACGAAGTGGCCCGCGTCACCGGTGAAGACAACGAAGCCATCTACATCTCACTGCCGGAAGGGCGCAACCAAATTATTTTCGATCTGGAAAATGTGGTGATTGTCTCCCAACTCATCGACGGCAATTTCCCCGATTACACCCCCATCATCCCTAAACGGCACACCACCCGCACAGTTATGGGCACGGCCGATTTTCGCAAAGCGTGTAAAACGGCCGAAATTTTTGCCCGCGAATCGAGCCACACCGCCCGTGTACGCATCGAGCCGGGTGATGAAATCACGCCGGGCCATGCCGTTATCGCCGCCACCAGCAACGAAACCGGCGATAACGTGGCCCAAATCGACGCCAGCGTCGACGGCGGCCCGGTGGAAATCGCCTTCAACGTCAAGTACATGGCCGACGTACTCAACGTCATCGACACGCCTCAGGTCGCTCTGGAAACCACGACGCCCATGGAACCCGGCGTCTTGAAACCGGTGGGCGACAATGATTTTGTGCACATCATTATGCCCATGCATTTTGGCCGTTAGGCCGCTAATAAATTCGCGTAAAACAAAAACGGCCGTCTGTGTTGGCAGACGGCCGTTTTTCATTTCCCATCACCCACAATCAAACTCCACCGCCATACTCAAACCTACTCCAGGCCGTCCAAAACCGTCTGATACAACGTGTCGGCCCGCAAATCTTCCAGAGCATGGCACGGGCCATCCAATTTTTGCGCCAACAACCGCGCCAATCCCTGGTCAAAAGCCGCGTGTTCCATGTTAATCACCATCGAGCGAATCTTGGCGTCGCGGATCAGCGTGGCAATGCGGTGGGCTTCTTCCTGCGGCGGCAAATCCGACATGCTCACGTTCCCCGCGCCGTCGGTTAGCAAAATCATCAGCGGCATCACGTCGGGATGGGTGTAAGATTCCTTGCGAAAAACCTCATAAGCCAGCATCAGCCCGGCCGAAAGCGGCGTTTTGCCGCCCACAGCAATGTCTACCAGCGCCTGCCGCGCCAACTGCACCGAATTGGTCGGCGGCAAAACCAGGTGCGCGTCGTTTTTGTTGAAGACAATCAGCCCCACCCGGTCGCGGCGCTGGTAAGCGTCTGTCAGCAAAGACATGATGGCCCCTTTGGTGGCTTCCATGCGCTCGGCCACAGCCATGCTCCAACTGGCATCCACGACAAACAAAATAAGATTTGCCGACCGGCGCACACGTACTTTTTCGCGCAGGTCTTGTTTTTCCAGGGCCAAAGCCACGTCGTCGCGGTCGCGGTCGCGTTGATGGGGCGCAGCGGCGCGCAGCGTGGCGTCGAAGGCCAGGTCTGTCACACGATCTTTTTTGGGCAGGCGGGATTGAATGTAACGGCCGCGTTTGCGTTCGGTCTTGGTGACGGAGCGGCGGCCGGCCTGACTGCGCGTCAGGCGATCTAATTGGGTGTCTAACCGGCGGGCGGTAAACTCGGTTTTGGACTTAACCTTTTGACCGCCTTCCCACCATTCACCATCTTGCGCGGTTTGGGGGACGGTCTGGGGGCCGGCTTCGGTTTGAGCGACGTCGGCCCCTTCATCCTGTTCCGATTCAGAATCTAAAGCTTTTTTTTTTCAGCGGCGGTTTCGTTTTGCTCTTCGCTAGGCTCACCCTCTTCCGCCATCCCCAGATCAGACTGCACATCTTCCAGCCGTTGCTCAAGGTCGGTGGCGTTCATGGATGTTTCCTGGAACGGCCGTCCCTTAATCCGATGCGGCAGCGCCAATTCAGCCGCCAGGATAATGTCCTCATCGGTGATCTGGTTGCGCCCCTGGAAGGCCGCGTGCGCCTGCGCGCCGCGCAAAATCACCAAGTCGGCGCGGTGGCCGTCTACCTTCAGCGACGAGGTCAGCCCGGCAATAGACAGCATATCGCGGCGCGTATACAAAACTTTGTTCACCTGCTTTTTGGCCCGGGCAATTTGCTCCGACAACTGCTTCTCTTTTTCGGTCCATTTCTCGTAAAAGCCGTCGGGGTCTACTTCAAAGCCAATGCGCCGTTCCATAATCGCTACCCGCTGCTCAGGGTCGTTCAGGCCAGACATATGCACGGAAAAAGCAAAGCGGTCTAACAACTGCGGGCGCAGGTCGCCCTCTTCGGGGTTCATGGTACCCACCAAAATAAATTTGGCCGGATGGGTGAAGCTGATGCCTTCACGCTCGACCACGTTGACACCCATCGCCGCCGAATCCAGCAGCAGGTCCACGACGTGATCGTCTAACAGATTCACCTCGTCAACGTACAGCAGGCCGCGATTGGCGGAGGCCAGCACGCCGGGTTCAAAATGTTTTTCACCTTTCTGGATCGCCTTTTCAATGTCCAGCGTACCGACAACACGGTCTTCGGTGGCGCTGACGGGCAAATCGACAAACGGCGTGCGGCGCATCGTGGTTTCCAACTGGCCGTCGGCGTGGCGCACGCGGCAGTCGTCACACCATTCGTTGGGCCGGTCGGGATTGCAGCCAAAACGGCAATCGGCCACGACCGTGATGTCGGGCAGCAAAAAGGCCAGGGCGCGGGCGGCCGTAGATTTAGCCGTGCCGCGTTCGCCGCGGATCAACACACCGCCAATTTGCGGGCTGACGGCGTTTAAGATCAGGGCGCGTTTCATGCGTTCCTGGCCAACAATAGCGGTAAAGGGAAAAACTGCTCGGCGAGGCATATGAATCTCCGTAATCAGTGTGCGGTGAACAGCTTGTGGTGTTCTTTAATCAGCAATAAAATGTTGGTTACAGCTAACCAGCAGGTGATTATACTTCATGGGCGATGAGGGGCAACCAGGGGTATTGGGCAATCGCAATTCTCAATTTAGATCAGGTATTCGTGCGAACAAGGCAATTTCTTCGCAATTTACGCTGAACTGTCATGCTGAGCGGAGTCTTCGGAGCGAAGCATCCCGCTCCACCAGAAGAACGGAATGCTTCGGAGGATGCTTCGGCAAGCTCAGCACAGGCTCTCAGCATGACACATTTCTGGTTAAATTGAGAATTGCTGATTGGGCAATCGCATACTCGCGGCGTCTAGGCTTTTGGCTGGCCTCGCCGGGGCGTAAACGCCCCGGCAGCCACACAACGCCGGTTGAAACCGGCTAAAAGAGCGAAAAAGCCCCGTTTACGGGGCGTTGTTTGGCAGCCCGGCGGCTTCAGCGCCGGGCGATACGGACCGTAAACCGAATATGCGATAGCCCTGCGGCATTTGGAAGTTTGTGAGACTCGTTTCATAATTAAGCCATGAAACTCATTTTGCACATCACCACGCGAGCGGATTGGGACACGGCCGTTCTCGCCCCCACCTATTCTC
>JAKQCM010000497.1 GCA_029559155.1 Chloroflexota bacterium
CCATAATTATATCAGAAAGGGCACGGCCGTGTGGGGAACGGCCGTGCCCCACCAGGGCTAGCGCATACTCGCCACGCCTCGCCGGGGCGTAAACGCCCCGCAGCCACACAACGCCGGTTGAAACCGGCTAAAAGAGGGAACAAGCCCCGTTTACGGGGCGTTGTTTGGCAACCCGGCAGGTTCAGCGCCGGGCGATACGGCCGTAAACCGAATATGCGATAGCCTGCGTACCCCGTGTGAATGGATCGCTGCCAAACCATCATGCGCCACGGCTAATTTCCCGTTACACTCTAAATTGGGTGTGACCAACGGCTGAATTGGCCGACATAGTATATGAAACCACCCGGGTTGGAGATTTTTATGGTATTGGAACCACCTTACACTGAAATTGATGACCAGGCCCTGGCCAGGGCAGCCCTACGCGATGCTCAGGCGTTTGATGGGTTGTACCGCCGGCACGTAACGGCCGTCTACCGCTACTGCTTTGTCCACATCGGCCACCAGGCTGAGGCAGAGGAAATTACGTCCCAGGTCTTTCTGACTGCGCTGGAAACCCTGCCCAGCTACCGGGGTCGCGGCCCGTTTGCCGCCTGGCTGATGGGCATTGCCCGCCATAAATGCGCCGACTACCACCGCCACCAATACCAAAACCCGGAAGTCGCCATCGACACGGCCGTTACCCTCGCCGCGCCCACCGCCCACCCCGACGACCGCATCGACCAGGCCCGGCTGCTCGACTGCCTGCGGCAAGCCCTCCGGCAGCTCAGCCCGGACCGGCGCGAAGCGATCCAACTGCGCTTCTGGGGCGGACTCAGCGTGCGCGACACGGCCGTCGCCATGCGCCGCGGCCAAAGCGCCGTCAAAATGCTTGTTGCGCGGGCCATTTCCGACTTACAAACGAGGTGTTTACACGATGGGTAACTCCAAACAAGAAGCCGAAACCCTAAACAATTACATCGACGGCCGTCTTCCCGCCGACGTGACTCCCGATCCGGCCGCTCGCCGCGTCATCGACAGCTTGCAAAGCCAGGTCGAACAAATCAGCCCGGATCCCCGCTTTGTCAACCAGCTTTCCGCGCGTCTGCAAACCGCCGCCAACCAGCGCGCGGCTCCGCCTACCGGCCTCGATTGGCTGGTAATCCGGCTGGCGCCTCGTCTGTTGTGGGTGGGCGCAGCCACGGCCGTTCTCGCCCTCCTGCTCTGGGGGCTGCCGCAAATCTTACGCCAACAAACGGCCGTCGAACCGGCCGTCGAGCAATTAGCCATTCCCCAAACCGCCGCCGGCTCGCCAACCGGTCAAGCATTCAATCTGCCAGACTCGCCTGCCCAACTGCCCATCTACCAACTGATATTGCAACCGCTGCCCGACACAGATCAGGCCGCTTTAGCGTGGGCCAACGATTTTGGCTTGACGGAGCCTCAACTGTTCACCGACTTGTCTCAACCTGCGCCCACCGCTCGCCTTGTTCTGGGCAGCGATGGCCAGCAACTTGTTTTCCCCTGGACTCCTGGCAGCGCCATCCACTATACCCGCCAACCTTTCCAACCTGCTCTGGGCGTGCCACTGCCCTTCGACGAGGCGGCGGATATTGCCATCGCCTTTTTGACGGCGCATGGAGTGCGCCCGGCGGAAGGGGCAGTTATCAGCGAAAACAATGGGCAAGGCCCCATCCCGCCCGATGCTGCCGTGCGGCTGGTGCAAATTTCGCCGCCCACCGGCGGGTATCCGTTGGCGACTGGCGGGATTGTGCCGGGTATGTTGGTGGCCGTCGGCCCGGATGGCGCTGTGCTGCAAGCAGCCTTTCTTCCGGCAGATATCGCGCCGTCGACTGAGTCGGCGGCCATTATTCCGGCCGCTGAGGTGTATCAGGCTTTTGTTGACGGCCAGACACGGCCGTTTCACCTCTCTCTGGTTGGCGGCGATACAACAGCCGCCAGCCTGCCCTTCCGTCAATTTACGCCGCCGCTGCCCACCCATACGTCTGGCGAGGTTGTCACGGTGAGCGGTTGGGTGAATGCGCTGCAAAGCGCCGACGGCCGTATCACCCAAATCACCCTCTACAGCAGCGTTGATGGCGCGGCCTACCGGCTGCAAGGGTTACAGCTTGATGCCTTCCTGGCCGACTTTCGCGCTGCGCCGCTTGTCAGTTCTTACCACGTCCAGGGAACCATTCGCGAAGCCCTGAGCGGTAATGTGTGGGCGCTGGACCTGGCTTCTTGGGAAGCTGGTCAGCCGTTAACCAGCTCGTATGCTCCTTTTTCCTGCCAGATTGGCGTGTTTGCCTGGGTAGATGGCGAAGGCTGGCTGACGGTGGAAGGAGATAACGGCCGTTACGCCCTCCCCAACGCCCCCACCGAATTACAAACTGGCGAGCGCATCGAAGTTTGCGCCGAAACCTACCCGGCCGATGGGCAGTCTCTCAGTTGGCACTCTATCACCCAGCCGCCCGCTTCAGAATTTCCGGCCGCCGAACCGGGGCTGGTCCTGTACGGCGAGGACGCGGCGCTGCCTACTCCCCCGGCTCTGTCCGATTTGGCGGCTTACCCCGCCCATCAGCCGGCCTATCCCGCCGCCGAAAGCAGCTATCCCGCGCCGCCTGACCCGTATCCCGGTTTGTCTGAAGAACCAGCCTCGGCGAATGCTACGCCACTGTTGGTGCAAACTGTGCCGCTCGGCAGCGCAGGTGAATTGGCGCAAGTAGTGATTGACCGCATGGAACTGGTTTATTTTTACGACCCGGCGGTCAACCAGACTGCGGAGCAGCAGTTAACCCCGGCTTGGGCGATACACGGCCGTATCGCCGCCACCAACGAATCTTTTACGGCGTATTTTTACGCAGTTAAGGAGTAACGTCTCATTTCCTCCCCTTGCAAAGCCCGGCAGGTCGAGGGGTCTGCCTGCCGGGTTTCCCTTTTTAATAACGCCTATCAGGAAACCCTAAGGGTTTGAAAAACCCTTTTGCAGATTAAAAAATTAATCCGGTAATCGAGAGACGTGTCACGCTGAGAGCCTGTGCTGAGGCCGCCGAAGCATCCTCCGAAGCATCCCATTTGCTTGAAATGACCGAGTGATAGGGATTCTTCGCTCCGAAGACTCCGCTCAGAATGACCAGTTCATTACCTGATTGTTTTCTTAAAGACCAA
>JAKQCM010000499.1 GCA_029559155.1 Chloroflexota bacterium
GGATGCGCTGATCACTGTGGTGGGCAATTTGCCGGAGGTGCAGCCGGGCGAATGGCTCAAACTCACCGGCAAATGGACCAGTCACGCCAAACACGGCCGTCAATTTCAGGCCGAATTTTGCGAACAATCGCTGCCCGCGACCACTGAGGGTATCAAACGTTACCTCGGCTCTGGCCTCATTCGCGGCGTGGGTCGGGTGATGGCCGAGCGCATCGTCGACCGCTTCGGCGAAGAGACGCTGGACATCATCGACTACCAACCCACGGAGCTGCGCAAGGTGCTGGGCATCGGCGACAAGCGGGTGGAGAGCATCATTAAGTCCTGGGAGCAGCAGCGGGCCATCAAGGACGTGATGATCTTCCTGCAATCGCACGGCGTGTCCACCACGCTGGCGACCAAAATCTATAAGCAGTACGGCGACCAATCGCTGGCGGTGGTGCAAAACACGCCCTACCGATTGGTCAACGACGTCTACGGCATCGGCTTCAAGACGGCCGATAAAATCGCCCAGGCGCTCGGTCTGGCTCCGGATGATCCGGGCCGCATCGAGGCGGGTGTGGCCTACACCCTCAATCGCATGGCCGAGGAAGGCCACGTCTACATGCCGCAGGAAGACCTGGAACCGGAAGCGGCGGAGATTTTGGGCGTGGCGCAGGAAAAGATAACGGCCGTTATCGACCAATTAGAAAACTCCGACTTCATCAAACGCGAAACCATCCGCTACGAAATCGCCGCCAACCAATCTCCAATCCCCAATCTCCAATCTCCCACCACACTCCACGAAGAACGCGCCGTCTACCTCACCCCCTTCTACTTCTCCGAAATCGGCGTCACCCAGCGCGTCAAGCGCATGATCGCCCATCCCACCAGCCGCCTGAAAAATTGTCAATCGTCAATCGTCAATCGCCAATCGTCAATGACTTTGTCGGAGCAGCAGCTGGGGGCGGTGCAAACGGCCGTCTCCCACAAAGTCACCATCCTCACCGGCGGGCCCGGCACCGGCAAAACCACCACCCTGCGCGCCCTGCTCGATTTGCTCGACGCCAACCGGCGCACCTACGCCCTGGCCTCGCCTACCGGCCGCGCCGCCAAACGTCTGGCCGAAGCCACCGGCCGCGAAGCCAAAACCATCCACCGCCTGCTGGAATTTAACCCCGGCGAAGGCTTTGGCCGCAACGACGAAAACCCGCTGGACGTGGACATGGTGGTCATCGACGAAGCCTCCATGCTCGATCTCGTCCTGGCTAACAACCTGCTCAAAGCCATCGGGCCGGACAGCCACCTGCTGCTGGTGGGCGACGTAGACCAACTGCCCAGCGTCGGCGCAGGGGACGTGCTGGGCGATTTGATTGAATCCGGCGTTGCCCCGGTGATTCGCCTGCAAACCATTTTCCGTCAGGCGGCCAATTCGCTGATCATCAGCAATGCCCATCGCATTAACCAGGGCCTGATGCCGGAAACCGCCCAGGAGAAGCCGGGCGGCGCGGCCGCCGACTTCTTCATCTTCATCAAAGAAGACCCGGACGAGGCGGCCGACCTGTTGGTGGACATTGTGCAGAAGCGCCTGCCGCACAAATTCGGCCTGGACCCGCTGGACGACATTCAGGTGCTGTCGCCGATGTACAATGGCAGCGTGGGCGTGAGCAATCTGAATTTGCTGCTGCAAAGTACGCTGAATCCGCCGAACGGCCGTAAACCAGAGCGCCGCCTGGGTGGGCGCGTGTTCCGCGCCGGCGACAAGGTGATGCAGACGGTGAACAACTACGACAAGAATGTGTATAACGGCGATATTGGGCGGATAACGGCCGTTGACCCCATCCAGCAAACCCTCACCATCAGCATCGACGGCATGCCGGTGGTGTATGATTTTTTGGAAGCCGACGAACTGGTCCACGCCTTCGCCATCTCCGTGCACAAGAGCCAGGGCGCGGAGTATCCGTGTGTGGTGGTGCCGGTGCTGACGCAGCATTACATGATGCTGCAGCGCAATTTGCTGTATACGGCCGTTACCCGCGCCAAAAA
>JAKQCM010000170.1 GCA_029559155.1 Chloroflexota bacterium
TCGCTCTGGTGGCACGATGACGTTCCGTGTCAATGGCGAGCAGGTTGGAAACGGCCGTTTTGAAGACTCTGTACCGGTCATTTTCACCGCGTCTGAAACGTTCGATGTCGGCATGGATTTGGGGTCGCCGGTAGCGTTGGATTATTACGACCGGGCGCCGTTTAAGTTCAACGGTAAGATTGAGAAGATCAACATCAAGTATGTTTAGGATATGGGTTTTGCCATGATATGTGAGGCCCCTTTGGTCACGAATCATCGGTAGTCCATCCGCTGTTAGGGTTGTAACGAACAGCTAAAAACAACCGATAGGGGCAAACATCACCAAAAGCTACACGAATCCAGACGGCAGTACCCGGATGCGTCGGGCGATTTTGTCGGGTAGGGGGCGGCGAATATCGCCTCCGGGCTGTTTCAGGGGATGCCGGCGGGCGGTTCTTTTTCGGCGACGGCGCTGGTGACCAATGCCGAGGCGAAATCCCGGTTTGCCAACAACTTTGCCGGTCTGATAATGGCGGCTGTCATTGTATTGTTGGGCAGCGCCATTGGACATAGGGCATTACCCGACGGGCCGCGCTTATACGCGGCCCGTCTGTCGCCTTGGGTTCCTGTGCTATAATCCGCGTATCTTACCGAATGTTTTGCATAATTTGATACGCGTAATGCAGACGCATACCCTGATTCAGACTAAATTACAGCCACCGACGCTTGACCCGAATATTTTGCCGCGCAGGCAATTGATTGAACGGGTGGAAAACGGCCGTTTCCGTCAACTCACCCTCATCTCTGCCCCCGCCGGTTACGGGAAATCTGTTTTGGCCAGTCTGTGGCAAAAAGAATGCGCCTGCCCCACCGCCTGGATTTCGCTGGACAAAAATGACAACCAGTTAGGCCGCTTCCTCAGCTACTTCACGGCCGCCGTGCGGACCATTTTCCCAGATGGATTAGAGAAAACCACCGCGCTGCTCAATGCCCCCCAGCTGCCACCCCTGGAGACCATCACGGCGATTTTGATCAACGAAACGGCCGTTTTGCCCCACTCCTTCGTCATCATTTTGGATGATTTTCACCTGATCACCCTGCCCAAAATCCACCAACTGCTCGCCGCCCTGATCCAACATCAGTCAGATAAAATGCACCTGTTGCTTATCACCCGTGAAGACCCTTTGTTTGGCCTGCCACGTCTGCGCGCCAGAAACCAGGTCACAGAAATTCGGGCAAAAGACCTGCGCTTTAACCAGGCAGAGGCGGCACAGTTTCTGCGACAAAACCAGGAAACGCCGATTCCCGACGACCTGGTCGCGACCTTGGCGGACCGGACAGAAGGGTGGCCGGCGGGGCTGCGGCTCACCCGGCTGGCGCTGAGGGCGCATGGGGAAACGGCCGTTTTGCAAGAGCGCCTGCACAGCGGCAACCACTATATTACAAGCTACCTGTTGGATGAAGTATTGGGCCAACAGCCGCCGGCCATACAAAACTTTTTATTGAGAACGGCCGTCTTAGACCGATTTTGCCCCGCTCTCTGCGACGCCCTTCAAGAGGAAGACGACGCCTCCGGTCCAGTCGCGCCCAGCCGGGAAATCCTTGACACACTCGTCCAGACCAATCTCTTCACCTTCTCTTTAGACCCTCATGGGGAATGGTTTCGCTACCATCATCTGTTTCAAGAACTGCTCCTCATTCGCTCCAGGGCGGCGTTAAGCCCTTTCCAACTGGCGGCGCTGCACAAAAAGGCCGGCAGATGGTATGCTGACCACGGCTATACGGAAGAAGCGCTCGAACATTATCTCCAGGCTCAAGACGTGGACACGGCCGTCAGGCTGATTGCCGCCCAACGGTATCATCTCTTAAATGCGGCCCGGTGGCAGCGAGTAAACCATCTTCTGAATTACTTTTCGCCGCAAACAATCGCCCAATATCCTGATCTGCTCATCATCAAAGTCTGGTTAATGTACTATCTCGGGCAATGGGGCGAATTGGCGCCGGACATACAAAAACTGGAAGCCCTGGCTGTTACCATTCAATCGGCGCAAAAGTTAAATTATTTCCGAGCAGAGCTGAGCACCTTACACGCGCTGCTCTCTTACCTCGCCCTTCAGCCTGAGCAAACGATTGAACAGGCTCAATTCGCCATCAAAAACACACCGCCGGAATTCTGGATAGTCAGGGTGCTGGCCCGCACCTGCCTGGCCGCTGCTCAATTCATGTTAGGCAATTTAAGCAGTGCCTATAAAGTCATTTATGGAGGCCTCGCGGAAGAAAAGGAACAAAGCGATCATTTCAAAGCGACCCTCATTCAGACGGCCTGCTTCATCCATTGGATGGCCGCAGATTTAACCGGCATGATCCAGGCTGCCCGACAGGCCGATAAGCTCAGTCAAAACAGTCATATTTCCATTCGCGGCTTTGCTCATTATCACCTCGGCGCCGCTCTCTACCAGCAAAATGATTTGTCAGGGGCGGAAAATGCATTCCTGTTCGTCGTGCAGGAACCGTATCTCCACTACGGTGAAAACTACATCCACAGCGCTATTGGCCTCGCCCTCACCTATCAGGCGCAAGGAAAACCGGAAATGGCCTCCCGCACGGCCGAAGCGCTGGTCGAATATCTGCTCGATACAAGCAACGTGTCCGACCTGGCTCTGGCCCAGGCATTTCAGGCGGAATTGGCCTTGCGCCACCATAGCACAGCGAAAGCCTATCAATGGGCGGCCCAATTTGATGAACCGCCCCCCTTAACGCCGGCCTTCCGACAATATCTGCCGCATTTCACGCTTGTGAAAGTGTGGCTGACCCAGAAGACGCCTGCCAGCCTTCAGCAAGCAGCCAATCTTCTTGATACCTTAAAGGCATTCTTTACATTTTCGCACAACACGCGCTATTTGCTGGAAGTGCTGGCGCTGCAAACGCTCTTGTACGCTGCCCAAAACAAACAAGAGAAATCCCAGACGGCTTTGGTCGAAGCGCTCCTTCTGGCCCAGTCCGGCGGGGTGGTCCGCGTCTTTGTCGATTTAGGAGACGAGATGGCTTATCTCTTATCCAATTTAGCCGTACCAGAAGACTTGTTGGCTTTCTGGGCACACTTATTGGCGGCATTCACGACGGCGGGCGCGGGCGCTGCCACTGCCAACTGGCAATACGCCGATTTCGAACCGATCCCGACTGAACCATTTACCAATCGGGAGTTGGATATCTTAGATCTATTGGCCAAACGGTACTCGGACAAAGAGATTGCCGAGCGATTATTCAT
>JAKQCM010000174.1 GCA_029559155.1 Chloroflexota bacterium
GCCGTCGCCTGCGCCTGCCCCATCGTCGCCAAACACGCCAACCGCCGCCAGATTGTGGTCTACGGCGGCGCGATCCACCTCTCCAAAGAGCGGCTGGCAGACGCAGACGGGCAGGTGAATTACGGCCGTATCGCCCTGCCCACGGCGCACGGCTGGCGCATCCTCCCGCCGCAAAACGTCGTCAAAACGATGTCCCAGGAACACGGCATCATTCAGGCCGACGAGACGCTGTTTCAGCAGGCGCAAATCGGCGGTTTGCTGCTGGTGCTGCCCGTGCATTCCTGCCTGACCGCCAATTTGCTCAAACGCTACCTGACGCTGGACGGCCGTTGGATTGAAATGGCCGATATTCATTGAGGCGGAGGGATTTGCGATTTACGATCTGCGATTTGTAGTCTCCGCACAACACGAAAACGGCCGTCTCTCTTTTCAGAAAGACGGCCGTTTTCGCGTTGGGAGGGTGAGGAGTTGAAGGGGAATTGAGAGGGGACCAGCGCTTTACAGCGCCGGCATATTTGGGGGGAAGAGGATGTTTTGGAGCAAATCGGGTCGTATGTTTGCATGAGTATATTAGCACATGCGTTCTAAATCGTCAAGGCAAATATGGCCCAATTTGCCTTATTCATGCTCTTATCCCGCGCCTTCCGCCTCTGCCCCGTACCAATACGCGCCGGGGAAATCGGCGGCCACTTCCTTCTTTTTGCCGCTCCACTGGTCGATGCTCAAGCGAAAAACGGCCGTGCGCTTCAGCTCTTCTGCCACCGGCGGGCGATAATCCTGCCCCGGCGTCAGGTGCGGCGCGTATTTGTCCAACAGCCGCTGCAGCCCATGAGTCGCCTCCGCTTCATCCGTGATCAACACGGCCGTGCCGAACACCACCACGCTGGCATACTCCACGCTAAATTCCAGGGCCACGTCGGCCGGCAGCAGCCGCCCCATCTCGGTAACGGTGAAACAGTAACGGCCGTCGGCCACGATGTTTGCCTGCGTGCGGCCCACTTTCGCCGTGTGGATATAAATCACCTGCGCCGCTTCATCGTACACAAACAAATTGCTGTTCAAGAACGGTTGGCCATCCTGCTGCGTGGCCAGATAACCAATCGGCGCGCGGTGCAGCAAAGCGCGAATCCAGCTCTCATCCGTCACTTCACGATCTTGCCGCCGCACCGCGTTAACCGGCAGCGTACGATAATCTTTACTCATAAGCTATGCATTCTCCTGTGAAAATAGGACACGGATTGACGCGGATGAACGCAGATACAACCTGTGAAAATCTGTGTTCATCCGCGTCCCATTCTTCTAAGTCTGCGGTTATTAGATTGGACCAATCTTGAAGATTGGTCCAATCTGCGCCGCTTAATTTTTAAGCGGTGATAGAGGCTCTTACCGATTGGGTTTTCCGCGTAATTATGGGCCGTGTGCGCGGTTCAAGCAACCACCGCCCACACGGATCCCCGGAACAACACAATCCACAAATCGGCCGTGCAGCCGCCGCGCTCATTGCCGGCCGACTTGATTGACAGTGGAGCGTGCATGATGTAAAGTTTGTTAAGTCATTTTACAAAGATGGATGGATTTTTGTTATGCTCATCATCCGCCACACAACTGTTCTAACCCCCAATCAGACCATTCGCGATGCCGCCGTGCAGGTGGAAAACGGCCGTATCACCCACATCGCCCCCACCGCCCACCTGCCCATACCGCCACACGCCACGGTCGTGGAGGGAGACGGCCGTATCCTGGTCCCAGGCTTGCTCGATTTGCAGCTAAACGGCGCATTCGGCCACGACTTCACCACAGATCCGGAGGTCATCTGGGCCGTCGCCGCCGACCTGCCTCGCTGGGGCGTGACGGCCTTCCTGCCCACGATCATCACCTCGCCGCTGGCGCAAATCGCCCAGGCGCAAGCTGTGGTACGGCACGGCCGTCCGTCCAACTTTCGCGGCGCGGAACCGCTGGGGCTGCACGTCGAAGGCCCCTTCCTGAACCCGGCCAAAAAAGGAGCCCACAACCCGTCCTACCTGCGCCTGCCGGAGCAAACGGCCGTGGCCGATTGGTCGCCGGCAACCGGCATCCGCCTGGTAACGCTGGCCCCAGAGCTGCCGGGCGCACTGGCCCTGGCGCAAGAATTGGTCGCCCGCGGCGTGGTTGTCAGCGCGGGTCACTCGATGGCCACCCTGGCCGAAGCAGAGACCGCCTTTGCCCATGGCGTGCGGTATGGTACGCACCTTTACAACGCCATGCCGCCCCTCGGCCACCGCGAGCCAGGGCTGACCGGCGCGCTGCTTCACACCGACAGCGTCGTCGCCGGCATCATTCCCGATGGCATTCACGTCCATCCGGCGATGGTGAAACTGGCCTGGCAGGCCAAAGGGCCGCACGGCTTGAGCGTGGTAACAGATGCGATGGCCGCCCTAGGCTGCCCGCCCGGCGTCTACCGCCTGAACGATTTTGACGTGACCGTGACAGAACGGGAAGCGCGGCTGGCGGATGGCACGTTGGCCGGCAGCGTGTTGGATTTGATCACGGCCGTGCGCAATCTCATCGCCTTCACCGGCTGCGCCTTAGGCGACGCCCTGGCGACAGTTACCACCACTCCGGCCAGCGTGTTGGGTTTGGGGGCATACGGCCGTATCGCCCCCGGCAGCCGCGCCGATCTGGCGCTGCTCAACGACGATCTTGAAGTGGACCTGACCCTGGTTGCCGGCGACATTGTGTACCGGAAACCAACAGGAATCACGATGAGACCCTAAGGGTTTTATTGGTCTTTAAGAAAACAATCAGGTAATGAACTGGTCATTCTGAGCGGAGTCTTCGGAGCGAAGAATCCCTATCACTCGGTCATTTCAAGCAAATGGG
>JAKQCM010000009.1 GCA_029559155.1 Chloroflexota bacterium
CACAACCCACGCTCCACCGTCGGCACGGTCACCGAGATTTACGACTACCTGCGCCTGCTCTTTGCCCGCGTCGGCACACCCCACTGTCCTGAATGCGGCCGTCCTGTCAGCCCGCAATCCGCCGAGCAAATCGTTGAAAGCGTGCTCCACATGCCGCCAAACAGCCGCATCCAGGTACTCGCGCCTCTGGTGAAAGACCGCAAAGGCCACCACCAAAGCGTCTTTGAAGACGTGCGCAAAGCCGGTTTTGTTCGCGTCCGTGTGAACGGCGAAGTGCGCCAGGTTGACGAAGAAATTGAACTCGACCGCTATAAAAACCACAGCATCGAAGCCGTGGTGGATCGGCTCATCATCCGGCATGATCCCCACGACGACAGCGAAGAAGCAAAGGCCGACCGTACCCGCCTCACCGACTCTGTCGAAACAGCGCTGGCATTAGGCAGCGGCATTGTCATCATCAACGACGTCACCGACCGTGATAATCAAACGGACCAGCTCTATTCCGAACACCTTTATTGCCCCTATGATGGGACCAGCATTCCCGAAATCGAACCACGCACCTTCAGCTTTAACAGTCCGCACGGCGCTTGCCCAGACTGCCAGGGCCTGGGCACCAAAAAAGAGCTTGACGACGACCTGATCGTGCCCAATAAAGATTTAACCCTGGTCGAAGGCGCCATTACCGGCTGGCCCACCGACGACAAGGCCGGTTATTACTGGCAACTGCTCAAGGCCACGGCCGATCACTTTAAAATCCCCACCAACGTCCCCGTGCGCCAGCTTAGCGATGCCCAGATGCGCATTTTGCTGCACGGCAGCGGCGACGAAAGCATCACGGTCACATATATCAACCGCGACGGCGACACGCGCAACTACCGCACCAACTACGAAGGCGTGGTAACCAACCTCTGGCGACGGTACAACGAGTCCACTTCCGACTATGTGCGCGACAAATTGGAAACGTTTATGGTGAATCGGCCGTGTTCCACCTGCCAGGGCACGCGCTTGCAGCCCGTGACCCTGGCCGTAACCATCGACGACATTAACATCGCCGATGTGACGCGCTGGGCAGTAGCCCAATCCTTGCCCTGGGCGGAAAGGCTGCGCGACGATGGCGTGCTGACGGAACGGCAAAAGATGATCGCCAAACCCATCCTGAAGGAAATTCATGAGCGGCTCCAGTTTATGATCAACGTGGGCCTGGATTACCTGACGCTGGACCGCGCGGCCGGCACACTGAGCGGCGGCGAGGCGCAGCGCATCCGTCTGGCCACACAAATCGGCAGTCAGTTGATGGGCGTGTTGTATGTGCTCGACGAGCCATCCATTGGCCTGCACCAGCGCGACAACGAACGCCTGATCCATACGCTGAAGGGGATGCGCGACCTGGGCAACACGGTCCTGGTAGTGGAGCACGACGAGGACACCATGCGCGCGGCCGATTGGATTGTGGACCTGGGACCGGGCGCGGGCAAATTGGGCGGCGAAATTGTGGCCGAAGGAACGCCGGATGAGGTCGCCGCCAATGAAAAATCAATCACCGGCGCGTATCTCAGCGGCCGGACACAAATCCCGGTACCTGGCAAACGGCGCAAAGGGCACAAAGGGCAGTTTCTTATCGTGCGGCAGGCGCAAGAAAATAACTTGAAAAACGTGGATGTGGCAATTCCGCTGGGCAAATTTGTGTGCGTTACCGGCGTCAGCGGCAGCGGCAAAAGCTCGTTTCTGGTGGAAATTTTGAGCAAGCGGCTAAATCAACATTTCTACAAATCAAAAGAACTGCCAGGCAAACATGCGGGCATCGAAGGTCTGGAGCATCTGGACAAGGTCATTGAAATTGATCAGAGTCCCATTGGGCGCACGCCGCGCTCCAATCCGGCGACCTATACAAATTTATTTAACCCAATCCGAGATTTGTTTACCGGGCTGCCGGAGAGCAAGATACGCGGCTATAAGGCGGGGCGATTTAGCTTTAATGTAAAAGGCGGGCGCTGCGAGGCATGCCAGGGGCAGGGGCAAAACCGCATTGAGATGCAGTTTTTGCCCGACATTTACGTGCCCTGCGATATTTGCCACGGGGCGCGGTATAACCGCGAAACGCTGCAAGTGACCTATAAAGGGTTGAATATCGCGCAGGTGCTAGATTTGAGTGTGGACGAAGCGTTGGCGTTTTTCGAAAATATCCCATCCATTCGGCGCAAATTGGAAACGCTCGTGGATGTGGGGTTGGGGTATATTCACCTGGGGCAGCCGGCGCCTACCTTGAGCGGCGGCGAGGCGCAGCGGGTGAAATTAAGCCGCGAATTATCGAAAATTGCTACGGGCCGCACGATGTATATTTTGGATGAGCCGTCTGTTGGGCTGCACAGCCATGACGTGGCCAAGTTGATTGTGGCGTTGAACCGGCTGGTGGATAAGGGTAATACCGTGGTGATTATTGAGCATAACCTGGACATCATCAAGGTAGCGGATCATTTGGTTGACATGGGGCCGGAGGGCGGCGACCGCGGCGGTTTGATTGTGGCCGAAGGCACGCCGGAGCAGGTGGCGCAGGTGGATGGGAGTTATACGGGGGTGTTTTTACGGCCGTATCTCAACGGCCAGGTCTAGCTCATCCCGCCAATGGATCGGCATCTCTCTCGTCCAACTGGGCCAACCAGCGGGTCAGGCCAAAGGCCGCCATAGCCAGCACGAGCAAAACCAGGGCGCTCACATACGTCGCGTTTAGATCGCGCTCCAACGCGCCATAAATCAGCAGCGGCATGGTTTGCGTGCGCCCTTGCAAATTACCGGCAAACAAAATCGTCGCCCCAAACTCGCCCAGGGCGCGAGCCCAGCTAAGCACCAATCCCGCTGCCAGGGCACGGCTGCTTAACGGCCGTATCACATGCCAAAACACCCGCCAGCCATCCGCCCCGTCCATGCTGGCCGCTTCTTCCAACTCGCGGGGTAGCGCGGCAAAACGCAGCTGCGCCGCGCGAATATAAAACGGCGCAGCTACAAACACCTGCGCCAGCACCACCGCCACCCAGGTAAATGGAATAGAGATACCCAACATGGTCAGCGGCGCGCCCAATAACCCGCGCCGCCCAAACGCGCTCAACAAGGCCAGGCCGGCCACAACCGGCGGCAGGACAATCGGCAGTTCGACAAAGACAGCCAGGGCGCGTTTGAGGGGGAAATTGTGCCGGGCCAGCAAATAGGCCAGCGGCGTGCCCAGCAAGATCACCAGGAGCATACTGACGGCCGTTGTCTGCAAACTGAGCCAGACGGCCGTTAGCACCGGTTCCACATCCAGAGAAAAGCTGCTGTGCAGCGCGGTCATGGTCCGCCAAACCAATCCCACAATGGGCAGCACCAAAATCCCGGCCATCAACAGCGCCAGGACCCAGATAAGTAATCGCAGGAGCGCGTCCTTTAGCGGGTGGCGCGACCCTGTTTTGCGCTGAGTTTCATTATGCATGAGCCTGTTTGTGGCACGAAACGCTTTCTTTGTCAACTCCACAGGGCCGGGCAAATGGGCCAGATTACGCACCACGCTTCACCATGCCGTTATCGGCTCAATTCACCCCGCAAGTCCTCCTGCATCCACGCCCGAATTTGGGCCACGTCATCGGAAATACTTAGCAAATAGGCCAATTTCGTCAGCGCCGCTTCCGGCGTCATGTCGTAGCCGCTGAGCACGCCCACTTCGGCCAGGTCTGCGCCGGTGGCATATTTGCTCAGATCCACTGTACCTTTCAGGCACTGCGTACAATCGACAATGACCACGCCGCGCGCGTTGGCCTCACGCAAAACGCGCAAAAATTCCTTGTCGCCGGTGGGACCATTGCCGGAACCATACGTTTCCAGCACCAGCCCGCGCAGCGGCGGCTGGAGCATATTCTCCAGGATGCGCGGCGACAATCCGGGGAACAGGCGAAACGCCCCTACCACCGCCGGTACATTGATTTCGCGCAGGTCGATGTCGGAGGTGGATGGGGCAGACGGCCGTCGCACCAATCGCTCTCGAATCTCTACCCCCGTGCCCAGCGCCGCCAGCGCCGGATAGTTGGGCGAGGCAAACGCATCAAAACCGTCCGCATCCACCTTCACCGTGCGACAGCCGCGAAACAGGCGGCTGTTGAAATACAGCCCCACTTCGGGAATGACAAATTCATGAGACGCCAGCAGCAGCGAGGACACCAGATTGTCCTGCGCGTCGCTGCGGATTTCGCCCAGCGGAATTTGCGAGCCGGTGACAATCACCGGCTTGGCCAGGTCCTTCAGCATAAAAGCCAGCGCCGAAGCCGTGTAAGCCATCGTGTCCGTGCCATGCAGCACAATAAAGCCGTCATACGCATGGTAATGATCGCAGATATCGCGGGCAATTTTAGACCAGTCCGAGGGCGTCATGTCCGGCGAATCAAATAACGGGTCGTACTGGTTGATGGTGTAATCGGGCAGGCTGGCGTGATGGAAAGCAGGATTGGCGGCCATCAATTCTTGCAAATAGCCGGGAATGGGCAGATAACGGCCGTTCACCCGTTTCATGCCAATGGTGCCGCCCGTATACGCAATGTAGACTCGTTTTTTCATATGCGCCTCGCAGGATGTCACCGTAATTTTGGGCGAGAACGGCCGTTTTGCCAACCGCAACTTTCCCTTGACACCAGGCATCGGCATACCGCACAATCAGGCAAACTTTCCTGGGAGAAAATCATGGCCTGGATCAAAATCATTCAAGAACACGAAGCCACCGGCAAACTCAAAGAAGCCTACGCCAAACTGATCGAACCGTGGGGCGGTGTGGACAATATCCTCAAAATCCACAGCCTCAATTTGCGCTCGCTCTGGGCGCACGTTGAACTGTACAAAACGGTGATGTACGGCCGTTCCGGCCTTAGCCGCGCCCAACGAGAAATGATCGCCGTCGTCGTTTCCGCCGCCAATCGCTGTCATTACTGAATTACCCACCACGGAGCCGGGCTGCTCCGCCTCACCCAGGACCAAACCCTGGTCGATCAGCTAACTTCCGATTGGCGGCAGGCCGATCTAAACAGCGCCGACCGCGCCATGCTCGCCTACGCCGAGAAGCTCACCAGAGAACCGTGGGCCATGATCGAAGGGGACATCGCCGCCCTGCGCGCCGCCGGTTTCCGCGACGCCGATATCCTCGACATCAATCAGGTAACGGGCTATTATGCCTACGTCAACCGCCTGGCCGACGGCCTGGGCGTAGAGCTTGAAGCATTCTGGCATCGGTAAAGGTTTTCCCTGGCCCATAAGTATGCTAATAACCATTCCATAGCTATCTAACGTACCAAAAGATAGCTATCTAACGAACCAAAAGATAGCTATCCAACGAACCAAAAGATAGCTATCTAACGAACTAAAGGATAGCTATCTAACGAACTAAAAGATAGCTATCTAACGTGCAGAGAATCGGTTATGTCCGTATGACTTGATGGGCAGGAAGCGAGAGGAGCAAAGTGGAAAATCGATTTGTGTTAACACCTTATTTCCTGGATGACAGCGTGTCCGGGCTGGCGGGGCTGGCTGCGCCCGGCTGGCAGATTAACCGGCCGCCGCTCAGCGGCAGCGATAAGCAGGAGCGCATGATGAGCCTATACCGGCCGCTGGCGGCGCTGTTGGCCGATACCCTGCGCCAGGGGCAGCGGCCCGTCAGCGTAGCCGGTGACTGCTGCACGACGATTGGCGTGCTGGCCGGCTTGCAGCAGGCAGGCGTGATCCCCACGCTCATCTGGTTCGACGCCCATGGTGACTTTAACACCTGGGAGACGACGCCGTCGGGCTTTTTGGGCGGCATGCCGCTGGCGATGGCCGTGGGATTGGGGGAACAAAGGCTGCCGCAGGGGGTGGGATTACGGCCGTTACCCCCCGCCAACGTGATTTTGACCGACGGCCGTGATCTGGACCCCGGCGAGCGCACCCTCGTCGAACAATCGGGCATCACCCACCTGCCCGACGTAACCATGCTGCTAGATTACCCGCTGCCCGACGGCCCGCTGTACGTTCACTTCGACACGGACGTGGTCGATCCGGCGGAAGTGCCGGCCATGAATTACCCGGCCCCCCGCGGCCCTTCGGCCGACACCGTGCGCCGGGTGTTTCGTCATCTGGCAGCGACGGGGCGGGTAACGGCCGTTTCCTTATCGGCCTGGAACCCGGAACTGGATGGAGACGGCCGTTCTCAGGCCATCTCCATGAGCCTGTTACAAGAATTACTCGCTGACAGTACACGCTAAAAACCCTATTGGTCTTTAAGAAAACAAGCAGGTAATGAACTGGTCATTCTGAGCGGAGTCTTCGGAGCGAAGAATCCCTATCACTCGGTCATTTCAAGCAAATGGGATGCTTCGGAGGATGCTTCGGCAAGCTCAGCACAGGCTCTCAGCATGACACGTCTCTCGATTACCGGATTAATTTTTTAATCTGCTAAAGCATCTGGCTACCAAACAACGCCCCGTAAACGGGGCTTTAAGCCGGTTTTGACCGGCGTTGTTATCTAGCCGGGGCGTCTACGCCCTGGCGAGGCCGTCTGAGACATCTGAAATTGGCGAGTATGCAATCACTCTATTTAGCGAGATGCCCTAACCTTTGGATGGGGTATAATCTGTAAGCATGGATTCAGGTCTTCATTCACCGACATGCCTGCACACCTGAATACTCGAACACCTATACACCTCTCGATCAGGAGAAAATTATGGCAAACCAATATGATCTTGTTGTTTTAGGAGCGGGGCCTGGCGGCTATGTGGCGGCCATTCGCGCTGCCCAATTGGGCCTGAAAATAGCCATCATCGAAAAAAAATATTGGGGCGGCGTCTGCCTCAACATTGGCTGCATCCCTTCTAAGGCATTATTAAAGAATGCCGAATTGGCCCACACGCTGCAACATCGGGCAAAAGAATTTGGCTTCAGCTTCGACAATCTGGCGCTGGATTACAATGTGGCCTTCAAACGCAGCCGCCAGGTTTCCAACCGCCTGGTAAAAGGCGTGCAGTTTTTGATGAAGAAGAACAACATCGACGTTTTTGAAGGAACCGGGCAGCTGACCGGCCGCGAATCGATTCAAGTTACGCTGAACGATGGCGGCGAAACGACCCTGGCGGCGCGTAACATCATCATCGCTACCGGCGCGCGGCCGCGCCAACTGCCGGGCGTTCCGTTTGATGGCGAGCGCATCATTTCCTACATCGAAGCGATTCTCAGCGAAGAAGTGCCGCAAAGCCTCATCATCATTGGCGGCGGGGTGATTGGTGTTGAATTTGCCTACATGTGGGCCAATTATGGCGTGGACGTCACCATCGTGGAAATGCTGCCCCACCTGCTGCCCAACGAGGAGCCAGAGGAAAGCGACGTGTTGGAGAAAGCCTACAAGAAGATGGGCGTGAAATTCCACACCAATACGCGTGTAGAAAAAGTGGAGAAAACGGACAGCGGCGTCAGCGTGGCCATTGGCGGCGGCCAGGTTTTGCAAGCCGAAAAGGTGATGCTGGCGATTAATTTCCAACCAAATACGGAAAATATCGGCTTGGAAGCGGCCGGCGTGCAGTTAACCGAGCGGGGCAACATCGCCATTGATGCGCATATGCGTACCAACGTACCCAACATTTACGCCATTGGCGACGTGGCGACCGATTACCGGCTGGCGCATATCGCCTCGGCGATGGGGCTGTTGGCGGCAGAGGCGATTGCCGGCGAGCCAACGCATCCGTTGGATTTCCGCATGATGCCGCGGGCGACGTATTGTGTGCCGCAGGTGGCCAGCTTTGGTTACACGGAAGCGCAGGCCAGAGAAGCGGGGTATGAGATCAATGTGGGCCAGTTCCCGTTTGTGGCCAATGGTAAGGCGCTGGGGCTGGGCGAAAAAGACGGGTTCATCAAAATTATCGCTGACGCCAAGTATGGCGAGATTTTGGGCGCGCACATGGTTGGTCCGGACGTGACGGAGCTGCTGCCGGAGCTGACGCTGGCGCACAATGCCGAGCTGACGGCCGAAGAGATTGCCCGTAACGTTCATGCTCACCCCACATTGAGCGAGGCGCTGATGGAAGCGGCGCACGGCGTGGAAGGCAGCCCGATTCACATTTAAGAATTTGCCGTTAGCAGGTCTGTGGCCTGTTTATGGTCTGTAGATATGAACGGCCGTTCCCGCGAACGGCCGTTTTTTTGTACCCGCCACGGTTATTCCCAAGATATAGATGACAATTGTCACTTGTGAAACGGCCGTGCGCATTGTTACCATCCTCGCAAGACAAATCCACCCGATAAGGAAAAAATCATGACCCAAGACCTGTACCAACAACTGGCCCACCACCTGGATAACCTGCCCGGCGGCTATCCGCCGACCGAATCAGGCGTTGAACTGCGCATTTTGCGCCGCCTGTTTAGCCCGGAAGAAGCGGAACTGGCCATGTGCCTGACCGTTTTGCCGGAAGAAGCCAAAGTTGTCGCCCGCCGCGTGCATTGGTCCGTGCCGGAAACGGCGCAAATGCTGCAAGAAATGGAGGCCAAAGGGCTTATTTACGCTTATCACCCACGAGAAGGGCTGCCAAAATACTCGGCGCTGCATTTTGTGGTGGGCATTTGGGAATTCCAGGTAGGCCGCCTGACGCCGGAATTGGTGCGCGACTTTGAGGAGTATTTGCCCACGTTAGCCGCCCACGATGTCTGGCAGAAAGCGCCGCAAATTCGCACGATTCCCGTGGGGCAAAGCATCGCCGCCAACCAGGAAGTGATGATTTATGAGCAGGCGGAGGAATTGGTGCGCTCACAAAAGCACATTGTGGTGGCCCCTTGCATTTGTCGCCAGGAGCGGCAGACGGTGGGCGAAGGGTGCAAAAAACCGTTAGAAACCTGCCTGTCTTTCGGCACGGCCGCCGATTATTACCAGCGAAATGGCCTGGGGCGAGAGATTGACCAGGAGGAAGCCCTGAAAATCTTGAAGCAGGCCAATCGCGCCGGATTGGTGCTGCAGCCGAGTAATTCGCAGAAAGCGTCGTTTATTTGCTGCTGCTGCGGCGACTGCTGCGGCGTGCTGCGCAGCGCGAAACTGCATCCGCAGCCGGCGAGCGTGTTGGCATCGGCGTTCTTTGCTGAGGTGGACGCGGCGTTGTGTAATGGCTGTGGCGCCTGTACGCGCCGCTGCCAGATGGATGCGGTGGAAATGGTGGCGGAAACGGCCGTGCTGAACCTGGATCGCTGCATTGGCTGTGGGTTGTGCGTATCCACCTGCCCTACCAAGGCGCTGGCATTGGTGCGCAAGCCAGAGGCAGACCTGCCGGACGTGCCGCCCAACTTTACGCTGGCGAATTTTCAATTAGGCCGCACGCGGGGCAAATTTAAGACCACGGAAATGGTGATGATGGTTGTGAGATCTAAAGTGGACAGGTTGTTGTCGTAATGGCATGGGGGGAGCGTTTAAAACAAAAATGACGGCCGTGCCGTCATCCAAACGATGGGCGATACAAGACTCGAACTTGTGACCTCTACGATGTCAACGTAGCGCTCTAACCAACTGAGCTAACCGCCCGTATACCTTTGTTAAGTACGGCCAAATTATAGCAGGCTTCTTCAGAGCGTCAACGGGCATACCCAAAGTCGCCCAACTTATGGTATAGTTGCCAGCGATCACAAGCACCTATTTCATCAGGATGGTACAGTTTGAAGAAAGGGCAGGCATCCCCGAAAAAACAGCGATTGGAATTTGGCGTTGCGGGTCTGGTTGTTGCCGTGATTGTGGCCGGCGCGATAGGGTTGGTGCTGCACGACGCCACCGGTTTCCCGTTTGGCCAGTTTGGGATGTTTTGGTGGGCCACGGCCGTTTTTGTCGCCTTCATCTTGGGGTTATTGTATTATGCCATTTTTGTGCTGCCCATTCCCGGCAGCGAAGGTTGGGCTGAAGGGCTGCGCCTGCTGTGGCGCAACTATCTGACGCCTCCCCGGCGACCCGCTCCCGCCACCCGTCTAGCACGCGCCAAAGAGAAAACGGCCGTGCCGCCCCATCTCGCCAATTTACCCCCCAGTTTTACCTCCTTGCGCAGCGGCATCACCCGCAGCCATCAAGTTTTGGCCCTTGTCAAAGGCGCCCAATTTTCCCGCGCCGTCGGCGCCGGATTTGTCGTTCTCTACAAAGGTGAATCGGTTTCCCAGGTCATCGATCTTCGGCGGCACACCCGGTCGCAGCGCGTCAAGGCCAATACCCGCGATGGCATCCCGGTAGAGCTAGACATTTTCGTCCTTTTTCGCATTTTGCAAGACGACCCCCAGCTTGCGCCAGACAGCGACATTTACCCTTTCGACTCGGAAGCTATTTTCCAGGTCAATTATGCCAGCAGCGTTAGCTCCGGCGACAGCCTGCGCCGGTGGTCTAACCAGGTGACCCCAAGAGCCGCGGCCATGCTGGCCAACGAAATTGCCGCATTTCTCCTGGACGAATATTATGAAGTGGACGCCAGCGGCATCGGTCCGCTGCACGAAATTCGGCAGCGCATCCAACGCTCGCTGGCGCAAAACGATCAGCTTTCCGGTATTGAGATTTTGAACGTGGGAACCAGCAGCCTCTATTTATCGGAAGAAGTGACCGCCCAGCGCATTAAACAGTGGCAGGCTCGATGGCAAAGCGAAATTTTGCGCCGTCAGGCCGAGGCCGAGGCCGACGCTGAAAGCCGGCTCAAGCGGGCGCGCGCGCGGGCGCAGATCGAGATCATCGAAAGCATTACCCAAAACATCCTGACCATGCGCCGCGATGACAATGTCAAACTCACCGAAGTCGTCACGCTGCGCATGATTGAAGCGTTTGAAAAAGCCGTGAGCGATGTCTCTACTCAGGCGCTTATCCCGCAGCCTCTGCTGACCAGTATGGTCGATAGTTCGCGGGAAATGTTAACCTGGATCGAAGAGGATCGAACATGATGCGTCGTCGTTCGACACCGCCGCCTTCGCCTTCGGTCATGCTGCCCATTTCTCGTGGCGCTTACCTGTTGATTTTGTTTGTGGCGATCATTTTATATTGGGTGCTGGTCCATTACCTGGAACGCCTGGACCTGACCGTCTCGCTAAACATGCGCTGGCACACATTTTTACCAGGCGCGCCAGACTTACCGCCGGCGCTTATCAACCTGGCCGAGTTTTTTGATTGGCGTGTTCTGCGCCATTTTATTCCGGTGATTACCGGTTGGGTGTTGGCTTATCTGGCTGCGGTGAGCCTGGTGCGCGTACTCTACGATTTGCCCGACAGCGGCACAGCCCGGCGTTTTTTAGGCCGGTTGGTGGGCGAGACGGCTCAGGGTCCGGCCGTTCAGGTGTCGGCGGGAACGTTGGCGAAGCTGCGGGAAAGCTCGGAACTGCTGCGCGTGGGTGGACCCGGTTTGATTTTGATTCCGGCCGGTGAAGTAGCCGTGACAGAGGTGAACGGCCGTTTCTACCGCGTCATCCCCCCTGGCAAACAAAAAATCGGCCGGTTTGAATACATCCATGCTCTGATAGACCTGCGCCCGCAAGATCGCCATCTCAGCGGCATCCGGTTGGTCACCCGCGATGGCATCGAAGTATTTGCCGACGCCACCGTTACTTTCCGAATAGACACCGGCGGCGTCCCGGCAACGCGTGAAGCCCCATTCCCTTACAACCTCGAAGCGGTGCGTCTGGCCGCCTATGCCGAAATCAACCGCGACGGCGACCTGCTTTTTACTTGGCAAGATGCGCCCGGCAACATTGCGCGCGGCGTATTGGCCGGCGTCGTGGCTCGATTCCGCCTGGACGAACTGCTTCACCCTGAAGGCCGCCGCGAGCCAAACCTGGCGCTGAACCAGGAATTGCAGCGCCAACTGCGTCCTCCTCTGGAAGACGCCGGCATCGAGCTGATCGGCACGCACATCGGACCCTTAACCCTGCCCGCCGAAGCTTCACAGCAATACGTCGACCGGTGGCGCGCGGACATGGATGCCCGCGCGCGCCAGACCATGGCCGCCGGCGAGGCAGATTCGTTGGTTGCGCTGGAGGTTGCCCGCGCTGAAGCTGAAGTGTTTATGATTCAGGCCATTATGGAAGGGCTGGAAAACGCGCGCCGCGCGGGCGGCGTTGGGGCGATGCGCGATGTCGTTGCATTGCGCATGGTGGAAGCGCTGGAAAAAATGGCTCGCCAATCGCAACAATACCAACCGTTGCCAGACGGGCTGATGCCTCAATTGGCCGCCTTGCAAAGACAACTTCGTGCCGAGCGAAGCCTCCCCGCGCAGCGAAAAGAGGGCGAATAAGCCTTTATGCCACCCTCTCCGACTGACACATTGCCCTCTGCCGAGGAATTGGCAGGACTGTTGGAAATGCTTTACCCTGACCCGCCGCTGGTAGACATCATCACGCTGGCCGAATTTAAGTTTCGTTATCGATTTAGCGGCCTGGGGGTGGGAGCGGTGGCGGCGATGGAGCGGGCGCAGCGCATTACGCGGGCCATCGGCGATTACGACCAGATGGGCTTGAGCGAGTTTTATAACGGCCTTATTTATTTGCACGAAGGTCAATTTTTGGGCGCGTGGCCTTGTTTTACGGAAGCGCGCCGTTATTGGGATTTTGAGAATCGGGCAACGGCCGTTTGCCTGGCCCAGTTTGCGCAAGGAGTGGCTCAGCAGGGGGCGTTTCATTACGAACTTGCCCTGAACCATTACGGCAAAGCCGACAGGTGCATGGGCCGCTTCCCGGTTGATGATGTGAGTGGCGAGTATGGGCAGTTTTGGCGTGCGCTGCGGAATCTGCTGGCAGCCAGCCGTGAGAGCGCAATCCGGCAACTGCGCCTGATCGATGAAGGACCGGACCCGGCTGCAGGAAATCGACGAATTAACCTGGATAAGCCGCCAGCGCCACCATCGCCGCCACCGGCAGCGGATGTTGAAGAGCCTACGGCCGTTACGCCACCCCCGGAGCAGCCGCCCGCCCCGCGCCCGGCCTCTACGCCAGCGGTTGATTTGCCCATAATCAGATTGTCAACCGCGAGCGCAAAGACGGCTTCTGAACGAGAGCCGGCGCAGCCGGAGATGGACACTGCGGAAGGAACGGCCGTCTCCTTCATCCCTATTCCCGGCCACGATAACATTGCCCCCCACCTAATTTGGATGAAGCCCGATCCTTCAAGTTGGGAAGAAGTGCAGGCATTTTTGCCCGACATCCGCGCAGAAGATTACATTCTGGTCGATAGAGACATAGAAAATTACATCTTTAAACCAGACGATCTGATCATCGTGGACAACAAACAAGGCGAGGGCAGTGTGCCCGTCAGGCCGCAGCAACCGCCAATGGCTACCCGTTATCCCGCGCCGATTTATTTGGGCAAGATTGAACAGCCGCCTGATGTGCCCGCAAGTGATGGGCAAGAAGCGGCGGATACAGGAAACGGCCGTGTCCGCATGTCGTCTGATGGCGAACGGCCGTTGTACGCTGAGGATATTATTGGTATTGTTGTGGGCATATGGTTGGGATTGGCGGTTACGCCACGTCCGGTTGACACCGATTAGCGGGCGTCAGGCCTTTGGTATGCATTTCTGGGTGGTGGGTGAGCGCAGCTACCTGCGAAATTGTAAGCATCTGCATAAATCTAGATCCCATTTTGTGGTAGGAGGATGATGGCATGGGCGAACATATTTTGGTAATCGGAGCCACTTTGTTGGATACCAAGGGCAAACCGCTGGCCGGGTTGGAGCCTGGCACGTCAAATCCGGCTAATGTGCGGATTACGCGTGGCGGCACAGCGCGAAATGTGGCCGAAAACCTGGGCCGCCTGGGCGCGGAGGTCATCTTAATTTCGGCCGTCGGCAACGACAACATCGGTGACCAGCTGCTGGCGCAAACGGCCGATGCCGGTGTGGATGTAAACCACGTTTTGCAGGAAGATGATTATCACACCGGCGCATATCTGGCTGTATTGGAAGATGATGGCTCGTTGTCGGTGGCTTTGGATGATGTAAGCGTGATGCAAACCATTACATCGGGGTATTTGTACCGGCTGCGGCGGCTGTTTCGAGACGCCTCGATGGTAATGATGGACGGCAGCCTGTCGCCGGACGCGATGAATACGGTAGCGCGTTTGGCCGGGCAGTATAACCTGCCGCTGTGCGCCGACCCATCCTCGTCGCGGTTGGCGTATAAGTTACGGCCGTTCCTCTCTCATCTTCATCTGGTTGTGCCGAATGAAATGGAAGCCGCCGAGCTGCTGCAAATGGATTTCATGCGCCCGGACCCGGACGCGAGCTTGCATATGGCGCGGTCGTTGGTGCAGGCGGGTGTGGGCACGGCCGTTCTCACGCTGTCAAATTTTGGCCTCAGCTATGCCACATCGGATGAAGTGGGCAATTTGCCCGCCAGTTATGCCCACATTGTCGATAACACCGGCACCGGCGATGCCGTCACCGCCGCCATCATGTTTGGCATGGTGAA